>CALLUY010000010.1 GCA_938010615.1 uncultured Pirellulaceae bacterium | reverse complement strand
TGTGCGTGCAAATCCTATCCCGACGCGTAAGCGAGGTGCGCCCTGGTACCTCGCTTACGCGTTTTGAAGTTGCACAAATACAAGCCCGAAGCGCAAGCGAGCGGATCTTTCCTAGGATTTCTTGCTCCCTCGCTTGCGCGTCGGGCTTGTATTGGAACGCTTCGCTTTTTTTAATTTTCACTTTTTGGTTTGCGCGTGCAAATCCTAACCCGACGCGTAAGCGAGGTGCGCCCTGGTACCTCGCTTACGCGTCGGGTTATGATTGGCAAGATAAATCACCCAAATTGTTTTCGAAACTGAATCATCATGGACGATCAAACCCGCTACGAAAATCTCTGCCAACGCGTTCGCGAAACGGCGCTCCTGCAGTCAACTTCCGCGTTGCTGGAATGGGACCAACAAACCAACCTTCCCTCACAAGCAGACGACTACCGCTGCCAACAGCTAACGTTTCTGGCCGGAGAAGTCCATCGTCGTCGCACCGATCCTGAATTGGGCGAGCTATTGAATCAGCTTTCTGATTCGCCACTGACCGAAGATCCAGAATCTGACCAAGCCGCAGTCGTTTCGAACCTTAAACGAGAGTTCGACAAAGATGTTCGAGTGCCCGCTCAATTGGTTGAAGAAATCACCAAAGCAACTTCGGCGGGACACAACATTTGGGTTCAGGCTCGCAAGCAAAATGATTACGCTTCGTTCGCACCGACTCTTTCGAATATTGTCGACTTGATGCAACAAAAAGCCGACGCCGTTGGTTATGAGGACTGTCGCTACGACGCGCTGCTGGACGAATACGAACCGGGCGCCAAAACGG
This sequence comes from uncultured Pirellulaceae bacterium, assembly GCA_938010615.1. GTDB lineage: Bacteria > Planctomycetota > Planctomycetia > Pirellulales > Pirellulaceae > Mariniblastus. The sequence goes on along the minus strand of CALLUY010000010.1, from coordinate 32,718 downwards.
CGGACGTAACAAAAGTTTTGGAAGCGCTTCGAATCGAGCTGGTTCCACTGATTGAAAAAATTGCTGGCAGCGAAAACCGACCGAGCAGTGAAGTACTTCATCGAAATTTCCCGGTCGACGCTCAGAAGGCTTTTGCTAAATACGCATCCGAGCAGATTGGTTTCGACTACGCTCGCGGCCGATTGGACGAAACCCATCATCCGTTCTGCACGGAAATTGGACCCAACGATTGCCGAATCCTTACGCGGTACGACAGTTCGTTCTTTAACTCCGGCTTCTTTGGCACACTTCACGAAGCAGGCCACGGCATGTACGAGCAAGGTCTCAGAAGTGACCAATACGGACTTCCAACTGGAAAATATTGTTCTCTCGGGATTCACGAATCGCAGTCGCGGCTTTGGGAAAATCTGGTTGGACGTTCGAGTGCGTTTTGGAAATTTTTCTTTCCCGTTGCTCAGCAGCATTTCCCGGACGCGCTAAACGATCAAACGGTTGACTCATTTTGTGCGTCCATCAACACCGTGCAGCCTTCGCTGATTAGAGTCGAAGCGGATGAGGCGACTTACAACTTGCACATCATCATTCGATTCGAACTCGAACGAGACTTGATCGATGGCAAACTGTCCGTCGAGGATCTGCCAGATGCCTGGAATTCGAAATATGAATCTTCACTGGGCATCACGCCGCCGTCGTTTTCCGATGGAGTCCTCCAAGATGTCCACTGGAGCGCGGGACTTTTCGGCTATTTCCCGACCTATTCGCTCGGCAATCTTTACGCGAGTCAATTCTTCGCGAGTGCCGAAAAGGAAGTTGGTGATTTGGGCGTTTTGTTTGCAAAAGGCGAGTTTTCCGATTTGAAATTGTGGCTAAATGACCATGTTCATCGCCAAGGACAGAAATATTCTTCCGCACAGCTTGGAAAACGCGTGACAGGATTGGATCTGTCGCACGAGTCACTGATAGCGGATTTGCAATCGAGACTGTACCCAGTTTACGGACTTTAACGATTGAGTATCGTGATTTGCTCTCCACAGACATTTGTCGGTATATTCATTGAAAGAGCTGGCATCTATCCATTCGAAAACAAGGGTAGACAATTTACGCCGGCAGGCCGTTAACAATGAAAACAATGAGCTCCACTTCGGACAAAAAACCAGAATTCCTATTTGCGAACTGCGAGCAGTGCGAGGGGATCATCCGCATCCCCATCAACGTACGCCCAGAGAGTTCGGTAAGTTGCCCTCATTGCGACAGCCGATTCCAGCTTGCCAGCGTCCTGAATCAGCAAGTACCCGAAATTCAATTCGTTGACGGATCAGCACCTAGCCCTGTCAGCACGACGACCGAAGACGTTCAGATTGAAACCGGCATCAAAACCGATTCGACCACTGAGCAAGCCGACGGAAAGTTTGTCGTTCCGCCGCAACTTGCTGCCGGTATAAGAAAACGTCGTCGGCGTCGACGAAAGTCATCGTCTGAAAGTTCCGGCCAGAAATCGGGGCGTCCGCTGAGCGAAGCGGAATCAAATGAACTTGCTCGCCGTAGAGATCGCGCAAACGAAGAACGCGAAAAACTGCAACAGCAGAGAGCTGCAGCAGCTCTCAGAAGCAAAGCCAAAGACGGTGATTCCAAGCCGGGTTCAGGTTCGCGAAGTCGCAGCAGCAGTCCTCGAAAGACTAGCAACCGAAGCCCTGTGCTGGAAGCAATCAAGATTGGCGTCGGTGGCTTGTTGGCAATTCCAATCGCCTATCTGCTGTTGATGTGGATATTCTCAAGAGATCCGCTGCAGTTGGCGCCAAAGCTGAACGCGGTCATGCCGATTTTGGTTCCCAGCAAAATGATCGTCGATGAGGACACGGAATTGCCCAACGCGGCAGAGGATTCGAATCGCTCAAAAGGCAGCTCGCTTCCGGTTCCCAAGACCGACCCCGACGACATCGATCCAGACAACATCGACTTCAACCGATAGCGGGCGGAGTGAACCGGTAGGACACTGGAAAATGCGCTGGCTCAGAAGCTCGGTCGCGCCGGCACGCTAACAGCTTGGAAAATTGGAAAGCTGACCGACATTGCGTTGCACGAAGTTTGCGTGCTTCTTACGTCTCGGCGGCGTCTCGCATGCGGGCCTTGATCACGCGCGACAACAATCCATCCATTTTCGATCCTCCGAAAGTGAACGAATGATTGCGAAACTCTTTTCGGTCTTCGTGTAGAAACGTGAACGGTCGATTCACTTGAGCAAAATTTAGCTTGATGTAGCTGGCTTCGGGAGCGTAGCGTCCCGTGTCGCCTTCGACCACCGTACCGCGCCAGTCGATGATGTCGGTCGTCGCTTTAGCGCCTGAAGAATCGAAGGTCATCTTGGGAACGTCGTCCACTAATTCCATTCGCGCGGGCAATTCGATCCGACTCATGCCTTGCTCTCCGGCGCCCTGTCCCTCTTTGTGCGTAATGATTGTCGTGATGTCGAAGTTGATGATGTTGCGGCGAAACGCGAAGAAATAGCGAATGTTTTGCCAGTGCTCTTCGGCGAACAGGTTTGCTTCGTCCTGGTTTCCAAGGGTGATGAAAGTTCGATTTTGCTTTGCTTCGTGAGTTGCTTTACGGAAACGCAAAAAACCCGGCTCGCGATACTGCAAGATAATCTGGTTTGCGGACCGCAGGAGAAGCTCTGTCGCCTTCATCCACACGGGTTCCGCCTCGTTGACCTCCGCCGACCGCAATTCGATCGGGGCTTGCAACGGATCAAGAACAATACGATCTTTTTGACTGGCCTTCATGCCGTTGTCGATCATTTGGAAAGCCCACGGATTGTCGACGCGCGCAAAATCAATGCGGCCGGTTTCGAAGGCGTATCCAATCAGTTTCATACCGTCATCCAGAATGGGATCTCAGTTGGCAACGTTTCCAACTATTAAAGTATCCGCTGAGAGACACTCAAAATCAACAACTCGAATCCGAACTCAATCTCTTTCGAGTTCAATTTCACCAACATCCGCGTTTTCTGGAGCTCCAGCACTAACTCGCAACGCATGCTCGACCGTCAGAGGACGATATCCTCGCGCTGCAATCACCATACTGTATGCATTCCCCTTGGGGAGCTGATCAGGCAATTTGAAAGAACCATCCCGCTCCGACTCGGTCGAGCTTTGAACATCGGATTCTCTGCGAGCAGAGAGAAACCGTCGCATTTCAACTTTAGGCTTCAACACAATCACGAGAGCACCATCGATGCCACGTCCGGAACTGCCATCGACAATTCGTCCAGAAATCTCACTGTCCGATTCGTCAACCATCGGTCCAACATGCATGTCGCCTTCGAGCTTGATTTCGCCGCCGATACCGACGACCAAACGATACTGGCCATTAGGAACACCGCGCTGGTTTGCGATCTTGACCGTCTTGCGACCTTCTTCGCCATCATCCCAATTATCTTTTTGTTCGATGATGACTTTACCTTCATTCATCCAAACGACACTCCAAGGAGTTCCATTTCGCATATTGTCGAAGTCAAACGAAGCGTAAACTTCATCGACGCCGCCCGGAATGCTGGACGTTGGATAGATCGGTCGACCATCGTCTGTCACTCGTGTTGAAAACAGAAGATTCGAAAACTCAGGCTTCTCGCGAATCAAATCGAAATCGAATCCGCGAATCGGAGCCGGTTTGTGCTCGGGCATATCGTGCGAATCACCGCGATCCTTGCTGACACGCATGCCGGCTTTTTCGAGCAACGGAATCGCCAAGTTAATCGGACGCAAACCGTTAATGAATCCGCCAATCGCCATTGGTGTATCACGCTGATCGATACGTCCGTCCTTATTAGTGTCCAATACCGGTCGGGCATCGACGGGCGTGATTCCGGTTCCCGCGGCTGCTTGTGTCGGAACTCCGACGAGGAAACCTTTCGGGCAAACCGCCGTGCCACCAGAATTTCCTCCGGCAATCGTCGCGTCTGTCTTAACCCAAGCTCGAGGTGAACGGACGCCTTTTTCTTTCGAGAATCCTGAAACGCTACCCGAAGTGAACGTTACGTTTTCTCCGCCGATTCCGGGATAGCCAAAAATCGAAATGCGGTCACCCAAGTTCAAATCATCGCTGTCACCAAGGGCAACCGACGGAAGATTAAGCTTGCGGATCTTTCGTCCTTTGACATCGCAAACAATGCGAATCACGGCAAGGTCCAAGTCCACGTCGTAGCAAACGCATTCGCCAAAATAAGAAAGGGCAGGGGCTCGATCAGATTTTTCCGTGATGGCGATCCCCAGCCGATCTGCGGGAGGAGATGACATTCCCATCGCTCGTGGATTCGCGACATGACAATTCGTAAGGATGACTCCTTGGGGATGCACGATCGTGCCGGAGCCAGTCCACGCCGATGACATTCCGCCACGGAAGCCCTCTCGCAATGCGACGACTTGAACCACCGAGTGCATGACATCTCCGATGCCGCCATCGCCGACGGTCGGAGTCGGGTCAAGGTCAGGCAGGCGAACGCCTCTCCGGGAACTCTCGCTGCGGCTGGATTTTTTTTCTGGCTGGAGAATCGCTTCGAATATATCTAAAAGTCCCATGTTTTCGCTTCCGCAACAATTAGGTTTTGAGGTGGCAATTGGCGTTTATCATCTCTCAGCGTAACGGTTCCGGTCCGTAAATTCAAACCTTCGATTCGTTTTGTGGCCTCATTCTGTCCGGCGGCATTTAACGATAGAATATCGGCCAAGGATCGACCCCGTTTTTGCAGGAATCCATGAGTCCCGAACCAACCAATTCGACTGACCCAAACGCGAGCGAGCAGTATCAGGTCGTCGCACTACGCTACCGTCCACAGTCTTTCGGAGACTTGGTCGGACAAGGACACGTTGCCCGAGCCTTGTCCAACGCGATTGAATCGAATCGCGTCGGTCATGCGTATCTTTTCACCGGTGCTCGTGGAGTCGGCAAGACCTCGTCAGCTCGAATTTTCGCGAAATGTCTCAACTGTTCCAAAGGCCCCACACCGACGCCCTGTAACGAATGCGATATTTGCAATTCCGTTTCCGTCGGCGAAGACGTGGACGTCCTCGAAATTGACGGTGCCAGTAACCGCGGAATCGATGAGATTCGGCAACTCCGATCCAATGCGGCGATTCGACCCGGCCGCGGCCGTTACAAGATTTACATTATCGACGAAGTCCACATGTTGACTCAGCAAGCGTTCAACGCGTTGCTCAAAACGCTGGAGGAACCTCCGGGGCATGTAAAGTTTATCTTCTGCACAACGGATCCTCAAAAGATCCCAATTACGGTCCTGTCGCGCTGCCAACGGTATGACTTCTCTCCTGTCCAACCGGACGAGATCACCAATCGATTGCGAGAGATTGCTGAAACAGAAAATGTAGCCGCCAGTGACGAAGCGCTACAACTGTTAGCGCGCCGCGCGAACGGTTCAATGCGAGACAGCCAATCGCTGCTGGAACAGTTGTTTTCGTTTTGCGGCAACGACATAACCGTCGAAGAAGTCCATCAGTTGCTCGGCACGACGGACATGAGCCGCATCGCCGAAGTTGCCAGTGCCATGACGGCTCACGACGCAACGACGACAATGAACTTGATCCATCAAAGCATTGCCGGCGGCGTGGATGCGGGGCAATTGACGGGACAACTGTTAGGCTACTTCCGTGACATGATGGCCATGCACATCGGCTGCGGCGATGAAGTCCTGCAAAGTTGTTCGGCTAGCGATGCTCAAAGCTTAAGGGACGTTGGCGGCCAGCTGGGCCTGCAAACCATGCTGACAATCGTGCAGATTCTCGATACGGCGGTCGTTCGAATGCAATCCAGCCTTCACGCTCGGGTGCTTTTGGAAGTCGCTGCTGTACGGATATGCAATTTGCAGCAGCTGGAATCGATTTCCGATTTGGTGAATACCTTAACCAAGATGCCAGCAGGAAAAGCGATCGTGCATGGCAAAAGCTCAGAAAAAAAAAACGTAATTGAGCAACCTTCGAAACCGGACCCACCAATCGTACCAGAAGTCGTCCCAACGAAGCCTGTCGCAGAAGTCGCACCTAAAGCTGAAGTTGCTGAAGTTCAAAAAAGCGCGACTGCTGCTGGGACCAATGAAGTTGCTGCCTCCGCTGCTGTTGTCGCGAGCGCAACCGTTGCCGCTACTGCCGTGGCGACTCTCGAACCGGAATCAACTTCAGCAAGCAGCAGCACCATCGCGGAGCCTGCCAGTGGAGACATTAAGACAATGTATCAATCGGCCATGCAAACGATGGGAGACATGACAGCTGATATGGCATCGAACTTTGATACGTTGACCACGAAGTCTCCCGATCACATCGAAGTCGCGCTGTTCGAAGCAATGCACCGCACGATGTGTTCTCGCACCGACCGCAAAGCAAAAATTGAGGCCGCGTTGCGCGAAGTTGCTGGTCGTCGCATTCGAATTGACTTTGTTTTGTCGAAAAACGCACCGACCGCAGAGACCATCGCTCCGCAGCTTTCCCGCGCGCAGCAGATTCGAGAGCTCAATGAAAATGAATTTGTCAAACAGGCGATTTCGATCTTTGACGGCGCCGTTTCGGACTATTTCGATCCCAAGCACGCAAAACGAAAGTAGCACGACTCTCCGAGTCGTTTCGCACTGCCACGAACGACTCGGAGAGGCTGTGAATTTTTTGCACCCTGTGTTTGTAGTACCGCCTTTAGGCGGAATCTAGCTTGAGCGAAGTGGAGGAATTCCGGTTAAAACCGGTACTACGAACGGCGCGAATACCTTCGTAAAGCACATGCCTAATTAATTCACAACCTCTCCGATTCATTTCACACAGCCACGAACGACTCGGAGAGTCGTGCTACTGTTAGCCAACGGATTCAGAATCGTTTGCTCACGATTGCTTCCGAGGCTGCGCTGCAGCAATCAAGGTTTCAATTTCCTTAACGTGTTCGTGAGGAACGCGACTACGCTGATACTTCTTCTCGATGATGTCGAGCAGCGTCTCCAAATCTTCGAGCTCAATTTTTGGAAATTTGGTCCATTCGTTTTCTGATTTCAGGCGTGACTGAAGCTGCCATTTGCCGGCATGTCGCGTCGCTGTAACCAAACGCGTCTCGCCGTCCTCAGTTTTCTCGCGCCATTCGTGTTTCTTCATGATGTTTGATCTATCAGAGGATGCAGGAGACAAAAGATGCTTCGCGCTACCCGCGCTTGATCTCGCTCAAAAATTCGACGTCACCGCTCTTCAAACGGTAATACGCTGGCACGATCGGAAGCTTGGAGTCCTGAATTATCTTTGAACGAGCAATAAGATCTGCCGCGGCCAATCGCGCGTTGGCACGTACATAGCCAGCCTTTTTATTCTTGCCGCTTGGAGTCTTTTGCAGCGCGGGCATGATATGCCCGACCAAGTGTTGTAGTGCAGGGCTAGAAGCAGCATTTCCGGCGTCTCTGACATCTATTGCAGCGTTAACGGCGCCGCAACCCTCATGTCCCAAGACCACGATCCCCTTGACGTATTTTTTCAGTTTGAACGCGGCGTATTCGATGCTCGCAATCGTCGATGCGTTCGCAATGTTTCCCGCCACGCGGACTACAAACAATTCGCCGATGCCAGTGTCGAAAACCATTTCAGGCGTGACACGACTGTCTGCGCAAGACAAAACGATGCACCACGGTTCCTGATCGTCAATCCAACGCTCGCGACATTCTGGTAGCTGGTTTGGGTGTATCAAATTGCCAGACTTGTAACGAGCATTACCCTCTTCCAAACGATTCAGAACCTTATCCCAATTCGTCATCTTTTCGTAGTTACACTTCGACGGATCATTTTTTCGTTTCGTATTTTTCTTCGCTTTGGCCACAGGAATCTCTCCAAATTTGACTTGGACAACATGGGCTCATTGTCGCGGTCAGGTCGGTAGTCAGCAAGCCAACATAGGCAAAGATGGATGGAGCGAGTCACGGAATCACACAGATAAACGTCGCCTAAACCATCGAGCAAACTTTTTCGGTATAGATCTGCGTTTGTCTTTTGAAGGGCAGCATGTATCCTGCCCATCATCGTGTTCCTGTCATAAAAACGATTCGGTGGATTGACCTTTGACGCGACAATGACAAACCTATGTCATCGAAACCATGCCCTTTGAAACCCCGTAACATGACCTGCACAGCAAAGACAACTCGCGACACATTTCTGACCCTGACAACGATCACGCTTATGCTCTGCATCGGATCCAATCTGGCTCAGGCTCAACAGGCTACTGTCATCAGCGGCGATCTGAGTTCAGTCGACTGGCGTTCGCTCGTTGGCAAAGAAGTCGTCATCGAAGGAGATCTCGTCATCGTCGACACCTACGATTTGGCTCGTCGCGGCCAAATCAAAGTAGCTCGAAGTCGACTTTATGTTCCCACCAGTCATATCGACCCAAACGACAAAGATCCCGCAGCGACATCGTTCGAAGGCGGAAACAACGTTGCGAAAGTTGTCAAGGCGCAGAAATTCAACGATAAAGGGACGCTCATCATTGATGACGAATCATCAAAGCAAAACATCTTTCCGCCAACTCTGTTTCCTGGTCTAGGCAAGGCGTATCCAACGGTCCGCGCGGGATCCGTCGTTAAAGGCGTATCTGGTAAATTGATGAAAGAACGAAACAACATTGTGCTGGTTCCATCCAAACCGCTCGATTGGAAGCCAGCTCCTCGACCAGCGCGACCTGATGTTGGCAAAGCTGACCTGACGGTCGCCAGTTTCAATGTGCTGAACTATTACTCGACGATCGACAACGGACGCAACAAGGCTCGCGGCGCCGATTCAAAATCAGAATTTAAGCGACAGGAAGCAAAAATTGTTGCTGCGATTCTGGCGCTCAAGGCCGATGTGATCGGATTGATGGAACTTGAAAACAATCTCGATGCCGAAATTCAACTCGTCGCCGCACTGAACAAGAAACTTGGCAATGAAACATTCAAGGCCTGCGGTTTACCCGACGGCTTTCGTGAAGCACCCGGCGGAGAGAACGCGATTCGTGTCGGAATCATTTATCGATCCGATCGAGTTTCAGCGGTGGACGGCGTTAAGATGATCGTCGATGAAGCTTTTGACGGAGCCCGAACACCCGTCGTGCAAAACTTCAAATCGAAGGACAATGAGAAATCGTTCGTCTTTGTTGTCAACCACTTTAAGTCAAAAGGCGGTTCTTCTTCCGCCGATGTGGCCAACAAAAACAAAGGAGACGGGCAGGGTGCCTACAACGCCAAACGACGCTCTCAAGCACTCGCGATTTGCAAATACATTGACGGACTGAAAAAAGATAATGACGAAGCTCGAATTCTGGTTGTCGGCGACTTGAATGCTTACGAACAGGAAGACCCAATCGATGCGTTGCGAGCCAAAGGGTTGGTTGATCTAAACGAGCGATTGGCCGGAAGAAAAGGCACAACGACTGAAGACGCTCACTACTCGTACATCTACCGCGGCCAGTCCGGCAGCTTGGATCACGCTTTTGCAACCAGTTCGCTGGCTGCCGATGTTACCGGAATCGGGACGTGGCATATCAACGCTGACGAGCCAAGATTCCTAGACTATAACCAAGAATACAACCCAAAAACACTTTTCGAAACCGATGTGTTTCGCAGTTCTGATCACGACCCTGTTTTGATTGGGATTGGGAAGTGAAGCTTGACGCAGCTCAACTTAGAGAGCATTCATGCGAATATTGAAGTGGCCAATTCACGTCAGCATCAACCTTAAATTGCCAGCAATTTTCCGACGCTGGCTGTCGCGAACGATCGTGCCACTGACTGTCGACTCAGTTCGAATTCGACATATCGTCGACAGCGAACCTGGCGAGCCCGATTTTCTGGTCGCGGTGTTGGAGTTCAACAATGTGAAATCGGATGATTCCGATCCGGAACATATCAATCTTAGTGAGCTACGCGACAGCATCGCAGAAGATGGGACCTTCTTTATCTGGACGTGCGCCTGTGGCGCGCCAAGTTGTGCTGGAATGTATGACGGCGTTGAAGTCATCCATCACGACGATCAGACGACTTGGCACAATCGCGACTGGAATCAAAAGTTCATTTTCAAGACGGCTGATTTACAGCATGCGTTCAACTGTGCGATTGCAGAGGGGCAAGAATTCATAAATCACCGGCCCGGTCTGGAAGCTATTCCAGACCAAAACCAACCCGTCTATGACGTTGCAGGCGATTGAAGATGTGGTTTTTTGCTGTTGCATCACCACCACACCCGCCAACTCCCACTTGAGACTACAATATCGACTTACCAGTCAAGCCAAAAGCATTCCCGCATTGATCGCCTTCCGAGCACTTCATGAACAGCAGCCCACCAATGAAGCGAATCGCCCGAACTGGTTTCACACTGGTCGAATTACTGGTTGTGATCGCCATCATTGGGATCTTGATTGGCATGTTGCTTCCGGCAGTCCAACAGGTTCGCGAAGCAGCTCGTCGAATCCAGTGCGCCAACCATATTCGGCAACTGGGACTTTCGTTGCACAACTACGAGTCTTCCCACCAACATTTGCCCTATGGATGGGATAACGATGGTTTTACTTGGGGCATCGAGTTACTTCCATTTATCGAACAACAAAACGTGCACAAGATGCTTCAACGTGGTGCCAGTTGGACGACCGATGGAAGTGCAAATGAACTTGCTGCCGGCACGGTCATTCCGATTACCCGTTGTCCTTCGTCGCCATTGGGCGACCACTATGATCACAACAGTGTCGAAGGTCGCGTTCCTTCAGAGTATCGAGCCAGTATTGGTTCGCTCGTTCGTGGAGACGACAGCGGACCCAACTTACCCGGTTCAATTTCCGCGTGCAGCAACAACCCAGATGGAGTTTTCTGGGGCAACAGTGAAACCAGATTTGCTTCCGTGACTGATGGTCTGTCAAACACCGTCTTCCTGGCTGAGTCGCGAACCGACCCAACTTTCAACAAGAACGGTAACTCAACCGACCATTGGTTCATTGGGTCGCCAGACATCAGACGCAATCACTGCGATTCGGCCAATGGTGGAACAGGGCAAGGAGACTTTTCAGAAGTCGTCGGCTCAGCACTGGTCGCAATGAATGCTCGAGTCAATCAGCCGACGATTCATGGGGCGCTGATGGAAATCTCTTTTGGCAGTTATCACAATTCAGGAATGAATGTGCAGATCGGAGATGGATCGACTCGATTCATGTCCTCCGACATCAGCCTGACCGTTTACCAAGCGATTTTTTCGCGTAACGGTGGAGAAGTTGCGAACTTGGAATAGGTTGCGAGTCGTGTGGCCACGATCAGCGAGGCGACCACACGTTGTTCTCACAAAGCGGAGGTAACCTAAGCAGTCGCTGCGTCATCTTCTTCTGCGACGGCTTCTTCTTCGGCAACTTCTTCTTCCGGCTCGGCCGGCTTCATACCGAAGTCCAATGACATCCGATCGGCGACCAAGTCTTTGCCGGCAACGAACTCCATTGCTTCCTCAAGATTCGCAAATCCAGTCAGTTCAATTCCAATTTGAACATAGTGACATTTCTTGCCATTCCAAATCGACTTCGAAATATCACTTTTCGCACCTGCTTTACGAATACGATAGTGTCCTTCGGCTACGGGATTACTCTGCATGGGTCTTCAAATCTTGATTGGATGATTGATGAGGCCAATCTTCGCGCTGCAGCGAAGGTCGGGGGGTCTATTTTAATTTCTTCTCTGGTTATTGATACCCCTGTGCCTGAAACGAATGTCGCGGGCCTGTAAATATTCTACTCGATCCTTTGCCGCAATTCGAGCGAGACACACAATAATGCGATAAACGCACTCTACGACTCACAAACCGCCTATGCTGGCAATTACGAAGCCCCACGGCAATCAGTTCCTAAAAACGCGGCATCTATATAGGTCAGAATATGAAACCAACCTTGGGTCAACTCGTTGACTGCCTAGGCGGAAAATGGCCAGATCCGAGTCCGTTGAATCCGCAAGTCAGCAAAATTACGATCGCAGTGTGGCATCAGCACGCCGGCGAATACGATCTCGGCAAGAGCGAACCAGCGGGGCTCGCCGGAAATCCAATGCACCAAACTGGTGCGGCGCTGGCCAAGCTTGGTTACGTCGTGCTCTGCCCAGACGCATTATGTTTTGAAGAACGACAAGATCCAGATCAAAAGCTCAGTGGCGGTGTTTACGAGCGATACGAATTTTGCGTTACGTTGTCGAAGGCAGGAGCTCGTTCGCTGGCCAAAAATTAAATGAGTTCTGGGGGATCAAGTAGCTTCGATTCATCACTCGTCATCACCCCCACAAATCCCAGTACCAAAGCAGCGCTGCGGCAACGAGGTGCATGACGACAATCAGGAAGCAACCATGTCCGGTAAGGATCTCGTCAAGAAAATGATCAACACGTTCGCGTTTGGTCCACGGCCGACGAATCGGGTCATCGTCGCGCGTCGATGAATCAGACTCTCTCTCTGGTGGGGATGAATAGGGGTTTTCGTTCATCGTGTTTCGCAGCGGAAGTCGTCAATACTTTCAAAATCAAAACATGAACTGAAATCTCGGCATGTTCTGTTACCTCAAAACATGAGATTTCAGAGACCGACCAGCTACCAACTACGGATTTGGTGTGAAAATCGATCTCACCTTCATCGCATCAAAATACCAGCGGTCTGCATCAAGTCCAAGCGCGACATTGCTCATCGAGCACGGCAAATCTTACGAGTAAATCGCCCTCTGACCCATCAACTACCCTAAACAGTTGGGCAAGAGAACGGCCGGGCAATTGAACGTTTGGGTTAAGCGAGGAAAAAATTTCAAACAAGATTGAATCAGTCGTTGAACCACTACAATGAAGGCACATCCGCCAAGCCTTTTCTTGTCGGCCTCACCAGCGATGCCACTCGTTCTGTTTGTCGTTTCTGCCTCAATTGGATATTCCGATGACTTTCAAATCAACCAATCGAAGAAAAGTATCTGCCGACTACAAGCCCCTTGAACAACGCCGATTACTTGCGGGCAACGTCACGGTTTTCGAAAACGTCCACCTGTACATTCGCGGAGACGCTGCCGACAACCAATTCGAAGTCGTGGCCGATGGCGATCAACTCCGAATCAATGGCCTTGATGGGACAACCATCAACGGTGAAGAAAGTATTCTTGTTGAGGGCAGCATCGTGACTGACTCCGGTGTCAGTTTCGCAGGTGGTTTGCGAGCACATCTTGGTCCGGGGCACGACGACTTTGCGATAACTGACGCCCAGTTTGAAGACATGTCATTGATCTACGGAGGCACCGGCAATGACAAAGTCGACGTCGTCGACAGTCGCTTTCTCGATCGAACCGTCATCCAAACGTTCGATGGAAACGATTCGATTTCAACAACCGGAAGTTACTTCGGCGATACCTTTTTCGCCATGACGCTTGACGGTCAGGATTCCGTTTCAATGACCGACTCAATGCTGGCAGGTGATTCAATTGTCGTTACGGGCAATCACTCCGATTCAGTCCGCTCCGACAGCAATCACTACCTCGGCGAAACAAATCTAGTGCTCACCTTCGGTGGTGACGACACGGTTCAGCTGAACAATCCCGTTGTTGGCGAACATCAGCTTGGCGTGTTCCTTGGCTTTGGCGACGACACAGTCGGCGGAGATTTGACCGAAGCCAAAATTGAAAGCCGCATCAAGATCGGCGGACAAGGAGGAGTCGATCAAACTCACGGAATGACGATGAGTGACGAAGTGGCAGATGACGTCACGGTGACGGTCGAGCAAAATTTGGTTTTCGACAACGGAACCGGCGGGATCGAAGGAGTCGAAGCGACCAGCACTTCCTATTTCAATTCTGAGTCAGACAATTTCCGAGTCGCCAACGATGTGACGCTCGACTCCACCGAGACCATCAGCCGAATTTCATGGTCAGGAAATTACTCCCTTGGCGAAGCATTCGAAGTCGATGATTTCACCATCGAAATCTATGAAGGGATCTTCTTCAACGACAATCCTTATTCGCCCGAAGGCGATCCCGTCGCAGTCTTCAATGTCGGAAGCGAGGTCAATCGTGTCGACACTGGTATCGATTTGCCACCGGTGGAAGAGGAAGATCTTTACGCCTATTCCGCCGATATTAATTTTACGATGGAGGCCGGGAAAACCTATTGGGTTTCCATTTTCGCCGCGAACGAAGAAGAAGTCCCAGGCACGGGACTTGGCAGCAATTTCAACCACTTCCAATGGGGATTCCGCACCTCCTATTCAGTTTGGGGAAAACCCGGATTCCTCGGTGAAGAGGTCGACCTAAGCAACACCACCGCTTACACGTTCGGCGATTTCAGATCCGCCGACCCGGGCTGGTTTAATGACTTTGGATCCGTCCGAGATGCTCCACAGGACTTTCAACTTTGGTCCTAGGTTCATTTTGACAAATGGAACACCACTCTGGTTTTGCACAATGAGTGAGCGCCTTGCCGCTCACGTTTATCAAACAGTACACGAGTGTCTATGAGCTTTGCGGGTGTATGTTGTCACACGTTCGACAGTTTTGGTGGACTCTCAACGTGCTGTCACATTTAGATTAGTTCCTGCTTTGTGGTTATTTTTTTTGTCCGATTAGCACAAAATGGAGCATCGGCCAAACAGGTCCGGGAACCGATCAAATCAAATACAGGGACGGCAATGACTTTCAATCGAACCAGAAAACGAAAGAAGACAAACAACTTTAAAACCTACGGGAAACTGGAGGATCGCAACTTGCTGGCGGCATTGAGTTCAACAGGCTGTTCTCCAACTGAACTTACGCTTCAATCTGAATTTCAATCAGCGACTGATCAAATCGAGCCAACGTTCACCGCGCAAGCAGCCTTTTTCGGTCGCCGATTTCGGTCTCCATCTTTTTTCCAAGCACCGACAACAGAACAACTCGGAGAACTGGACGAATCTTTTTCAGTTGAAGCGTCCAATGGATTCTTTGACCGCATCGATCGATATGAATTCGAAGTCACCGAGGAAGGCGAATTATCGCTGGAACTTGAATTCGATCGTAACACTTTCAGCCGCGTGGCAATTTTCGATCAGTCGCGAAATCGCATTGCAGCTTCCACAATCCGAGGCAACTCGCAAACGGCGCTGACGACCGATCTTGCCGCAGGAAACTACGTGGCGATCGTTTTTGGAGGATATGGTCAATATCGACTCAGTGCTGACTTGACTCCAGATATCGAAAATCCCGTGACCTCTGATCCTGAAGTTGCTGACCCGGTCGTCGATGAAAAACCGGTAAACGATGAAACTCCAGTTTCGAATCCCCAACCTGACCAATCTGAAACGCAACAACCCGTAACTCAACCAACCGAACTTCCGGCAGCCGATTGGTACGGAGGCAACCTCGACTGGAACCTGAATTCTGTAAACGCTCCCGAAGCTTGGCAAGCCGGCCATACTGGAGACGGTGTTGTAGTTGCGGTCATCGATACGGGAGTCAACATCAACCACTCTGATCTCGACGATAACATTTGGGTGAATTCCGATGAGATCGCAGGCGATGGAGTCGATAATGACGGCAACGGTTATATTGACGATCGCTACGGCTGGAACTTCGTCGGCAACAACGCCAACGTCGCTGACGACAACGGGCATGGTACGCATGTCGCAGGATCGATCGCCGCGGAACGAAATGCGTTCGGAGCAACGGGTGTCGCGCCTGACTCTGAAGTCATGTCCATCAAGGTTTTGAATCAACAAGGCTCTGGCTTTGTTAGCTCAATCGCGCAAGGAATCCGCTACGCCGTCGACAATGGCGCTCACATTGTGAACTTGAGTTTGGGCGGCGGATTCAGTTCGGCGATTGCATCTGCAATCAGCTATGCGGCCTCCAATGACGTTCTGGTTGTTGCAGCCGCTGGCAACGAAGGCTCAAGCACGCCTGGCAATCCTGCGTCATTCAGCAGTCGATACGAAAACGTACTTTCGGTCGGAGCCTACGGTTCGAATGGTCAGATCGCTGGATTCAGTAACGGCGTCGGCAACTCCGGAGCCGTCCAAGTCGATGCTCCCGGAGTCAGCGTTTACAGCACAGCAGCCAACGGCCGTTACACTTGGCTTTCGGGAACCAGCATGGCAACGCCCCATGTTGCAGGCATTGCGGCGCTGACACTGTCTGCGAATTCGAACCTGACAGCTTCGTCGCTTCGCAACATTATCGTTCAGTCTTCTGATCGCACTGCCAGCGGCTCAGATGCGAGCGGCGTCGTGAATGCCAGCCGTGCAATTCCACTGGCCCTAGGTGGAGGTGCCAATGTTTTATCCCAAAGTTCGAATTCAGTTGGCGCGTCAGCGATCCGTACGTATCGTTTTGTTGCTCAGTCGGCATCGGCACAAACTGCTTTGCCCGATTTCGCAAACCAAGATGAATCAAGGTTCAAATCCAGCAGCGAACTTGCAAGCCATCGTCGGATCCAGCTTCCCTTCCAGCTTTTGTCGTAGAGTGGTGGGGTAATGCTCTTTGGCATGCGTTACCACAGGTTATTCTTGCCAAATGACGAGAAGTTGCACGGACAACGATAGACGTGCCTGTTATGATGTCGATGTGAAACCGCTTTCATAGCGACAACACTCCAGTCTGTTTTGTCGTCTGAAGTCCAAACATTCCTTCCTCGGTATACGTCCTATGAGCGCCAAGCTGCACTACACACCTTTGTACGGTTTACTTTTGTGCGTCCTGTTTCTGAGTAGCAACACGCTTCGCGCGAACGACGGCGACTTTAATGGCGACTCAGTTTGGGACGTTGCCGATCTTGATGCGCTCGTTGAAGAGATTGCCGACGGCAGCAACGATTCGGCATTTGATCTGACTGGCGACGGTACGGTTAATTTAGCTGACCGGGATCGTTGGCTTTCGGTAGCAGCGATGGCGAACGGGTACGGCAATTCCTATCTGGCAGGTGACACGGATCTCGATGGGGACGTCGACATTTTTGACCTGCTCAGTTTTCGACAGAACTACAATCTGCCGATCGCTCAATGGAGTGCAGGAGATTTCAATGCGTCTGGCATAGTGAACATTTTCGACCTTTTGTCCGTTCGCCAAAACTACCTCAAATCCAGTAAACAAATCGTCAATCTATTTAATACCGGCACCGCGTTGGAAGCTCCGACGACGATCGACACGCCGGACGCTCTGCTTACCTACCTCGCAGACAGAGGTCGCGATCGGCATGCCAGAGAGGGTCAATTTCAAGCCTACGACCACTACCTGACTTGGTACTGGGAGCAACGAGTCGCAAGGATCGAAATCGTCGACCGCGTAGGCAGAAATGGCGGTACGGACATCACTTTCAACTACACCACCAATCGCCCCTTGAACCCTGCCGAATTTCGAACTTTCTTTCGGGGCATCACCACGGTTGCCGAATACTCACACAACCAGATCGCGACGCTTGTCTCGACCTCGCCTTCGGACATTCCCGGCGAAACGGACTATAACTACTCCGCGACAATCAACTCCAACACGCAGTTCAGCCGACCCATAGAAGTCGGAGATCGTGTAGAGATCGAAATCAGTCTGTTTCTTCTGGCGCCTCGAAACGGGCGTTCAAACTATTATGGCACGACGTTACTCTACGTTGTGGGCGAAGGAATCGTTCCGTGGGGTCAAGGTAACGACCTTGGCTTTGACGGGGGAGTCGTTGGCAACGTGAACCAGAGTCTCGATTCATATCCACTTCCCATTAGCGCTTGGCTCGGTGGCAAAACAACGGTGCACTACCCGTACTCCGATGAGCCCGATAATGCGTTCAAGCAAATGGCAGGCAACATTTCTCCGACCAACGGATATCCGTTCATGCTCGGCAGACGTCTGCACCACACCGACTTTGGCGACGGAAGTCATTCTGAATCGGGAAACCCAACATTCAATGAGCACGTTGGGAAGCTGGGTTCAAAGTTTATTGGTAGAAGTTGCGTTCAATGTCACGTCAACAATGGACGTGCGCTCGCTCCTGACATCGGCAGCATGATGACCCAGACCGTCGTTAACGTTGCCTCTGACGAAACCGGTTCGCCTCACCCCGATCTCGGATCCTTGTTGCAACCACTCAGCACATCCGGAGCGGCCGAAGGGGCGGCGACAATCAGCAGCTACTCCACGATCAATGGAACGTATGCCGATGGGACGGCATATACATTGCGAAAACCAAGCTATGCTTTCGCCGATGTCACTCCCAGCCATTTTTCGGCGCGGCTGGCACCTGCCTTGGTAGGCATGGGATTGTTGGAAGCGATTAGTGAAAACAGCGTTACCGCTTTGGCTGATCCGGACGATAGCGACGCGGACGGAATTTCTGGACGTCCGCAAATTGTGACCGATCCCGAAACAGGACAACCGCGACTGGGTCGATTCGGATACAAGGCAGTGCAGCCGATGGTTAGGCATCAGTTGGCCGCCGCGCTAAACGGTGACATGGGTGTCAGGACAACGGTGTTTCCAATTCTCGACGGCGAAACGACTGCGGGCAACGCGGAAGTATCAGACGAAGACCTTGATTTGATGGTTCGCTACACGGCCCTTCTTGGAGTTCAGGCTCGCAGCGACCTCGATGACACCGAAGCACTTCACGGAGAAGTTTTGTTCACGGGTGCAAATTGCGCGAAGTGTCATGTGACTCAATTCACGACCAGTCCGTTTCACCCTATGACTGAATTGCGGAGTCAGACAATCCATCCGTACACCGATTTGCTTTTGCATGACATGGGCGATGGACTGGCCGACAATTTGGGCGAGGGGGTCGCGACCGGTTCTGAATGGCGAACTTCTCCGCTTTGGAATATTGGTAACACTGCCGGCGTCAACGGCGATGGAGAAGCTTACCTACACGACGGTCGAGCCCGAACGATAGAAGAAGCCATTCTCTGGCACGGTGGCGAGGCCGAGGAATCCAAAGAGACATTTCGCGCGATGTCGGCTTCCGATCGCGCTGCTCTAGTCAAGTTCCTGAAGTCGCTTGGATCGGCTACGGACTCAGCGAATCGTCCGACGGCTCCCGATCGCCCGAAACTAGTGGAACCTACAGCCAAGCCGCGAACTCCCATAGCACCGACAGTGGAATCGAAGAGAGCCATTTTGAAACGAAAGTAGAAAGTAGCGAGAGCTGGCTTGCGGTCACCCTGTGAGGTGTTGCTTGCCCACGAGTTTGGCTTGTCCACGAGTTTGGCTTGCTTGATTTGAAGTGGCGGCGTATGAAGCGTTCCGCCGAACTCTAAAGTCTGCAAAACGGAGACATAGCTGTCGATCGGCGAAGCGGATTAACGAACTCCGATCAGCGAGTCAGAGCGGTATTGACGGGCGCTCAAGATGCGAAAGATCGATGCCGCCATGGTCCGCTTTCACCAAGATAAAATGTTGTCATTTCTTGGAACCGAACATTATTTTTCGACTGGTGGCCCAATGTCAATTGAACACGATTCCTTAAATGCCTTCCGCAGTATCACATATTTGTCGCTCGGAAGTGTTGAAAGGTGTGTTGCCAAATCGGCTTTGGCAACCCAATCAGCCTCTACTACTTCTGTTGGGTTTAGATTTAATGGCGCGTTTTCGTCAACCATCAGATGGCCTGAGTAGTATGACTTGCCCTTCATTTTGAACATTGATCCATCAATATCGCGCTCACCAACTCGTTCAGGGAGTCTTCTATCTGCGATCCAAACGCTATTTCGGTATTGGATACTTCCAATGCTCAATCCAAACTCCTCTTGCATACATCTTATTGCAGCCTCTTCCACAGTCTCGTCTTTGCCAATGCCCTCCTGAGCTGGCGCCCAAGTATCTGCGGAATGTGTTGAACGAACTAGAAGAAAGTCGCGCGTTGTTGGTGACTGGGCAATGCAAATTACTACTGGGCGTAAACCTTGTAGTCGCTTTCGTGCAGATCGATCATGCAGTAGCTTGATCGCCAGTTTTAAGTACTCAAACATAGATTCCGCCAGTTGGTAGTTGACTTCGGTCGTGAATATCTAGTTGAGCCACGCATCTGGCAATACATCTCTTTTGGCATCCGAACAAGAAAATAGGTCAACATGCCCGCATTTGGAGCAGGTGAAAATCCGAAAGCTTTGAACTCCACGCGGTTGAATACCGAAGTTACCAGAAGCGGTGTTGTTTCTATCGCAGATCAAATTGTATGCACCGGTTCCGCAGACTCGGCAGCGACGTTCAATATCTTTTGCCATTACAGTAGCGTTGACTTCCATCTTGCGAATCGTTTTATCGATTTCGGAAAGAAGCACTGATGCGTCATCGAGGCAATCTTTCTCTTCTTCAACCACGCATTTCGATAAAAGGTCATTAATCAGCAACATATTCGAATCATTGGGGAACATAGTAGCAACGCAGTTACTTGCGCGATCGAAATACCACAGCTGGAGCAAAGGGCGACCAGATATCATTGACCAAAGCACTTTTCCAAGACTGAACACATCGAAAGTCGGCTTTACACTTTCGACTCGAATCCCGTACGCCCAACCCGGCATCCAGTCTCTGCTCCCGACATTTTCAAACGTTTCCGAAACGCGTGTTTCGTTATCTTCGAGAAAAACTAGACCGAAATCACCCAGAATCAACTGAAGCTCGTCACCGATGAATATGTTTGCAGGCTTAATATCTCGATGAACATGGCCTGACTTATGCAGTTGCCCTACGGCTTCAACTAATGGCCTGACCGCTCTGAGAGCTTCTAAAGAACGGCCAGAAAACCGATTTAGATGGTCAGTCAATATCCCGCCTGCGTGATACTCCGAAATGAAGCTGTCAAATCTCGAAGAAACTTCTACTACGGTCAGCAGATTGGGATGCTGCACTGTTTTCATAACTTCGAGCTCGCGGCGCATCCTACCTCTCGCAATTTCGTCATCTCCGTGAAGTGCAGTAAAATGCAACTCCTTGAGGGCGCCAACCACTACTTTTTTCTTTGAGATATCTCTGATTACTTCATGAATTGTCGAGGCGACGGCTTCCGAGCGTGATGGCGAAAGCTCCCTAATATCCCTAATGGCCCTGCTCAGCTCGTGTAGGTTGTTAACTTCTGATTCATCTAAATCGCATGACTTTTGAACCAGCCAAACTTCTCCCTGTCCTCCTTTCCCCAGTTTTCGGACTTTCTTCCAACCTTCGTAGTCACCGTGCACAATTCGCTCCTTTTTCAACCAAAGCAAGAGCCTACCAAATTGATAGATTCGCTACAGTATTTTAGCCGATGCTAACAAGTAATTTAACCGTTGATTGCGGCTTCATTTTGGAATCTATTGCTCTTGTTTTACGATCGCCAATTCACGAACACTTTCTCAAAAAATCGCGACCTCTACTATGACCGCCGAACCACCTGCAATTTGGACGTCTGGACCTTGGACAGAAAAATATGAATTTGTGTCAATTCTTGGTGACGGTGGCCAAGGATATACTTTTGAAGCGATTCGAAAGTCTGATCAGACCACGGTTGCGTTGAAGAGACTTCGACCAGATCGCGACACACCAAAATCGCGTCGTCGAATGTTTCGAGAAGTTACTGCGCTCCGAACATTATCCAAAACTGATGCTCTCGTCCCAAAATTCATTGAATCAAACATTGAGTCTGCGATTGAGAATGATCGTATCTCGCCCTTTGTCGTAATGGAGTTTATTAGTGGTCAGACTTTATTGAAGGTACAAGAAGTGAATGGACCGATGGATCTGCATGATGCTATCGAATTCACCCTTCTACTGATAAAAACGATCGAAATCGCACACTCGGAAGACACCGCTCATAGAGACATAAAGCCAAGGAATATTGTAATGTTGGAAAGCGATATTTCTCAGCCATACATCATCGACTTTGGGCTTTCTTTCAATCGTGTTAAAGATCATGAAGACGGCTTGACTTCCATTCGGGAATCAATTGGAAACAGCTTCCTTACGCTGCATGAAACGGAATCTACTGGTTCCGAATCAAAACACGACTTCAAGTCGGATCTGACTCTGGCAATCGGAATCTTCTTTTATCTCCTTACTAACAAGTTCCCCGAGTTCCTTTCAGCGGATTCCTCAAGATCGCCTCATCGGAGGCACAAGGCGTTGATCGACTCGGACGGTTCAAGTGTGGCGAGTCACTTGATGACGTTTTTCGATCGAGCATTCCAGTATGATGTTAAGAACCGGTTCGACACCCCTGCAGAAATACGAAGTCGATTCGAGCAACTTAAACAACGCGCGGAGGGGGAGTTACCAGATATTGACCTGTTGGCAGTTACAAAGCAGATCAAGAAACGATTGAATAACGAAAATCGCGATTATCAATTGGATGGACTAGAAGATAAGCACAAAAGCGTTCTCACAAAATTTAGGAAGCACCTTCAAGCACTTCAACAAAACCCTGAATTGAAACCCGTTTCACTTAATTTTCAGATTCAACAATTTCGAAATCGCCAATTCAATTCTGTCGAGGTAGTTCGGAAGTCATTGACATCAATTCAACTTGGCGTGCGCCATTACATTCCACGTGCAGTCTGCCGCTATTTCCTTACAATCTCCGGAATTGAAATCACGTTGGCGTTCCAAGAGTTTTTCGAATCCGACAATACGAAACTGAGACAGCTTGAACAGAATTGCGCTAATGCGGTGACTTCGCCTGTCTTACATTTTGTTGAATGGGGTGATTCGCACGAAGAACACCTCAAGAGGCATTTTGCGAACTGGTTCGAGCAGACGACAGAGAAGATTATTGGCAATTTGGACGACACTCATAGTTGTTGAAGAGAAAAAAGGATGCAACTCATTGATTGATCTGGCGTGGATGCAGGGACAAGAAATGATGCCATGACACGAAAGTCCTAGGCGCTGCCGATCATGTCCTTTCGTGTATTTCGTGGCTAAACCCAATGCCGTTCAATGAAACGCTTTTGATCGATTATCGTCGTTTAACGTCTAGCCGAAGGCGTCGGCGTTTCGCGGCTCCAAAACGCCGACGCCTCCGGCTAGACGTTAAACGAATTAGCTTCATTGAATGGTATTGCGGCTGAACCTTACGCGCTGTCGAGATTGGTCCACGAAATCATCTCTGCTAAAATTGTCTTATGAGCTTTGCACCACAACAAAATTGGGACGAGTACCATTCTCGGATTGATCCAATCCGGATCGAGAAAGAACGGTCGTTAAGCCCACTGCAAAAACTACGACAGTACGCGGAGATGTTTGATTCGGTCTGGTCACTAAGAGACCAAAACCAGAACGAATTCTTTGACCTCGGTGAAGACAATAAGCTGATTCCTAGGAAAGGGTTACTTGCGGCTTGTCGCCTCGTTCCGGGGCTGAGTTGTGATTGAGCAATTTTTCGGGTCGCTCGACCGAATGGCCACGCTTCTTCAGGACAACGATCTTCAGTTTGCTCCTTACTGATAGCCCTTGGCTTGAATTTCAAACAGGTGAGCGTAGTGGCCATTCATCTGCATCAGCTCCTCATGCGATCCACGTTCGATCATCTTGCCTTTGGCTAATACGATGATCTGGTCAGCCATGCGGACAGTGCTGAAGCGGTGAGAAATCAAAATCGCCATTTGCTGCTTCGTTGCCTCACGGAAGTGATCGAAAATACGGGCCTCGGCTTCGGCGTCCATCGCAGACGTGGGCTCGTCGAGTACCAGAATGTCGGCTTGCTTGCGCATGAACGCTCGGGACAACGCGATCTTTTGCCACTCGCCGCCTGACAACTCGCGGCCGTCCTTGAACCAACGGCCAAGCTGCGTTTCGTAGCCCAATTCCATCTGATCAATAAACGGTTCGGCCATGCCCTTTTCCGCGGCAGCGACTTGTTGATCACGAGCCTCAAAATTCGCCACGTCGCCGACACCAATGTTCTCGCCGACTTTCAATTGGTAGCGTACGAAGTCCTGAAAAATCACGCCGATTCGATCGCGCAACGCTTCCAATTGCCAATCGTTCAAATCCAAACCGTCCAGCAATACGCGGCCTTCGGTGGGAACGTACAAACGCGTCAGCAGCTTGATCAATGTCGTTTTGCCGGAACCGTTTTCTCCAACCAACGCCAGCTTCTGGCCGGGCTGAAGGTGGAGGTTGATTTCACTGAGGGCAGGAGTCCCTTCTTTCTTGCCCGATCCGGGATAGGTGAATGAGACGTTCTCAAACCGCACGCCATCGCCAGGCTTTGAACCCGACGTCGCAGTGCCGTCGACTTTATTGACCGGCTCGTCAAGATATTCATAGAGGTTCGACAGATACAGATTGTCCTCATACATCTTGCCGATCGAGGTCAGCATCGCAGCGATCGAAGATTGACCTTGCTTGAAGATCAGCAGATACATCGTCATACCGCCCAACGTGATCGAGCCGATCGCCGCCGACCAACCGATCCAACCGTAGGCTGCGTAGAAGGCAATCGAACTGAGCACGCCCAGTAGGAATCCCCACATGCCGCGCTTCAGTGTGAGGGCTTTGTCTTCGGCGTAAAGTTTTTCAAAGATGTCACGGTAGCGTTGCAAGAACAATTCGCCGGCGCCAAAGAGTTTGACTTCTTTGACATAGTCCTCTCTGGCCAGCAACCATTCCAGATAGTTCCGTTTCCGCGTTTCGGGGACTTGCCAGCGAAACAGCCGAAACGCCGCACCGGAGAAATAAGTTTCGACGAAAAACGCCGGCAACGCTGCAACGATCAGTCCAAGCACCGCCAGCCACGAAAACTGAATCAGCAACCATCCATAGGTCAGTAGCGTGATCGCGTTTTGCACTAAACCGAAGGTCTTCGTCACCAAAGACAGCGGCCGCGAAGAAGCCTCGCGACGGGCGCGGGTTAGTTTGTCGTAGAATTCGGAGTCTTCGAAATGCGAAAGCTCCAGCGTTTGAGCTTTCTCGAGGATCATGATGTTGACTCGCTGGCCAAGCAGAGCCCGCAACAGGGAGTTGGAAACCATCAGTGTTCGTTGTGCCGCGGCCATCAAGATAATCAGGAATGCTTCGACGCCAATCCACTTGAGGACCATCCACCGATCGGCGGGCAAATCCGTTTCGACGGCCAGCACAACGGCATCGACAATCAGCTTGCCTACGTAAGCGATGGCTCCTGGGATGACGCCGGCGAAGATCGTCAGTGCAAGAAGGATCAGCGTCAGCCGTTTGTCGGTTGTCCAGACAAGGTTGATTGCTTCTTTGCTATAGCGAAAGACGCCGAAGAATCGAGAAAGGGCAGAGGAGTTGTCTTTGTTTTTGGCTGGCGGGACAGGACGCATCTACGACGTATTTGGATTAAAGCTGTGGTTGTTTCACCGTGATTATCTGACAGGATGAACATGATGAATAGGTGCTGAAATAAATCCGAATACAACCCCGAGGCGCACGTTTTGAAATTGCTGTGTTTAGTGCTGAAAGCACGGCATGTATTAGCCATGGACGCAAGTCCATGGAAACGTTGTCGCACTAATCGGCAGTCCTGAAAGGACGGCAGGAAAATTGCGGCAGTGAAAAGCTTGGCTCCTGCCGTGCCTTCGGCACTCAGCGGCGGTTCATTAACCGTAACCATGGACTTGCGTCCACGGCTAATACATGTCGTCACTTCGTGACTGAAAGTGTGCAACTCCAAAACTCGCAAGTGAATGGTCGGACCGCGTCGGACTTGCATTGCTGAGAGCCCATTATCGGTTAGAACATATTGCCAACCTAATCCCTGACTCAAACCGAATCGACATGTCAACGAACCAGAACGACAACTCATTGCCAATGGGTAAACCGGCGCCAAGCGTTCCGACATTTGCTTGTCTCGTTTATCTTTCGCAAGATGAATCTGGGAAGTCGATCGCTCGCGTCGCCAACCTCGGTGGATTGCAAGCAACCGGCGCTTCCCCGCGTGACGCCATGATGCGAGTTTGCCGCGAGTTCAAGGAAATCGTTCGTACTGCCCACGCGGCTGGTGAAACGATCGACTGGATTGATCCTCCCGTCGAGCCAGCACCCGGCGAACAAGTTCGGTCGATCCCGGTTCATCTGTGAACAAGCGACAGTTCTCAAACACGTTCGGCTACGGCGCGCGCAACTCAAAAGAGGTGAACTCACCACCAAATTCTGCTGTACAATGAGCAAGCGAGGACATTAGAATTGATTGTCTTGCGCTTCAAAATTTTGTACGGGCGATTCCATGAAATCTCCGCGTTTTCGATATGGTCTGCGGACCTTTCTTGTCACTCTGACGATCGTTGCGGTCGTGGCCGGGTACTACGGCAACAAATGGAATCGGGCTCGTCTGCAAGCCAAAGCAATTGAAGCCATCAGCATCACTGGCGGTTTGATGGTGAAAAATAAAGATAAACACCCGACGCGTGTCATGTTTCGTGGCAACGTATTTGATGACAAAGCACTCGAAAAGATTACGCCACACCTGAAGAACTTACCCGAACTCAAGGAGCTCGACTTTGTTCAAGCCAGCATCACGGACAAAGGACTCGCGTTCCTCTTGAAAGTAAAACAGATTGACGAACTGTATCTGTTTGAAACGGGCGTCACTCAAAATGGAATGGACGAACTGAGTGATCTCATGCCGCACGTAACGGTCAAGACAGAAAAGCCCGAACCCATTTCGTCGGGAATGGCTTCGATGAATGTCTACCGCCACGCAATGGTTGGGTTAGATTGGACTCCAGATGGAAGTTATCTGGCGACTGGAAGTGCTGACGGAATCATTCGGCTCTGGGATTTCGAAACCAATTCGCCGGCTCACCAATGGCAGGCACATAAATATTGGGCTTTCTCCGTGGCGTTTTCACCCGACGGGAAGGTCATCGCAACAGGCGGAGGCGACAACGTTGTCAAACTATGGAACGCAGATTCCCTTGAATTGATCACCGAACTCCAAGGACACACCGACGATGTGCATTCGGTCGTGTTCAGTCCAGACTCCACCATGTTGGCTTCAGCTGGTGACGACTGCGAGATTCGATTCTGGGATTTGAAGACACGCGCAACGATAAAGATTCTCAAAGGCCATGAAGCTCAAATCCCTTCGATCGCGATGGGACCTCATGGCAAGTTCGTGGCTTCGGCTAGCCGTGACAATACGGTTCGGCTGTGGAACATTGAATCCGGTGAAACCGTGGCCGTATTGCCGACGGACGAGAACGATGTCAATACGGTCGCCTTCGATTCGCAGGGAGAGTATTTGGCATCAGGCGATCAGGGCGGCACCATCATGATCTGGAATATTCAGTCACAAGAAAAGGTGAATCAGTTGGAAGGACACAATGGGAAAGTCTATCGGATTGCTTTCGATTCCGACAACGACTCGTTAGCTTCTTGCGGCGACGACGGCATTCGCATGTGGAATCTGTCTACAGGGATGAGCCATCTGTTAGGACGCGATCAGCAATATGTTTCCAATGTTGCCTTTCATCCGACGAGTGACCTGTTGGCTTCAACCAGTGCTGGCGGAGAAGTCGTTCCGGAGGTGGTCGCTACGCTCGACCTTCGGCTAATGGCTGAAATTCCTTCGGAATAAAAATGTGTGCAACTTCAAAACTTGCGCTTCGGGCTGGTTCCTAACCCGGCGCGTAAGTTTTGAAGTTGCACAAATACAAGCCCGACGCGCAAGCGAGCGGATATTTGCGAGGATTTTCGGATCCCTCGCTCGCGCGTCGGGCTTGTACTGGAACGATTGGCATTTCTAACTTTTAATTCTGGATCCCTCGCTCGCGCGTCGGGCTTGTATTGGAACGATTGGCATTTCTACCTTTTAATTCCGGATCCCTCGCTCGCGCGTCGGGCTTGTATTGGAACGATTGGCATTTCCACCTTTTAAGGATGATTCCCATGGCAACGAGCCCTCCAACGCCTCCGCCAATTCCTGACATGATTATCTTGGTCAAGAATCCATTCAAGTCAAACGACCATGCGTCGTCAAAATTGAAGTTTGGCCCAAACATTGGCTACGACAACGCAGACTCAATCGCGTCTTCAAGGTCTTCCAGAGCTGCCGGTTTGACAAGATAGTTGACCGCGCCAATCTCCAATGCTCTCGACACAAAGATCGGACACGCGTTGGCTGTATGAACGATCACGGAAAACATTTCCCGTTGGACCAGTTCACCCAACACCTCCAAGCCGTCCATCTCTGGCAGGTCAATGTCAATCACGATGACATCGCACTCGTGTTCTGCAGCCAGCATCAACCTTTGGAGAGGATGAAAGGTTGACGCGGTGTCGTATCCCTTTTCTTCGAACCAATGGGCAAGCGACTCGACCAAACTGCGGTCTTCGTCGACAAAGAGAATTGATCCAGCTGACATCGTTTGTAGCAATCTAACATAGTTCAAGTGTGCTCAAAAATTGTGTAGCGCGGACTGACAACGTTAGTCAACCGAATTGCAGGCATTAAGCGAGCAGGTAGAGCCACTTGTTATGTGAGACAAACTAGCGGATTGAGGATATCGAGAAAGTCGGTGATTCCCGACAGATCCGCGTAGTGGTTTCCACTACGTAAATGAACAAAATATCACTTCGGACTCATTTATAGCGTGGATGGTAGATTCCCGAGGCCGGTAAATTCGGGAGGGCAATTTTTAAGAATTTTCCATAACCCACCGAATTGCCTCGAGGGACAGTTCGCCAGCGTGGCTCAATTCCAGCTTGCTCTTGATCCGAGAGCGATAGGTTTCAATCGTCTTTGTGGTCAATTCCATCCGCTCCGCTACTTCAGCTGTCTTTAGGCCACGTCCGATGAGTGTGAAGGCTTCCAATTCTCGATCCGAAAGCAATTTCTCCGGAGCCTTCGATACGATCGTTTTGCCAATTTCCAGTCGATTGACAATCTTGGTTGAGTAGTCAGAACTGAGATAGACATTACCAGCCAACACGGTTCGGATTGCATTCACAATCTCTTCTCTCACGTGCTTTTTGTTGATATAGCCGGACGCACCCGCCTGAATCGCTCGCTCAGCATACAACGATTCGTCATACATTGACCAAACGAGTATTCGCAAATCAGGAAATCGAGCTTTGAGTTCCTTCACCAACTCGATGCCGCTGCCGGTCTCCAGTGAAACGTCGACAACTGCGAGGTCTGGCTGTGTCGACGCAACCAATTCCAACGCGTCGTTGATGTCCGAAGCTTCGCCACAAACAATCAAGTCTTCTTCGAGACCAAGCCGCATCATCAGGCCATCTCGCGTGACCGGATGGTCATCTACAATCACGATTTTCGCCAACTCAATAATTCCTGCTGAAAAGTGGCCGTTAGAGCGGCAATCGACAAGCCACGACGGTACCGCCGTCTGGTTTCGATTCTATGCTTAACCTCGCGCCGATCAAGCTGCAGCGATAGTGCATCGACCTCATTCCGATCCCTCCCGTCGAGTTGCTGTTCTCCACCATCCCGACCCCGTCGTCAGACACGAAGAGTTCCATTTCTTCGTTTTTCTTTCCAAGTTTGATTTCGATCACGTTGGGTTTTCCGTGCTTTGCCGCGTTCGTCACTGCCTCCTGCACGATACGATAGAGCTGCGTCGCAACCTCGGAACCCCTGTTCGGAATTGAATCGGTAGCATCAAATTTACACTGAACGCGGTGCATCTGAGCCGTTTGCAATGCGAGTCGCTCAAGTGCCGCAGCAAGTCCATTTGATTCAAGCCCATGTGAATCAATTTCTACTGGTCGCAGGCCCTGCGCCATTCCGCGTACGCTACGCAGCGAACCATCGAGTAGATGTGCGATCTTTTTTGCTGTCTTCGATTCTGGAAGTGATTTTTCGCGTAACTCAATTGACAGAGCCTCCGCCATCATCGCCAATCCAGTTAGCTCTTGACCCAATCCATCATGAAGGTCATGAGCGATCCGCTTTTGCTCTTCATCGGCAATATCAAGTAAGCGTCGCTCCAGTGTCTTTCGTTCGGTGAGATCTCGTTTCGTTCCAACGATCCTCGTTGCCTTGCCATTTTCATCACGAGTGATGTAACCCGTGGATTCCATATTCAAGTAGCCATCTTCGAGCGATCGAAAGCGGTATTCGGCCTGCCAAACGCAACCATACTCTTGGCCACCAGTTAACGCTTTTCGAAGTGACTCCGACACGCGAGCCCGGTCATCAGGATAAATTTGGTCGACCCACCAATCCCAGACTCCTGATGTCGCCGGTGCTGTCCCAAACAAGCGTTGGTAACGTTCACTCAACCAAACTGAATCTGCGACCACGTCATAATCCCAAATCGCTTCCTGAGTGGTAAGCAAAACCAAATCCAAACGGTCTTGCGAACGTTTTAAGGCTTCAAGTGTCGCTTTCTGATCCGTGATATCTCGCGCGACCGCAAAGATCGCCTTCGAACCGGGTTGCAATGCCGGAGCCATCCATGACAACCAACGATAGGAGCCGTCCTTGCTGCGATATCGGTTTTCAAAATGAGGAACAGACTCGCCTTCGCTGAGTTTCCGCAGAGCCATGATTGTCGATTCGCGATCATCTGGATGGACAGAATCGATAATTGGTCGTGCAAGAATTTCGCTTTCGCTATAGCCGAGCTTCAGCGTAAACGTCGGATTGATTCGTTTGAACGTTCCGTCGAGGTCCGCGATGCAAAGAAAGTCGTTCGAATTCTCAAAGAATCGGTCATCGATTCGGTAGCGGCGCAGATCTTCAACCTGCGATTCGAGCTCAACGATTCTCGCACGCAGTTGCTTTGCCGTTTTTTCAAATGAAACTTCGCTATCGTTCATTTCCGCTAACACGGGTGAAATTGCTCTAAGAGACTATCGGGATTTCGCAGGCACGCTTCGCAGCCTAACGCCCGTTCGACGACGTATCGTAACAGGACAATGAGTCCTCTGCTGATGAATGACCAGATTATGCCTTAAGGCTAACTAAAAACTGGCCGCCATTCATAGGCTGCCAAACGGGGGCGATGGCACAGGTTTCACTTTGAGTTAAACTGCGGCTTATGAACAATCGCCTTACAAAGATCAGTAAATATTTGAGTTTCGTATTGAAACATCACCCCGAATCGATCGGCCTGAAACTCGATCCCGACCGATGGGCAAGCGTCGACGAGCTGGTCAAGAAAGCAAATTCCAGCGGAAAATCGATCACACTAAAACATATCCAAGACGTCGTGGCGTTGGACGAAAAGAAAATGTTTATGTTGAGCGATGATGGCCTTCGCATTCGCGGCGTTTCTTAGACTCACTCACTCACTCACTTGCGAATTTCGATGTTGTACTAATACGAGCCCGACGCGCAAGCGAGGGAATATTTCCGAGGTTTTCCCGATCCCTCGCTTGCGCGTCGGGCTTGTATTGGAACGCTTCGCATTTTTCAATTTTCACGTATGTTAGCAAGTAAAATGCGAAATTCCATCTCAAACGCGCAACATCAAAACTGCGCATCGTGCTTGTATTATGACACTGCAGTCGATCAACATCCCGGATGAAATCAGAGAGCTTTCGCTTGCAACGGACGCCGCTGATTTAATCGACAGGGCCACCAAAAGAATCGAAGCGTTCATGCTGGAACGAGATTCCGTGACTGAGAACTTCGTGCGCTGTGACTTCCAACTGCTGGATCAATCGCTAAGTTGGATTCAGCAAAACCATTTGCTGACCGGAAACCGATTTTGTGAACTCGGCAGCGGTTTCGGGGTGGCAGCCTTATTGGCGTCGCTACGCGGCATGGAGTCCGTCGGCATCGAGATTGAATCTTACTTGGTGGAGCAGGCCAGCGATTTGGCAGATGCCGTTGATCTACCAGCTGAATTTTACTGCGGCAGTTTCATCCCCCGCGGCATCTCCGACATTGTTGATCTGGGCAGTGACGTCGAGCACGTCGAAACTCATGAGGACGATGTGTACGAAGAGATCGGATTGGACATGGACGACTTCGATTTATTCTTCGCTTTCCCTTGGCCTGGAGAGGAGCATTTCTTCGAAGCTGTGTTTCAAGCAGGAGCTGCTGACAATTCATTGCTGATAACCTATCGCGGCCGCGACGGAATGCACCTCATTCGCAAGAGCTCCCATCAGTAGCCCGACTCTCCGAGTCGTTTGGAACGGCAAAAACGACTCGGAGAGTCGAGCTACTGGACTTGTTCCCGTTTTCGTCCTTGTCATTTCGTGTAGACTCAATCGCTGGATTGCACAACATTCATTTAGTCGTCCGGGTTCACTTGGTAACGCCTGGCAAGGAACAAAACATTCGTGATTAGCAATGAGTCGACTGACCTGGGCGAGGAAATAAATCCGTACTTGGTATACCGACTTTCCGGTGAGCAGATGGAGTGCGCAATTTGGACGCTCAACGAAGGTCAACAGGCACTGGCGTTATTCCTGTCACAAGAAAGCGCCCAGGCGTACGTCAGTGCAACGGGTTTGGGTGAGACTTGGAAGGTCTTCTGCCCAGCTAGGATTGACTTGATGCAGATCATCAAGCAATCAACCGCTACCGGCATCTTCGTGGCCGTGCTCGATCCCGACGACAAGCGAGCCAAACGCCTTTTCGACTTGCGCCAAATCGTCAGCGCTGCGGATCGCGAGTAAAGATTTCGCTGGCACCTACTGGAATGCATCGAGGGCTATTGGCGATTAGCCCGGAGGGCGGTACATCATTGCCGGTGGCGTCAGCCACCGGACATTGACTGTCTTGATACTCAAGCCCGGAGGGCGACACATTGATAGCGTTACTCCCACAGGTACTTTGGATCATATTCAACCTCATGATCGGCAAG
>CALLUY010000009.1 GCA_938010615.1 uncultured Pirellulaceae bacterium | reverse complement strand
GACGGCTGGAGCCGGAAATTTCCGTGCTGTACGAGTTCGTGGCTGTGAAGCAATTGGCGCAATGAACATCATCTTCCCACTGGGAGGGTCGGAGCCCAACAGGAAATTGCATGTATTTCGCCAAGGTTCCGCCACTTGGAGAGTTACGCAAGTTCATACTGGTAAGCACAACCCGACGCGTAAGTTTTGAAGTAGCACAAATACAAGCCCGAAGCGCAGGCGAGCGGATTTTTCCGAGGATTTCCGCATCCCTCGCTTGCGCGTCGGGCTTGTATCGGAACGCTTCGCTTTTTTTAATCTTCACGTGTTTTGTCAAGTAGAATGCGAAATCTTGTCTCAAATGTGCAACTCCAAAGCGCGTAAGCGAGGTGCAGCTGGTACCTCGCTTACGCGTCGGGTTAGGAATTGTACGGACAAACCAAACCGTGCAATTTCCTCCTAAGCGACGGGGAGGGCGTGGGTGTTTGGATTTTGAAATTGGCGACGATCAAGGGAGCTGCACCCTCTCCGGACCTGAGAGTCCGACTCTCCCAGCGGGAGAGTGTTCGATTCACAGCTTCAAAGGGTGAGTGATGGCAGTAAAAAAAGGCCCAGCAAAAATGCCGGGCCTTTAATGATCTTAACTGAGCCAATGGCTGATAGATGATTTCTATCGTCGCCACTCAAAGCCGAAGACGAATCCAGCTGCGAGGAAACGAGTATCGTTCGTTTCGGTGGCTCCGATTCCGCCGCTCAGGATTGAGTTCGGGTTGAGGCCAGTCGTCAACGTGTTGGCACGGTTGATTCCTGTCCACAGATACATAGCTTGTACGCCCGTCTTGAGAGTGATGTCACGAGTCACGTTGAACGCGATGTCGAACTCCACGTCCAATGCTGGAACGAAAGATTGATCTTCAACAGACGTCTCTGAGATGCTCGTAGTGATGGTACCGCCAGGCTCAATCTCTCGAAAGATGTCAGTGGCGAAGTACTCTTGATGGTTGTAAGCTGCGGTAACCGCAGCGTCACTTGTCAAACGCCATCGTCCGCTTCGTCGTGCGTGCCGAGCACCTGCGTGGAATCCGACCATGTTGTTGTGAGCTTTCTGCTTGAAGCGATTGTCAGCAGGCAGGAATCCAACGACGAAGTCCTGATTCGTATCCTCTAGAGTCTCGTCGTAGACATTGAAGTATCGCAATCCAATGTATGGTTCGAGCGTACTACCGCTCGACATCGCCTGCCGAAAGACTTTGTTCAGCTCAACCGAAGAAAAAGCATTCGTTACAAGCATCGGATTGGCAACGAGAACGTCTTGTCCGTTCTGGTATGCGTTGCCGCGGTTGTGCTGGTAGTTGATCGTCCAGCCCGTTTCGTTGTCATTGAAGTAACCGAATTGGTAGCGTGAGCCCCAAGTCCAGTTGCTACCAAGGTCGACTTGGTTCGAACCGGCACCCGACAAACGCGGGGCCTTCGACAGGCTCAGGTATGTCCGATCGTACGAAACGTGGAAACCGGTTCTTGGCTCCAGTTGATCGTCATTGGTAAATTCCATCGGTGCGAAAATCTGAGCGTCGTAGTCGAACACACCAGGAGTTGCCATCGGCATGGTGTCTTCAGGTTGCTCAAGATCACGATGTTCAAATCGTGCACTTGGAATGTGGATTTCTTGCGCTTCAGCTGTTTCCAACTGACCAATAATCATTGCGGCCAATAGTGAGCCGGTCGTGAGAATCTGTTTCAAAGCCATTGTGCTTGCTTCCTGCTGATGCAGCGTTTGAGTCCAGGCTGCTCCTGGGATTCCGTTCAGTAGCATCTATCGGATGTTGGCTTGTAGGGGTTGAATAAGAAAACCAGATTTTGCGGAACATGTCGGTTTTTACTCATTTTCAGTTTCTGGCCGGTCCAATTAAACTAGTTTGGGAGGTTGAAGGGGGATGGGGTGATGAAAACTCCCATTTTGCTTCGACCACGGTGGCCACGGATAGAAGAGTCGTCGAACTGACCTGATGAGAGTGCTGGTCTGTATCCTGTTTTCACCCAGAAACATTCAACGAGATAGAAATGATGAAAAAGTTCCTTTTGCCATTTGCGATGCTGCTTGCACTTGGCCTCACGATGGTTCCCGCTGCAAGAACAGCATGTGCGGACGATTTCATTGATTTGGACCTTTCAGCGGTTGCTCCCAACGTGCGAGGCTTGTTTCGCGACGCGGAGCAATTTTGGGAGTCGAGGATCAATGGCTACAGTGCCAGTTTGCCATCTACTATCAGAGCTCAGTTAACTGGGCGTTTGTCGATCGCTGCCAACACATTTTTTGATGCACCAGGCGGGCTCCTTGGTTTTGCTGGTCCAACAGCAACTGCACAGACGTTTACTGCAATTGGTAACCCTTTTGATAACCGATTTCGCCAAACGACCGTCGTAACTGCTGGAGAAATGTCTTTCGATTTAGCCGATGCTGGCAACCTTCCGCAATTTGCGGCAACGATACGTCATGAAATGGCGCACGTACTTGGAATCGGAACGCTTTGGGAGCAAAACGGAATCATCAACATCACCAATAACGATGAAAATGGACTGCTGCAGAGACGCAATGGTCTTCTTCAATATGTTGGCCGCCATGGTCTTCGCGGTTTTCGAGATCAATCCGGGCATACGCGAGCGAATTACGTGCCGACTGAAAACTTTGGAGGCCCAGGCACCGCGTTTGGCCACTGGGCAGGCGGCACCAGTCCCAACTGGTTTTTCGCACCAGCTAATGGAAGCCGCGTAGAACTGATGACAGGATTCGCCACTGGTTCACCATCTTTTGTCTCTGAGGCTACTTGGGGTTCACTTGCTGATGTGGGCTGGTCAGTTGATGGCTTTAATGCCGGCTTCGGAGCTCTGGGAAATACCAACACGAACCTGTCACCGTTTCCAAAATCAGGGCGTGGTGGTTTCTTAAACCGTGTCTCGGCAGTCCCAGAGCCATCAAGTATCGCGTTTGTCGGCTTCGGATTGATGGGGCTTCTCGTCCGTCGCAAGCGAGCTTAAGACGTTAAGCATCGAGCTCATCGAATGCAAAATTGAAATCAAGAGCCCTGCCGTATTCGGTGGGGCTTTTTTTGTGCGCCCTGCAAAGCTATCGTGTGGTCTGACCCATAGCTCTTGCTCCGCACTTCTTATATGGAACCTGAAAAGACGTCTGCTATCGTCCTTCGAGTTGTCGACTTCAGCGAAACGAGCTGCGTCGTCACGCTGTTCACGCGTAGCATGGGAAAGATAACGGCTCTGGCAAAGGGAGCTCGTCGTCCGAAAGGTCCATTCGAGTCTGCTATTGACGTGTTGGCGATCTGTCGAATAGTGTTCCTCCACAAAACCAACGATTCGATGGATTTGCTCACCGAAGCAAAGCTCGATCGTCGTTTTCGTAGCTCCAATCGAGACCTGCAGAGGCTCTATTGTGGCTACTACATTGTTGAACTGCTACGCACGTTAACCGATGAGGCCGATCCGCATCCGGAAGTCTTCGATATGGCATTTGATGCAATCGAACAGATTGACGGTCAAGGTCAGCCTGCGGAAACCGTGTTCACTTTCGAGTGCGGATTGCTGCAGGCGTTAGGCCATGCCCCAATGCTGACGCGATGCGTGACTTGCGGAATCAGTAAGACACGAATCGATCGAGTCCATTTTGGATTGAACGATGGTGGATTGTTGTGCAACGATTGTTGCCGTGGCAAGTCCGCAATCAAAATTCTTGGCAGCGATTGCTTGCAGTTGTTGCTGGATCGATTTGACGTGACGTTGGAAAACGAGAGCATTGAATCGAAAAGTGACAGCAGTTCAAAAGACGAAACGCCACTGGCTGAGCAAAAAGGATATCGTGAAGCCAGACAATTAATGAACCAATATTTAAATCATCTCGTAGGGCATCAGATTCGACTGCAAAAGTACATCGAAAACTTGTAGTCTTCCCGCGAACACATTACAACCAAGCAGATACCGGACAAGGAAGTCTCGTATGCGACCCACAATTCAATCGTTGATTATCCTGCTGATGCTGGCGTTTCTTACGTCAGCAACGACAGGCTGCAGCGGCTTCCGACACCAAAACGGCAGCCTGCTTGATCGGCTGACAAAGAAAAACAAAAAGAACGGCTACGATGACCTGTTAGCTGACGAAGCCCTTGATCCGCTAGGGCGGCGAAGCGGGAACCGCTTGCTGTTGGATGATCTTTCTCCCAGCCAGATTGCGACGACTCTAAAAATTCGATCTGGAACGGGCGTCGACAAGGAAGCAGCAAACGCCGCTTTCTCGAATGCGACTCAGCTTTACGAACGAGCTAACGCTGCGAAACAAGGCGGCGGCAAAAGTGGTTCCTGGCAGACTATGTTTGTTGAAGCGGCGAACCAGTATCGAGTCGCAGCAGCCAAATGGCCTGATTCGGCGATGGAAGAACAGGCAACTTTCTTCGAAGGCGAATCGTACTTCTTTGCAGACCGCTACGTGCAAGCCAATCGCGCGTTCGAGAAACTGATCGCCCAATATTCCGGTTCGTCCTTCTTGGATCGTGCCGAAGAACGTCGCTATGTGATCTCAAAATATTGGCTTGAACTTTCCGAAAACGGACCGATGCTTGCCCTCAACGATCCGAAACGACCTCGGTTCAATGTTGCGGGCGAGGCGAGGCGAGTCCTCCACAATATTCGATTGGATGATCCGACGGGCAAGCTTTCGGATGATGCCACCTTTGAACTGGCCAATGCATTCCTGAAGTCTGGTCGCTACTACGAGGCCGCGGATACTTACGAAGATCTGCGACGCAACTACCCGGGTAGCAAGTACTTGTTTAATTCACACATGTTGGAACTTGAAGCAAGGCTTAAGTCTTACAACGGTCCAAGCTACGATGCGACGCCGTTGGAAAAATCTGAACAGCTAATTAGAACCATCGTTCGCCAGTTCCCCAAGGAATCACAGGAGAACGTTAAGGTGCTCGAACAGCAAGCGGCATTGGTCAACAATCAGTTGGCTCAACGCGGTTTCGAGTTAGGACGTTATCACGAACGACGTGGTGAAAATCGAGCAGCTCAACTTTGCTATGCGTCCGTCGCAGAAAAGTACCCCGATACGATTTACTCTTCTTCGATTGATGAAAAAATTGAACGGGTCGCCAGCCTGCCTGCCGTTCCAAGTCAGCACGCTGAGTGGTTGGTCAACATGTTCCCGGATCCGGAGGCTGACAAGCCAGTCATCGCCGCTGGCGACAACGAGTCGATTTTTCGGTAAAGAATCATGAGCCATCAACGAACTCAATCTGAATTTCGAATGTGTAGCGCAACGCTGGTTGTCGCTGCCGTGGTCGGGATCGTGATCAGTTCCGTTGGTTGTCGTGGATATCACTTGGGGAATCAGTACCTTTATCGAAGTGATATTCGATCAGTACACGTTGCGATGATTGAGTCTCAGTCGCATCGAAAGTTTCTTGGTCAACGACTGACCGAAGCAATCACGAAACAAATTATCTCGTCGACACCTCTGACGATCACCGAACCAGCGCTTGCCGACAGCTTTATCACGGGCCGTTTGCTTCGCGAGTCAAAAACGGTCACCGGCGAGACGATCACGGACGAAGCTCGATCCTTGGATGTTGCAAACCGCGTTGAAATTTCATGGCTCGACCGTGCGGGAACGCCTCTGATGCAACGTCAGACGGTGCGACTAGATTTCGATGCGGAGCTCATTCCTGAAGGTGGCCAATCTCTGGCGACAACGCAGCAAGAAATAATTGACCGAATTGCCAGAGAAGTCGTTGGGCAAATGGAAATGCCTTGGTAAATTGTCAGCCGAAGTTACTGGTCCTCTGTTGGCGTTTTTGGCTATGTCGGTTCCTGACAATAAATCTGATTCTGGTGCGGTTCCTTCCGATTTGGAAATCAAGGATCCAGAAGTTATCTTTAAAACCGTTTGGCGGAAGCTGAACGAAGAGTTCGGGCACGAGAAACTTACCTTTCCGAAAGAACTGATTCTGCTCGGGGGAGCTCCCGGAGCTGGTAAGGGCACGCACACTCGATTCATTTTGCAGGCGCGAGGTTTGACGTGCCCGCCCATCGTCGTCAGCAGTCTTTTGAATACGCCGGAAGCGAAGAAAATCAAAGACGATGGCCGCATGGTTGGTGACAAAGAAGTCATCGGGATCGTCTTGAGGGAATTGCTTAAGCCGCAATATCGTGACGGTGCAGTTCTTGATGGCTTCCCGCGGACAGAAGTGCAGGTCGAGTGCTTGAAGATGCTGGTTGATAAAGTGGTTCTGTTGCATGGCGAGTATGCGGATACTCCGTTGGCGACCAATTTCCGCCGTCCTACGATTCACGCAATGGTTTTGTTTGTTGGAGAGAAGACGAGCGTCAATCGTCAGCTTCAACGCGGTAAAGAAATAGAAATCCACAATCAAAAGGTTAAGGAAACGGGCGTCGGTAAATTAAAGGAGCTTCGATCGACGGATTTGGATCCCGAAAAAGCTCGTCGCCGATACCAAGTGTTTAAGGAAAAGACTTGGGATGCGTTGCAGTCGTTGCAGGAAATTTACCACTATCACTTCATCAGCGCTTCGGGTGCGATTGAAGATGTGGAAGCAAATATTCTTCGCGAGCTTCAGTATCAGAGTTCTTTGGAGCTTGATCCGAAAACGTTTGATCGGCTCGGTCCGATTCCGTTGGCAGAAGAGATCACCGTTCATGCTCGTCAGGAGCTCGTTCGGCGGCTCGATAGCTATGAGCTTGAGCACAATGAGCTGTTCGTGGATGTGGTGGAACGTGTTCAGGACAAGTTTATGCCGATCATCACGCGTCATGCGTTGTCCGGTCGGGCGATCGTGAATACGGAGGACAGCATGTTTGAGAATCCGTTGGCTTTGGCGATGTTGATCGACATTTTCTCCGAGCGAGGTTTCAATGCTTGCGTCGATAAGACGATTCGCAAGACGCCTGATTCAGTTGACTTGCAAACAGGGAAGCTCAATCTGAAGGAGCGATCCGTGTATCGAATTCACATTCGGTTCGAAGGATCTTCAATCCGCCGCGGTTAGGCTGCGCTTAAGTAGCTCGACTCTCCGAGTCGTTTGGAACGGCAAAACACGTCTCGGAGAGTCGATCTACTTTCGGCGATCCGAGTTTTGAATTGCCCTCCAATCTAATTCCGTATCGTCTTCCAAGCCTTCCACGCCCAGTCAATTGGCTTCATGAAAACAATGAAAGCCACCAATGAAGCCGGCATATAGCGTCTCGCATCGGACTCGGCGCCGCTTTTTTTAAAGTACTGCAGCGTCGAAGCTGGAGATAGTTTCGACTTCCACCAACCCAGTGGAGACTCCAGCAAACCGGGACCCGTCTTTAACTTCATCAACTTCGCCAATCGATCGCAATAGGGAAACATCTCGACCGGATAAACCGAAGCTCCATCGAGCTTTGCGAATCGGGCGTTACGTTTTCTTTGATCGTTTGCATGAAGCCGTTCAATGTCATTGGGCCGTTCGTACTTCCCAGCGATCTGTCCGCAAACGTAGTGAGCTTGCATTTCGCTGATCGTCGGAATGTTTCCGATGATTGGTCTGGCAAAACCCACCAGAAACATACCGACATCGCTGCAATGGATGCAGCCGAGATAAAAGTCTCTCAGTGAGATCTGTTCGTCAGTCAGTTTTCCCAGAGTCGACCGGTATCCGATTGCTGGAACCAAAAGCTCTGGCTCAAACGAGACTCGATCACTTGCCGAGTCAAATCCGTTGAATTCGTTCCACGAAGCATTCGTCGCGGTTCCGACAATTCTGATTCGTTCCGCACCGACCGCTTCGAGGAAGTCGTCGCTTTTGTTGTGAAACATATTGAACAAGTCATCCTTGGCGGCGGCCGTCAATCGCATCGTCCAAGCTTTGCGCCGTTTGATTTCATGATCCGCTTCAGAGTTTTTCACGTCCTGTCTGTGTGGAAACAGCTTGCGGAACCGTCGTTCGTGCTTGATTCGCAGCTTCACGAAAATTTGTCCGAGCCAGTTTCTGATATCTGGATCGACGGACAGCATCAAACGATTTCGCAGAAAGTCGGACGGTACACCGCGGACCGGATGGTAGCGTGGACTGACTCGAACTCCCGAGCGCAAGGATAGCAAGACTTGGTTGTTTAACATCGGTTTCGCCAGTCGATTTGCATAGTCGACCGCTGACTCACCACCGCCGATAACCACAATATTCTTGCCGGAAATGTGACCCAGCCCGTCTGGATGATTCAATTCCGTTGCAGACAGCTGCGGCAATTTGCAGTCAACCGGTTTAGGCGTCGCTGCCAAACCCGAACAGATCACAACGGCATCGAAACTGGTGGTTTTGCCACCAACATCCATCTTCCATTGATCGGATTCCTTGCGAATGTTTTCAACCTGAGTGCTGAGCTGAATATGTTGTCGCAATCCAAAGTGTTCGGCAAAAGAAGTCAGATAGGCTCCGTATTCGTCTTCGCGAAAAAATTCCTCTCTGCTTGTTCCACCGTCTTCATTGACAGACGCGTCGCAGATTGGATAGCAAGCGAACTGCGTTGCGTATCGTGTGGACGTTGACACGAATCCCGGATACGGATTTCCCCAACACCCAACAATTGAATCCGATTTTTCAAAACAGACGATTTCCCAATCTGCAAGAAAATCAAGCGCCATTTTTAGCGTGATCAATCCGCTGCTGCCACCGCCAACGATCGCCAGTCGCTTTTTCATGTGACGACCGCAGTCAAGCTAATCATCACGTAGTTGAACCTTCCAGATTCAGGAATGAACAACATTAACTTGTCGCCGTCATTGATTTCGTTTTCCCGAATGTAATGATCCAGCATAATGAAGATGCTTGCCGAACCAGTGTTGCCCGCAGTCGCCAAGTTCGTCCAATACGGAACCGGATCCGGAGAGCTCGTGAATTCTTGCATGACGCGTTCTGTTTTCTTGCGGAAGAAAAACGAAGAAAGATGCGGCAGGATCATCCTGTAGTCGATCAGATCTTCGCCATGGCGTTGCATTGCTTCGGCGGTGAATTTCCGAGCCGTCGGCATCAAATACTTTGACAGGATTGAAATGTCCTGAGATAGTCGAACGCCTTGGTTTTCGAGCTTCATGCAAAGCGGTGTTTCGTGAGCGAACGATCGCGAGTGAGTCCAGTTAACTTTGAATGAAATGCCACCAAGGTTTGGGTTTGGTTGGCTTTCCAGAAGAAACGCTCCGGCACCGTCGGATAGCATGAACCTGAGGAAAACCGACATGAACCATTGCGATTTCCGAAGTTCAGCATGTTGGTCACGATCATCGACCGGATTGATGGCACTGGCTTTTAGGGCACTCGACGGATGTTCAGCGCCGACGCAAATTGCTGATTCATGTTCTCCGGATGCGACGGAACGGATTCCGGACACCATCGCCGCTGCAGCTGAAGTACAAATGCCGGCGTGAGAAAGACTCTCGACAGGTTGCCGAAGCAATTGGTGTTCTTGTAACTGGGCGTGCAAAATCGAAGCCAATCCCGGCCCGCCAAGCGGCGCGTAAGTTGTTCCAGCAGCCAATAAAGAAACTGGATTCGCAATGTCGCCGCGCTTCGTCAGGCAGTCCTGAATCGCGTGGCAGGCGAGCTGATAGACGTCGTAAGTTGGCTGCTGATGGATGTCTTGTGCGTAATGCCGACTCGTAATGCCGTTCATTCGAAGGACCGTTTTCTTGACCTCCGCTTCACCTTCGAGCGTGCCAAGATGCAGGTTGATGTCGTCGTTGGCAACGGGCGATCCGGGCAAAAACGAACCTGTTTGAGTGATAAAACAATTCATTCGATTTAAGTTGTCACGCAGTGACAGGAGGGCGATTCATCAACATGTCGTAGGCGACTTCATCAAATACGATGTGATAGTAGAGATACTGATTCGGGTTGGAGAAGAACACGCTGCCGTTATAGTGGCCGCGGTTGTTGACTTCCTGCATAAAGAAGTCCAACGTGATTTGTGCCTGTCGATCATCAACGTAAAGTTGCTTCAAACACCAAAGCAAAATCGAATCAGACCCAAATGAATTTAAAGCCGTCATCGTCGTTCGTAGGTCTCCGAATACGGTGATGGAAAACACAACGAGCATGACGATGTTCGTCACGCCGAGTAGTTGAAACGAGTGCTTCTTGTTGATCTCGAGCGCTTTCTTGCTGTACTGTTCGTGGTCTTCAATTTTTTGTTGACGGATCCAGTCAAGGTTCTCCATGAACTTCTCTTTGTCGAATCGGTCGACAAGTTCATAAGACAGCAAGTCATGTCCGATCGTCATGTTGTTGTCGGTGACTTCTTTCAAGTCGTCGACCGCGAAGTCTCCATCGATGCCGTTGAGTTTGCGAACTTCTTTCGGAGGTTTGTCGTCGCGTCCAGCCAGAACATGCCGGTAGAGCAGCGGCTCGATTTGCACGTGCCGCAACATAAGTTCCGCCGCATCGTGTCGCGCCAAATACTTCATGCCGAATGACATCCACCAATCGATTACGTACGCTTCGAAGCCGTATGGAACACGATGGAAAATGAACTTGATTGGAAAAATCACGATGCGAGTGAAGAAGTAAGCAACCAGAATTAGCGGACGAACCAGAGTGTAGTCCAAGTGTGATTTTTCGGCAGCGAATACTTTGTTGACTTCCTTGTTGATGTAAGGAAATTGATGCATCGTTTTCGAATTTCGCACGTTGTTCCTCTTACTGTGACAACTCAAAATTGTTTTGGTTTGACGTAGGGTATTGCTAGGTAAACACAATGAAGCAAATGGGATGCCAAGCGACTGAAAGAGAGCAAAGCTAATTGTTTTCCAACGATTTAGCTTATGGCCGGCTTTTCACTATTCACACAATGTACATGATTGGTCATCAAATGTCGGATGGCACTTTGCTCCCTTTCAAGCTTACGCTTCGGTAGACAGGAAGAAATGGGCTCAGGAAAAATGTCCGTCCCACGTAAACGAGAAAGCTGTCACAGCACAATCGTGGGTCCGTCGCCTGACATTCTTTGTGATGCAGCTTTCGTAGCGTGGACCAATGAGCACGCGGGTGGTCGTGGTGAGCCGTATGGAATCCGATATTCATCCAGAACAGATTAACGGCTCCCGTGAAGTTGCGAGCGTAGTTGACTTCCGATTCGTCATCGCAATGGGCGTGTTGAAGATAGTTGGATCCAAGCAGCCAGTGCAAACCGAACGCTTGTGGAATTGCCACCAGCAAGATGAACTTTCGCCAATCAAGGATCAACAACCCGAACCACAAAATACCAATCAAGCAAACTTGCAAAAGCAAATCTCGGGAAAATCGAGTTCGCTTCGGCCATTCGTTTCGGAATTCGCGATAGAACTTTGGGATCAGCACGCAGTACGCTTGAATCGGATGAAGCATGTAACCCAACAGATGATTGTGGTCGCCACCGAATCGATACGTCCGCGTTTCATCTTCGGGGCCGTGTTGATGGACGTGGTGATTGCGAAGATGACCTCCGTAAACCATCGCGCTGGGCACTGCCGTGCTAATGCTGATCAGCAAGTTGGTTATGTTGTTGAGACGCTTGCTGTGCCAAATGCCAACGTGAATGTGGTTGTGGTGCACGACTTGCACGCCGATTGAGCAAAACAGACAACCGGCGTACATCAGCCAAGAAAATCCAGATTGCCACTGC
Source organism: uncultured Pirellulaceae bacterium (assembly GCA_938010615.1). Classification (GTDB taxonomy): domain Bacteria; phylum Planctomycetota; class Planctomycetia; order Pirellulales; family Pirellulaceae; genus Mariniblastus. The sequence continues at coordinate 55,635 of CALLUY010000009.1, read as the reverse complement.
GCAATGATGAAGCCAACATACAGTACGATGTACGTTATCGATTGAATGTCGTACCAGTTTCGCATGGCAGATGTTGCTTAGTTTTCAAGATTCGGAAGTCGATGATTGCTGACGATCGCAAATACTAGCCCGAAGGGCGCTTTTTGAAGTTGCACTATATCGGCCCATCCCGAAGGGATTCAAGCTATTAGCCGGTGATAAGCGCAGCGCCATCACAGGATTCGGTCGATGGCAAACCAAACATAATTCCGAAGGGATCGAATCGTGCATCCGCGGGGTTCCGGAGGTGGTCGCTACGCTCGACCTCCGGCTAATGGCGATACCGTTCAATGAAGGTGATGTAAACCTTCTTTTTGACCTTTCAGTAGGGTCGTTGCAGTTGCAGTTGTGGCATAAGCCTCTGGCTTGTGGACATGCAGAACACAGGCCAGAGGCCTATGCCACCGAGACTTTGGCTTCATTGAACGGCATTGCGGCTAATGGCTGAAATTCCTTCGGAATAAAAATGTGTGTAACTTCAAAACTTGCGCTTCGAGTTTGCATCAAAGCGGCCCGCCTCGCAAAATTTAAAGCCTCAGAGTGCGAGTGATGTACGAGTTGTGTTTGGTAACAGGCAACTCGATGCTTTGGTTGCAAACCATCCACAAATTTTTGATCGTGGCAACGCTTTGCCAGCGATTTAAAGTCTCCGTTGCGGACGAGGACCGGCATGAGATGAGTGCGAAAATGACGATGTTTCCCAAGCATGGCGTACCATTGAATTTGAGCTCTCGAAGTTGATTGGGTACGATTCTACAGTTTCACGTTACCTCGGCTGATGACGACGACTTCGTCACCTTCTGCGAAAACGTAGTCCGTCGGATTGACGACAGGGCTGGAGTTGTCGGCTGCTGGATGCACCGCCAGCAGAACGACGTCGTTGTCGCGTTTCGCATTTGCAAACTGGTCATTGAAATCTGTTCCGACCCAACTGTTTGGAATCGGCTGCCGATGGAACTCGTTGCCGCGTTTGCTGGTTAGCAATTCACCAAGAACGTCCATCAAACCGCGACTTCGTGAAGCTTGTGCCAACATGTGAGCTCCGTATTCGCCGCTAATGACGTAGTCGTTGACGTTTCCAATGTCTAGGTGCGATGCGTAATCGCGGTTGAACAATTCGGCACAAGTGTAAACGTCAGGGTTGATCTTCTCAGCAGTCAGGGATGCGAGGATTGTTCTCGCGTCGGCGTCCTGTTCGGATCGTCCACCGGAAGTATCAGAAAGAACGAGGCAAGTCTTCGCCGTTTCGATGCCGGCGCGTTTGAGAGCCGTTAGTTTCGTGAAGTCGTCGTGCATCAACCAAACGTTTGGCAACCGGGCAACCTGTTCGTGCAACTGATCCGATTCGATTTCCGAAATCACAACGATTGGAGTCGACTTGGTCGCTTTCGTTGCTCGATACTCGCGAATGACGGTTTCGGTTTTCGCCGTCCAGCCACAAATGACCACGTGATCATCCAGTTCATTCAGATTCACAACTTTTCCTTCTATTCGTAAACGATCGACCATGAACGCGGAAACCGTCCCGGCAAAAATGGCAAAAATAGTCATCCCCATAAACATCAGGAACACGGAGATGATGCGTCCTGAAAAAGAACGCGGCGTCGCAGGAATTGGCTCACCCGCAAACAGCGTGTAGACGCTGAACCAAAACGAGTTTTCGAAATTGAATTCTGCGTTGGTCGGACTCGAACCAGCCAGTGCTGCTGCCGGAGCAAGATTGGCGACGGGGTTTTGAGCAACGTTCGCCGGTCGCTCTGCTCGCATCATCGCGATCGTTCCAAAGGCAACCGAAACGGCCAGTAATCCGCAGATGACCAAAAAATCCAAGGCTCCTCGACGGAGGATATACGGATAGTGTGTTGAAAGCCTAGAAAGGACTCCCATCAGACGAAACAGCCGGAACAGACGCAGCAATCGAAGAGCGCGAGCCGTTCGGAAAATTCGAAACAGTGGGATCGTCGCGATAACATCGAGCCAATGTTCGCCGAAGAAGCGACGCCAACTCCCGATGGCTAGATAGCGAAGCGTGAGCTCGACGACGAAGATGGCGGTGATTAAATCGCCAAGCCAAACGGTCGCTAAAAATTTGGCCTGCGTCACCGGGCCGAAGATGGTATCCAGCAATCCGCCTTCGACAGAATTCTCTCGCAAACGATAGTCAAACCAGAACTCAAGCAGTGTCAGAGAAACGGAAATCAGAATCAAAATGCCAACCGCGATCTCAACCCACGGATTGGCAAAAAGCCTGCGCAGTCGACGGCGCCAACGTGGAATTTGATCACTGCGGTCAGGCATCGGCGATTCCTACATCGTCCTTGTTCATTACTTCATGAAGATGGAAATGATGTTTGCCAAGGTCGCCCCCGTAATTGCCGGCGCTGATGGCGACGATGGATTCTTCAGCTTGCTGCGGATCCGTTGCTGCAATGATTCCGGCTTTGATGGCTGACGCCACAGAATCGAAATCGGCTCCATCGATCACGATCTCCAAAACGCAGTTCGCGTCCGGGTGAACTTTCGTGTCGACTCGCCCGCGGAGTGTTGGGCAGAAAGTATGCGACGTCGATGCTCGTAGCGCTTTGTACTTCGATCCGACTTTACTGCCGCTACGAACGACGCCTCCAGGGAACGGCAAGATCACGTCCGGCAGTTTGTTGATTGCATCGACCGCTCGCCGCGCGGCTGCGAGTCCGGATGGCTGGTCAATGGATTGAATCAGGAAATTGCCGCCAGCGACTCCGTTTCGGCATGACGTGGTGTCCTCGATGATGAATTCTCCATCCATGACCGGGATGCGCCACAATCGACGATCGCCAATGATTTTGCTTTTTTGGTAGCCGTCGCCAAAGAAACGAAGATGGTCTCCAAGCGGAATTGGTTTTGCGTTTGGATCTTCGAATGGCTCCGTTTCAAATGGGTTTTCACCAGCGACTTTCATTCCATCGAAGACGGCAGTCGTCGGGCAAGTCATCAGGCACTGGCCGGTTCGTTTTGAAATCGCTTTGGCGAGTGCATCTGCAGAGAATCCGAATGCCATAACCGATGCGCCGGGGCGACCATCGATCGATGATTCAAGTTCGGCAACTTCGACACCGACTTCAGCATCGCAAAGAATGACGGAACTGCCGTAGCCACAGAATTCTCTCAGACCGGCGTCGAGCCAGTACGAATCAATCGCTGTAACGATCAAACGTGTGTATCGCATGCCGAAACCTTCCGCGAAGGTTTCTTCGATGGTTGTGTGCCCGATTTTCATCCGGGCATTATCGTGAATCTCGTTGGAGTTAGAAAGCGGGCGACGAGTTTTATCTCAATCTCTTTATCTTCCGCTCATACCGAGCGCGAATTTTTCGATCGCTGATCTTGATTGACTCTTCAGTGTGTTTCTTTGCATTCTTGACCTCGTCAGAATCTTCCTTTTTTCCTTTCTTGATCAATGCGTCCACTTTCTTTTGGCCAACGGTACGAATTCGACTCTCCGCTTCAGCCATTTTCTTTTTCATCTCAGCGCGAAGCTCTTTTTCTCGATCGCGGAGCTTCTTTTCCTTGGCGTCGGAGAGTTTCTTTTTGGACTTCGATTTGTCCTTTTTTGCCTTCTCAGGCTTTTCGGCCTCGCCCTCGGTGACAGCTTTCTTTGCCTTTTCTTCGGCACGTCGTTTCTTTTCTGAAGCTTCACGCACTTGGGCTTCAGTCATTGGCTTTTCCGACTCTTTCGTGTCCTTTTTCTTCCTCTTGGCTTTCTTCTTTTTGTCGGCTTCAAAAGCTTCGATAAACTCTGCCTTCAGCTTCTCGTTTTTCTGTTTTTGTCCATCGAGTTCCGCTTTCACGGCTTCGATGTCGGCGGCGTGTTTCTTTTCGATTCGCTTTAACTTCGTTTCCAATTTGGTCAGACTTTCAGTCGACTCTTTGTGCTGTTTCAGAGTTTTGGCGTGGGTCGCGTTAAGTTTTTCGTAGTCCTCTTTAAGTTTTTCGTAGGCCTCATGACGTTCCGGCGTTTTTGACTTCTCCTTCAACTGTTTGGCCAACGATGTGGCGGATTCGGAAAATCGATTGGCTCGTTGTCGCAGACGTTTGTTGGCGTCTTTCGAATCACTTACCGAACGGCGAAGTGTGACTAGTTCACGGTTGGCGACAACCAACTTCTTTCGAAGTGCAGATAATTCCTTTTTGGTTTCATCCGCTTGACCTGATTGTTGTGTCGCTGATGCAAGCGTCTGTTGCAGCTGCTTGTTCTTGAGTTTTAATTCAGCAAGCTGGGCTTTGACCTTCGACGCTTCTTTGGCAGATGCGATCGCTTCCTCGTTGAGCTTCTTGGTCTTTTCTGCTGACTCGAGTGCTTCCTTTTTGAGCTGGATCGCTTTTTCGGCGATCTTGCTTTGCGCTGCTGCGATCTTCTGTTTTAATTCGGCCTCTTCGGCTTTCAAGTTATCGATGACGGCATCCATTTGCTTGACGCGGATTTCAGCATCCTTAAGTTTCGACGCTCTTTTTTCTGCGTCGGCGATTTGCTTTGCAGTGGGAGGTGGATCCAAAAGTGGAGCCTGCGAATCAGCGTCCGGGAGTTCGACTTTTTCGGCGAATGCTTCGACGACGACTTCCGTGTCAGGTTGAATGATAGGTTCGCCAAAGTTGTCTCCAACGACGGAGTCCGCTGTTTGCTCGGACGTTTTTGCGTCAGAAGGTTCCGTGTCAGAAGGTTCCGTGTCGGCGGGCTTCGCGTCACTCATTGGAAGAGCTGGAGCGGTCACGCTGCCCGATTGAGCGATTGGAACGATTGAGCCGTCAGCTTTGACGACGCCAATGATTCGTCCATCAACAGGCTCCTCGCTGATGATGATTTCCTGACTCGAGCCAGCACTACCAATTGGAGGATTGTATTGCCCCAGTGGCTGAGGGAATTCCATCAACGGCTGCGAGTATCCGTTTAAAGGCTGACCGAAATTTTGGATTGGTTGCTCAAATCCAAAAGTCTGCAACGGCATCGAACCGTATGTCGGAAACACTTGTCCCTGGTGGGCCCCGTATGTTGGCCAAGACTGTTGAACGCCGATTTGAGGAGTCAGTTCCCAACCTGTTTCTGAAAGTTGAGCCGCAGCGACTTGAGAAATTAGAGCGGCGGAAATCGTAACCGCAGCGAGCGATATTTTTCGAATCATGTTCTTGGTTGGTGTTCGGGATGACTGACGACTACTCGTTCACAGACGGAAAGCCTGTGCCGGGTCGTGCATTTTACACGCACTCTCAATCAATTGTCATGCAGAAATTTGCGGAATCAAATCACACTTTGGGCATTAAGCGGCGATTCGATTGGCGACCGGTTCAAGGAAATCGATGGCTCGATCAAGCACTTTATCCCGCCATTCGAGCAAACTCGATGAATCTTCCTCGACATTTTCCACCGGTGTCAACGGTTCGTCGGAGTGAGGGTCGTCACGGGGTTCTACGACCACGAGAGGACGCTCGAGCAAAAGTGGCATCAGGTTCTCCTTCTGCTCCGGGGGAATGAGCGTTTCAATGCGACGCAAGTTTCGCTTTTGAAGGTTTCGCAAAACGTCATTCTCACCCATTGATACAAGAAACGCTTTGTCGGGACGGACTCCCCAAACGCCATTCTTTTTCGAGTCCCCATAGTTTCGATCGATCGGCTTGCCGCTGGGCCGCCAATAGCTTGCCGTCGTCAGCTTCATCACACTAACGTTCGGGCGAACCGGGATGATATTTTGAACGGTTCCCTTTCCCCAAGATTGTTCTCCGATCAGCGTCGCACGATTGTGATCCTGAAGACACCCGGCAACAATCTCACTTGCACTGGCCGAATACCGATTGATCAAAACGACGACCGGAATATTCTCATTGAGCAATTGTTGTTCCGTTGACGAATGTTCGCTTTGGCGAACGCGGTCGCGACCTTGAGTGCTCACAATTTCACATCCGGGGCCCAAAAACATGTCGCAGATCGAAATGGCACTCGTGAGCAGTCCGCCTGAGTTATGTCTGAGGTCGATCACGACGCTGTCAACTTTGCCTTCGATTTCTTCCAGGGCAGACGCGACTTCCACGGAAGTTCGTTCGCCAAATTGTCGAAGTCGGAGGTAGCCAATTCGCGGGTTGGATTCGAGCTGGAAAATCCAGCTACCGTCGGGATTGCGATAATCACCAACGACACTTTCGACACCGATGATCCGACGGGAGACATCGACGGTGAAAAATTCACCTTCGCGATCGATTCGCAATTTTGCAGAAACGCCAACTTCGCCTCGCATGAGTTCAACGCCATCCTCACGAGAAAGATCATTTGTTGAAACGCCGTCAATTTCGACGATACGATCGCCGCTCTTGAGACCTGCTTCCGACGCGGGTGTGTTGGGGACTGCCGCTAGAATCAATAACGTATTTTCCTGTTCGTGCCGGTCGACGTAGATCCCCATGCCTCCAAACTGCTGGCTGATCGTTTCATCGAAGTCGCGAAACATGTCGCCGGAAATGTATCGAGAGTGTTTGTCGAGCTTGAGAAACATTCCGTCCATCGCCGCATCGAATAGTTGCTCGCGGGGAACTTCCTGAAGCGCTTTGGCGTCCACGACATCCATCGCTTCGGCAAATAGATTGGCGTAACGATTTTTAGATGCTGTTCGATAGCAGACCAGCGAGATCGCAATGGTCAGAGCTATGATTAGGAGATTGCGTAGTGGCATGTTTGAAGTCTAACGATTCGGTAGAGGACTGTTTTCATTTTACGTCAAATGGGCTCTCTAAGGGAGGGTTGTCAGATCGCGCAGGCCCGCCGAATCGGCTAAAACTGCTCTCGTGCCGTGAATTCTGTCCGCGCAAAGCAAGCGATCTAGTTGGAAACTTGAACGATTTTTGCCAACGCAAGATTGCCAGCATGATGTGAAACTGCATAGCCTGAGGGAGCTTGAAAAACTGTGGGTTCGTTGTGATTACAGATTGTGAAAAACTGATCGCTTTGACTGTCCAGCGTCGTCATTTCGCGCCGATTCGACCAATCAGGACCACACTACTTAGGGGCGGACTTCGAACTTTTCATGCTGTTTAAGTCGCTACATGCAATTTCGCAGGCGTCACGTCGTATTCGTACGGCCAAGCCGATTTGCGCGCTGACGGTTGTGGCGGTGCTTGTGGTGACAGCACAAATTGCTCATGCCCAACAGTTGACTTCCGGCAGCAGTGGACGGGAGTTCAAACAACAGGGAATCGAAGCGGTTCCTTTTCAGATGCTCACGGAGCAAACCAAGTCGAAGCTGGAGCCGGTTCTCTCGAAGCCGAGCATCTATCGGCGATTGCCAAAGATGGCGATCAAATGCGATCCCGACTACTTTCGATTTCTCGTACGACACCCGGAAGTCATCGTTGAGATTTGGAAGCTGATGGGAGTCACGAAAATGCAGACCACGCGAACGGGTCCGTTTGTAACCCAAACCGATGACGGCGCCGGAACGCTCAGCGATCTTGAGCTGGTCTACGGTGATGGCAACAAGCACATCTTTTACGGCACTGGAAGCTACGAAGGATCGCTCATACGGAAGAAGCTTTCCGGGAAATGCGTTTTAGTTCTGCAAACTGAACACTCCACAGACGGTAGTGGAATGCCGATAGCGACCAGTCAGCTGGATGTGTATCTCAAAGTCGACAATTTTGCAGCAGGAGCGATCGCTCGCACACTGCAGCCGTTAGTTGGTCCGACAGCGGATCATAACTTCGTCGAATCGCTGAAGTTTGTGCAAAGACTCAACGAAACGACTTTGCGTAACGGACCGGGCGTCCAAATGATGGGCGATCGACTCGATATTCGGCCGGATGTGCTGAGCAGTTTTCAGCAAGTTGCCGATCTGACGTTTCGACGCGGGAGGGCGATTGAAGCTGCGAGATCTGTGGAACGCGTTTCCTCGACTCCCGAATTTCGCACGATCAGAAGCCGATAGTTACCAGAGCTTTCAAAGCCAAAGTAGCTCGACTCTCCGAGTCGTTTGGGACGGCAAAACACGACTCGGAGAGTTGAGCTACTATTTGCGATCCGGGTTTTGAAATGCCTTCTACTCGGATTGCATCTTGAAACAACACAGATCAGGTTTGCGACTCGTTGCCTATGCCGTTGGATTGCGGTTCGACTTTGACCAATCATTTTGTTCAAAGGATCTCGATGAAACGCCTCGTCATAGCAGCCAGTCTTGTTTTCGCAGTTTTCGCAAATTGCCACGTCGCCAGCGCCCAGCAAAAATCGATTGTCGAAACGGCAGTCGGCGCGGGCAATTTCAACACGCTCGTTGCGGCCGTGAAGGCAGCGGGGTTAGTTGATGCACTTAGCGGGAACGATCAGTTAACCGTTTTCGCTCCAACCGATGAAGCTTTCGAGAAGCTTGATCCGACCGTGTTGCAGTCTTTGCTCGAACCCGGAAACGTTGACAAGCTAAAAGCGATTCTGACGTATCACGTTGTGCCGGGGCGCGTAACGGCCTCCACCGCATACGGTTTAAATTCAGCGAACTCGCTCCAGGGGCAGCGTTTGAATTTGAATCTTCGTGGAGATGCTCCCTCAATCAACACATCTAACTTGGTGGCCACCGATATCATGTGCCGCAACGGTGTCATCCACGTGATCGATACGGTGATGATTCCTGCCTCGAAAAACATTCCGGAAACGGCCGTTGGTGCAGGAGTCTTCAATACGCTGGTCGCGGCAGCGGACGCAGCGGGTTTGGTTGGCGTGCTTGGCGGCAAAGGTCCGTTCACAGTTTTTGCTCCGACTGACGAAGCGTTTGCCAAACTTCCAGCGGGTACGGTTGAGTCGTTGTTGCTTCCAGAGAACAAGCAGAAGCTGGTCGACATTTTGAAGTACCACGTCATCGCCGGTCGAGTTTACGACGACGAAGCAGTGAAGGCTGGGTCTGCGAACACGTTGCTGGGTCGATCGGTGAAGATTGGATTTTCTGCAGGTGGTTTGAAAGTGAATGATTCGATGGTTGTCAGCAAGAATGTTGACACTTCCAACGGCGTGATCCACATCATCGACAACGTGTTGCTTCCTCCGTCGGCGATGTCGTCATCCGATGCGATGGCTGTCCTTCAATCGGCCATTGACCGCGGCGTCCCTGCTTTTAACAGCGGCGACTACGCTGGGTGTTGCCAAATCTACACCGCTGCGATGCAAGACGTGAAAAGTGCGGGCATTTCCGGCATGGAGAATTTCGTCACCACGGTTGCCGCCAGCACCATGACCGAAGCAGCCCAAACGATCAACGATACTGACAAAGCGTGGGCTTTACGTCGAGGTATCGACAGCCTGCGAAGTCGACTTGGCCAAGGGATGACGAAGTAACGTTCCAGCTTTCAATTGATGAAATTTGTCGGCCACAAAGTCTCGCGGATGTGCGGGAGTTTGTGGCTCTTTTTTTTTCGCCACGGTGTTTGATTGCGTTGTCTGGCGTTGTGGATCGTATGGCGCAGCCGTTTCCGGTCGTTGACCCACGGATTTTCGCATCTTTCAAAAATCTCGTGAACATTCTTGACACGCCGATGTCATCACTGTACTATCGAGACAGTACAGCAGTGCAGTTGACCAAAGTCAGGAGTTTCTGACGTGTTTTTCAATATCAATACTTCCAACGGCGTTCCGGTTTACGAGCAAATTGCTCGGCAAATCGTGTTTGCGGTTGCGAATCGCGGAATCGAGACGGGGGAACTCGTCCCTTCGGTGCGGAACCTGTCGCGAGAGCTCGCTGTCAATCCAAACACGGTCGCTCGAGCTTATCGACAATTGCAGGATCAGGGAGTTCTGGAAACCGTTCGAGGGGAAGGCCTTGTTGTGACCAAGGGCGCCGCTGCGAAATGTAAGTCGACGCGAAAGAAAATGATTGGTGAACGAATTCTTTCGGTGCTACAGGAAGCGAGGCAGAGTCAACTTACCGAGGACGATATCAAATCGCTATTTGCTGACTCGCTTGCCGCATCAAAGAAGTTGGCAAACAAAAATCGAACCAGAAAAGAGAGCTAACGTCATGACCATGGTTGAACTCAATAACGTTTCGAAGAATTATCGGTCGGTTAAAGCGATGGACGGCGTGTCGTTCAAAATTCCGTCCGGCGTTGTGTTTGCGTTGCTTGGAGAAAACGGCGCGGGAAAAACGACGACGATCAAAACAATGCTAGGGCTCGAGGCTCCAAGTTCGGGCTCGATTCGTGTGGTCGGGATGGATCCGCGCAAGGAAGCCATCGCGATTCGGCGTGCAATCGGATACGTGCCGGACGCTCCGAAGCTCTACGATTGGATGAAGGTTGACGAGATCGCGTGGTTTGCCGGCGGCTTCTACCCCGATGGCTACGTTCAGGAGTTCGAGCGGTTGGCCGGTGAGTTCGAGTTGCCGATGCATGTCAAAATCAAAACGTTGTCCAAAGGCGGCAAAGCGAAAGTGGCGCTTGCGTTGGCAATGTCCCATCGTCCCGAACTTTTGATCCTCGATGAGCCGACTTCGGGCTTGGATACGTTGGTGCGTCGAAAGTTTCTCGAGAGCATGGTCGATGTGGCTTCCGAAGGTCGCACCGTATTCCTTTCCAGTCACCAAATTCCGGAAGTCGAACGTGTTGCGGATTACGTTGCGATCATGAACGAAGGCCAGATCCGCGTTTGCGAAAAACTGGATGTGCTCAAAGCGGAGATCGAACAGTGGGTGGTGACCTTGGAGAATCCAAACCTCCGATTGCCGCCATGTGATTCATTTTTACTTACCCACGAGGGCATCGGCCAGCGACGCCAGCAACTAACGGTTCGTACCCCGGACCCCAATGCTTTATGGGCGTTGAGAGACATGGAGGGCGTGCTGCAGGTCGATGTTCACACACCATCGCTCGAAGAGATCTTTATCGCGTATTTGAAATCTGGGAAACGGGAACAGCCGCGTTCCAATTCCGATGCTAAGCCGAAATCGGTCTCAGTTGACGAGGAGGCGACATCATGAGCACTGCAAATGAAGTTCTGCGATGGAAGGAGCGTCGTACGCTGTTGCCCGTTTGGATTTCGCTTGGAGCGTTGTTTCTGTTTGGTCTGCTAATGTTAATGGCAGGCAAAACGACAGGGCCGGCCAACGAGCAGGATATTGGCTACTTGACGCTGTTTTGGATAGGCAGCAGCATGATCGGATTGGCAACAGGCATTTTGCTTTTTGTGCCGGAAAGGGAACAGGGCACGGATCTTTTCCTTGCTGGTTTGCCCGTCAAAAGTAGCGCCGTATCCCGAGCGAAGCTGACGGAAGCATTACTGGTGTTTGTAATATTCGTTGCCGTTTCGTTGGGGTTGGTCGTTGCGGCATTTTGGATCCGCCGCGGCGAGTTTTTATTGGAAGATGTTCGTTGGCAAAGGGTTGCCGCGTTGGCGTTTATTCCGGTGCAGACGTTTCTGTGGAGTGCTCTGTGTTCACTATGGTTCAAGACTTCATTGAATGCTGTGATCTCAGCGGCAGCTCTTTCGATGATTGGGTGGGTTGTGATCTCTGTTGGCTCTCTGATCGCTTTGGAATTTCTTTTCGGCGTTCAAGAAAGTAACGGCCAGATTTTTTGGGGGATCGTGGCTGGCCACATTTCGTTGGTGTTGCTCCTTTGCGGAGCCGTTTGGCGGTTGAGTTCCGTTTGGCTACGCGGGCGACATGAGTCCGATACGCGTAGCGAAGTGGCGTCGAAAAAACAGCTGGCGGTTGCTTCGGTTTCAAAGAAACAATCTGCTTCGTACTCAATGAAGTCTTTGGTGTGGCAGAGTGTTCGATTGAACTGGGGGTCGATGTTGCTTCTCAGCATTTGTATTGTCGCTGCCAGTTTTATCGCAACCTTGATCGCGGTGTCGCAGCAATATACCGATAGTTTTGGATATGTTTTCTCTACCTACAGGTCCTTGCTGGCGATTGCAATTTTTGCAGGTGCGTTTTCTGGCCTATTGATTTTTCGTGGAGACCAAACTGATAAGAGCTTTCTGTTCTTTCAAACGTACGCTGACTTTCCGAGGAAGGTTTGGTTGTCGCGATTGGCGTTGCTATGTGTATCACTGCCGGTTGTCATTTGCTCGTTCCAATGGGTTGTTGCTTCGCTTTACACGACACAGGCTGGTGAGGCCATTCGGGAATTACCGATTTTGCCACGGCAGATGTTTTTCAATACGAACGTATCGAATGGCGTTTTGATTTTCCTGACCGCGTTCTCAGTGGGGCAATTGATTTCGATTCTTTGTCGATCTGGAGTTTTGGCATTCATTTTTACTGTTGCAGCTTGCTTTGTCTTGTCAGGATGGTTCGACACAATTCTGAAGACTTGGGAGCCGCTTTTTCTTTTCACCGTTCCGCTGATCGTAACCTGTTTGATCGCCAGCTGGTGGTATGCTCCTCGTTGGATTTCTCAGCGGAAGCCAATTCGCTCGATGGCACTGCCAATTGTTTTGGCTTCGTCCGTGTTTGTTGCCTGTAGTGTTGGCTACGTTTTGCAACGAGTTACGATTCCTCGAAATTCGATTGCGGCTGAGTATCAGGAAGCGTTTGAGTCTCATGACCAGTTTCTAAATTCGAACAAGGAGCGATTTCATTCGGTATTCCTGATGAAAGAAGCAGTCGCGGCCTTGGATCACAAGGTGCTCACGGATGAATATGCCAAGTTGCCGCTTGAGAAACGAGGCTACGCTGAAAACCGGTCCAATCAAGCTGTCGACGAACATGTTCGCGTTAACAATGAAGTGCTCGCCAAGATGGAAGAAGCACTTTCGTATGACCTGGTCTACCATTGGATAACGCCAACGTCGCTCAGTGAACAGCAATCACAATATCGAACCGTTGCGGAACTTCTCGATTTTCAGTCACAGCATTTGAAACGCAAAAACGACGTTTTGAAATATCGTGATTCTTTGGCAGCAGAGGTGCGAGCGGCGTGGCGTCTAAGTCCAAATGCCGCGGTGCAGGCGGCTGAGAAAGTGATGAAGTTTTGCCAATGGTCGGAGATGGAAGGGCAGACCGATGAAACGCTTCGTAGTGGTATCGCGAAACTTAAACGCCTGCGTTCTGAAATTTTTGATCGGAAATCAAAACGAATCCAATACGAAGCCTATTTTAATATTCGACGAAAGTATCAGGAGAATTCAAATGAGCAGAATTTTTTTACTGGAGTTCTGTTTCGCGGCCCCATGTATTGGGAGCAACTCCGAAGCGAGCGCATTAGCTTGAGTGAGTTTGCACGTTTAGATCAAGCCGTCCGAAACGACATGCAAAGTTCTCAGAGTTTTTGGGACCCTTCGGGCGCACCAACTTCGCAAGCTTATCTTTATCAGCAATTGATGCCTGATGTGAATCCAAGTGAAATGCAAGCGATCGATCATGCTCTAAGCTACGCCACGATTCGCGTTGCACTTCAGGTGTGGAGGTTGGAGCACGATTCCTACCCTGAGACATTGGACGAACTGGCGCTAGACGGTAAAAGTGGAACGATCCTAAATCAAGTTCCGAAAGTATCTGGCGGCACGTTCCAAGTTGATTTTGGATACTTCCCTAATGGCTTAAACCGAGCCGCCTATCTTCCTCACATGACGACTTACACCGAAAGAGGCTGGCCGGAAGTGTTCGATGCCTCGAAGGCAATTCCTTCAAATACGCCTTTTCTTTTACCATTCGCTGGTAACTTCAAATTAGAGCCAGTGTTGACTGGCACGTCAAAAAATAACGACGCCGAATTTCTCTACGGGTATACGTTTGTGAATCCTAGCCAGTATGGTCCTAATGTGAATTTCTTCTTTCTGCAAGATAATCCACAACGGGACTACGTGTTGACTGTTAGGGAGAGTGATTCTCGATAGGGCCTGTTTTTAGGCGCGGATAGTAGCTCGATTCTCTGAGGCTGTGAAATTATTTGGCGTGTGCTTCACTAAGGCATTCGCGCCGTTCGTAGTACCGGTTTTAACCGGAATTCCTCCACTTCGCTCAAGCTAGATTCCGCCTAAAGGCGGTACTACAAACACAGGATGCAAAAATTCACAGCCTCTCTGAGTCGTGTTTTGCCCTTCCAAACGACTCGGAGACTCGGAGAGTCGTGCTACTTAACGTCGCTGCGAAATTTGCAGCGGCATTTTTACGTTATGCGTTGTTGAGTAAATCAATTACTTTCTCGTAAGGCTGGCCATCCCAAAACTTCAAGTTGGCAAAGTCGATCGCCGTTTGCCCTTGGTCGTTGACCGCTTTGGGGTCAGCACCCAACTCAAGTAAACAAGCCGTTGCTTCAGGAAAACCTTCCGCTGCCGCAACCATCAACGCCGTGTTTCCATAACCGGTTATCGGACCATTTTCGTTGGGCAAATCAATCACCGCACACGCTTCTGTGCGACTGTCTACATCAACGCCTTGGCCGACTAAAAACCTGATCATCTCAACGCGGTTAGGCATCGCCACCAAATGAATCGGCCGAAATCCGTCCAGCGGGGAGATCGCATTCAAGTCAGCACCAGCGGAAACCATTGCTTGTGCAACTTGCAGCCGGTTAGAGTCCAGCGCCCAAAGCGATGCCATGTGAATTGGTCTCCACGGCGTGTAACGTTGGTCACAAGCATCGTCTTCCCATCCAAAGTACGCGACTTTTTTCAAGTCACGATTAACATCGTCGCCGTGGTTTGCCAAACACTGCACGACGTCTGAACGACCAGCGGTAATCGCTAATTGAATTGGAAAGTAAGTATCGACCTGATCGTTGACTCCTAGGGGACGTTCCGTCAAAAGTTCTTCGATTCGATCGATCATTCCCAATCCACAGGCCGAATGCAAATCAACTTCGGCACCGTGATCAAGAAGTACAGCTGCTGGATCGCCGCTCTTCCTCGTTCTGATCGATGCGAGTTGCAGAAGCGTCATACCATGGCCGATTGCGTGATTGGTCGGTCGGGGATCGGTTATCGTCGCAGTTAAAGATCCGACGTCCTCTTGGGATGCGAGAAGTTTGGCTAAGCCAGCTGCGTCGCCGCTAGTGATCGCGTCGATATAGTCTCGTTCGTTGTTCATTGCTCGCAACAGCTTAGAATTAGGGTTGGCATTTACGTAGCTCGTCTCTCCGAGGCGATTTTCGACGTCTCGGAGAGACGTGCTAATTTGACAAGCAATCCAAGATATAAGAAATAACGCTACGCCAATATACAAAAAAAAGCCGCTGCGATTCTCGCAACGGCTTTGAATTTCAGAGTGGCCAACGACTAGGACCCGCCGCCTCGCACACCACGATCTCCGGCACGTTCGCGATCTCCGCCACGGCCACGATCTCCGCCACGTCGACCACGGCCACGATCTCCACGACCACCAGTCATCTCGAACGATTCGCCGATCATCTCCTTGACGCTCGCCTGCTTTTCAGCCGAAAGAACCGAAAGGATTTCGTCTTGAGCCTCAGCGCGAAGCTTTTTGATCTTCTCTTCGAGATCCTTTTTGACTTCCTCTTCCTTCTCTTTCAGCTTCACAATTTCTTCGTCAGTCAGCTTCAGCTTGTCACGCACCGCCGCGTTCTCGAAGGCAGCCGTTGCTCCACCGCGTCGCATTGAGTTCTGAAATACGAGTTGGTCCAGTCGAGCTAACTGATGGGGCACCAGAACTCCGCTGACTTTTTCGTCCACTTCCTTCATTTTCTCCTGGATGGTGCTGCGAATGCTTGCCATCAGCTCATCTCGCTCTTCGCGGGAAACGCCCTGAAATTTTTCACGCATCCCAGAAAATGCGTTTCGCATGACATCCCGCTGTGCGGACATCATGTCCTCAATGTCCTCAAGCTGATCGTCGACCAAGTCGAGCTCTTTTTGAACGTCACGGTTATTCAAAAGCTCAAGTCGTCCGCCGCCGCCCCAGCCACCACGCTGAGCCATTGCGTCGTTAGCCAAAAATAGACACGCCAGAGCCGCGATGGCGGCAAATGTAATATTTCGAAAAAGCATCTTCACTCCTGATAAGTTTCCGGCGTTCCGGACGGTCGGTCGGTCGAGCGGGCAGGATTGTAGCAAATCCGCCCCTGAATGGCCGTTACGCCGTCTTAAACCCATGCATTTCACATTCGGGTTGGTTTGGATCGCGTTTTTTTCGATTTTTTCTGAAACCGAAGCCGATCTATTGTTCCCAGCTGAAATTGGCGCCCTGAACGTTCATCTCCGCGGTTGTCGGCGTAGCGAACTGGTTTTGCTGGGGCATGATTACGTTTGTTGGCATAACCACAGAATCAGGGATCAATCCGTTGCCGTCTTTGAAAATATCCATTCGAGGCGTGTCCCCGTCAAAACCACGAGTCGTCGACACGCTTTGCCGCATCAAAAGCGTACCCATGGCACGTTGAAGAGCAACTTCAGAGACCTTCAGTTCGCGTTCAGCCTGAACGTAGACCAGTTCCGCAGAAGCCAAACGATCCTGCGAATCAAGCAACTGATCGAGTACCGTCGTTGGGTTTTGACCATCGGCAAGGTCACCCTCAACGAGTGCAAATGACTCCCAGCGTTTCTCGAACTGGTTGCGATCCGCATGAGCCGCACGAATCGCTTCGGTCGCAGCAACTAAAGTCTCCGATGCCGAGGCCACTCGACGAAGTGCGACTTGAGACTCAGCGATCACGCTTTGCATCACTTCGTCAACTTCATGTTTGATCTTCTTGACTTGAAGCTGTCGTTGAGCCAACCGAC
Organism: uncultured Pirellulaceae bacterium; assembly: GCA_938010615.1. Lineage (GTDB taxonomy): Bacteria > Planctomycetota > Planctomycetia > Pirellulales > Pirellulaceae > Mariniblastus. Next base: position 38,915 of record CALLUY010000009.1, on the reverse strand, counting down.
TGCGAGCAGCTCGGTTTCCGTACGGCAGTTCAAAATTGACTCCAACGCTGTAGCCTGGTTTCACCTGACCGAATTGATCCTGAAACGCATTCCCAATGCCCGTGTCTCCACGAAGCGAACTTACGTAAGAGCCCATCAACAACGACAGCTCAGGCATGATCTCATTGGCGCTCACATCACGCTGTACCGCCGCAATACGAGCTCGGCTCATCGCTTCTTGAACTTCTGGACGATGCTCCAAAGCCGCGTAAACGACTTGCTCTAACGGAAGCTGAAACGTTTCCGTTGTCGGAAGCTCGCCCGGAATCAACTCGGCGCCGCCACCGTTCATCCAACTGTTATCCGCGATACGGCGTCGAACTTCCGTTTCGGCGTTGCGAACGTCTCGCAACGCGTTAGCCAGTTCGGTACGTCGCGTTTGTACCGAAGAACGAGCTCTGGCGATTTGGCTTGGTAGTGAGTCAAGTCCTGCACGACCTTCTAGTCGGCTGAGAACCTTCTGACCACGTTCGACATTGCGTTTCTTTTGCAAGTAAACGCTACGATTGAGATACAAATCCCAATACGATGAAACAACTCCCAGCAGCTCGTCCTGCAATTCGCCGTGAAAAGTCTGCCACGCCGCGTTGTTGGTTGCTTGGGCAATCAGGATTTGTGATTGGTTGTAGTAGTTGCCTCGTCCACGAAGCAAAGGCTGCGTCACGTTCAACGCCAGCGTTGCCGTTCCTTGGTCTTGCGGAACGAAGAAGTTTGAATTGCTGTTTTGGAATCCGAGCCGTTGATTCAATTCCCAGTTGGCACCATTTCGAGATTTCTTTCGCAATCCCATATCGGCTGACCAAATATTGTCTTTGAGGAAACTTTCGCCGGTGCCGACTGTCAATGAGTTTCCTACTGGATCGACACGATCTTCGAATTGGCTACGAACGTATTGCTGTACGTCGAATTCGGCGTCAGCTTCGACGATTTGCAATTCGCGGATAAGCGGATTCTGCGAGACCGCTTGGATGCGTGGACTGTTTTGCAAGGTTCGGTAAACGAGCAAGTGTGAATCAACGGATTCAGTCGCACGGTTTCCGTCGAGCGGCTGCAAGACAACCTGCTTCCACCAAGTCAGTGAATCCGAGCTATCACTCGCCGGTGCGTACTGTTGGAACATAGTTGCTGCTGGCACTGCGGGCACTGCCATCGTTGACGGCTTCGCGATCACAGGAACTGTCATGAAAGGATCAACTTGTTGGATTGCCGGGTTTGGAGTTGATTCCGACAAAGGAACGAACGCTCCAAAACCTTCGCGAACGGTAGGCGGTTGGTTCGATGGTAGAGCCCGAAAACCAGATGGCGAGTTTTCCGCCTGAGTCTGAGTTTGCTGGGCTGCGTTTTCGACAACGTCTAACGCCTCATTCGTTTCCAACAACTCGAAAGAGGATGCTTCTTCGGCTTGAGGCGGCAACGACAAGGTCGTTGATGCGTTCTTAAACTGTTGTGAAACTTCCGATGCGTTTTCTAGGACGGTTCTAATTTCTGGCGTCGCTTCGGTAGCGCGGATCGCTGGCAGCGACTGAAAACGTGGACTCTCAATAGTAGTCGTAGTCTCTTGAAGCGTTGCAGGCCGTTTGGCGACACGATCTTGTGGGAACTGCTTAAGTGCACGATGGAAGATGTGATTGAATTCGCCAACACCTTTTGGCGCGTTGACGTTAGCTGCCGGCATACTTTGGATCAGCGGCGGTACCGCGGGCACAATCGTCTCAACTTTGTCGTCGCTCATTGGCGGCAGCGACGTGATCTGACAGCAGTCTCCTACGGACACGGAGATCCCTAGCAAAATGGCGATCGTCGTTGGAATTGTAAAACGCATCTCGGAAAGCTCCGACCGTACAGGCAGCACAATATGTATTATAGGATTTCGCCGTAATAGCGTTGTAATGCTTAGCGAGAATGTCGGTGAGGCGAAAGAAACGGGTTATTTTTGCCTTGCAATGGACAAAATTGGAATAAATTACAGCACCGATAGCATATTTTGTTACGCGCAGACGGCCCTGATCAGCTTCGTGTGTAGCGGGCTCAACAGCCAAAAAAGCGCACGAAAAAACCACCTGCTGAGGTCTCAACAGGTGGCTTGAGCGAAAGACGGCGAATCTTTACTGTTCGGTTGGTTTAGGAAGTAGCGGCGAAGCTTTCTGGTGGTCTAGACCAGTCCCCAAATCGGTGCTTAAACCAATTCTTTGACCGAGCCGATCAGCGTGCGAAGTCGTTCTGCAAGCAAGCTTGCGTCGAATGGCTTCTTAAACGTCTCGTTGATCGCAGAACGATCGAACGAAACTGGTTGACCATCATCAGGAAGCAGAGCAATCAGAATGGTCTCAGAAAAATCGGGATTTTTCCGGAGGTTCTGACAGATCTGCATCGCTTCGACTTTTCCAATTGAGAAGTCAGTAATGATGCAGTCAGGGTGGAAGCTTTCCGCTTGAATACCAGCTTCAAATCCGCTGGCAGCAACCGCTACCTTGAAACTCTTTTCAGGAGGAAGTTCCCTCTTCAAATTTTCAATCAATACCTGATCTTGAGCGACAATCAAAATTTTTGCCATCGCTTCATCTTCTAGATCACCCAAAGGCATACCATGCTCTTTGAGGAACTTGATCAGGTATTCGCGTGGAATACGACGGTCTTGTGATCCGGGGATCCGGTAGCCCTTAAGGCGTCCAGAATCGAACCACTTGCTGACCGTGCGTGGGGCCACTTTACAGATCTTGGCGACCTGTCCAGTTGTGAACACCTTCATCGCAGGCTCTCCATAAACACTTTTAAATCGTCTTTCGCTACACAAGTTGCTGGCTTCATATGAAACTTTCGCTCACGTAACTGTCTGCCCCGTAGGGAAAGTTCCCATCTGGGTCAGGACAGACTAAATATTCGCTTTAAGGTCGAGGACGTTTCCGTACGTCAACTCCCGTCACGACATCAGCTATGTCTGATTTTTCTGGCTTCATTGAATTCGCTCCGAGGCCACGGTTCAAACTCAAACCACCAATCCTTTCAGACGGCGACGAGGACATCGTCCGGAGAGAAACTCGAATCACTCCATGCAACCTGGGTCGATCACATAATGCGACTTCAACGAACGCATAAAACGTTCGCTATCGAAATTCCCCCCTATAGGATCAAAGGTAACTTTCGTTGACAAATTGAATGCCGGTGTAAACGGCACGAAAGTTACTTCATTCACCTGCACTATCTTTCGTTTAATCGGAGCCCATTTCTTTAAGGCGATTTTACAATCGCAGGGCTAGCGACAGAGATTCCGGAAACCACAGCTGCAACAATCCGCATTGTTTGACGCATCAACCCGATTCCAACACCTCGTTTGGTAGATGAGGCAAAATAGAGGGGCGGATTTTGGTTCGCGCTTGTTTCGAAAAATTTTTAAGGCAAATCACCGATCGGAGCAGTAATCCCGAAAACAGCATCCTTCGAAACGAAGAATCCTGTTCCTTCGAATGTACTGAATGTCTCATCTGGCGGAACAACGGGCCGCCAACCCGAAGCGTCAGGTAAGCAATAGCACCTCGTTGACGCTTCCGTTTGAGATTTCGCGATCCACTGCCGCAGATGACAATGCAGATCATATCGAGCCATTGCCCCAGATCCCAGAAAGCCGTCAATTGCCCGGAATGTCCACCACAAGTAGCGATTTGAGAGGTTAGTGAAGTAGAGTAAATTGCCGAACGAGCAGTTGCCTCCTATCAACATGTCTTACGATCACCATTGATGAATCGCTACCGAGTATCAATTTGTTTGTTTCTGGCTTGGGCACTTGTCCCAGCTGCTCAAATCAATGCCCAAGCTGTTTCAAGCAAGGGGCAGCAAATTTACTCCCAACAGTGTGCCAGCTGCCACGGTGACAATGGCGGCGGCAACGAGGATCACTACGATGAGGTCCTGACGGGCGACCTCAATGTGGAGGATTTGGCAGAAGTCATTTCAGACACGATGCCGGAAGAAGACCCGGATCTGTGTATCGGTGAAGACGCGATGGCTGTCGCGGCATTCATCCACCGAAAGTTCTACTCTCCCGAAGCCTATCGAAAACTGAATAAGGCTCGACGCGAACTGAGCCACCTGACCGTCAGGCAACATCGTGAGTCAATTTCGAGCATCATTCAAGCGTTCAATCACGAGCTGTGGATCAACAACGAGAAACGCGGTCTTTCCGCCAAGTACTACGCGGCCAGTCACGCCAAGAAGTCGCGCAAACTAAAGGAAGAAACAACCGCGACGCTCGACTTTCCTGAAAAGGTTCCGCATTTCCGAAAGGATCGCAAGTACGAGGGCGTTAAAGAACAGAAGCTCGACAACGAAATCGGAATCGGGTTCTCTGCCTATTGGCTTGGCGGGCTGCTTGCTCCGGAATCAGGCAATTACGAGATCATTGTTAAAAGTCGCAACGGTTTTAAGCTGTTCGTCAACGACACAGAAAAACCACTCATCGACCAATGGGTTCGCTCAAGTGACGATTTGGAACATCGCGCTAACGTGCACTTGCTCGCAGGACGTGTCTACACGCTGCAAGTCGACATGTTCACGTTCAAAGATGACAGCGCAACGATGGAGCTGCTTTGGAAGCCGCCGCACGGAGTTGAATCCATCATTCCGCAGCGGGCTCTGTTGCCATCTGGCACAGCGGAAGTCGCCGTCATGAAAACCTCTTTCCCGCCGGACGACTCAAGCACCGGATTCCGTCGTGGAGTTCAGGTTACCGAAGGTTGGGACAACGCAACAACCAACATCGCTATGGAAGCCGCCAACTGGGTGGTTCCTCGGATTTGGCGTTTGGCCAAAACCAAGCCAACTGCCGACGACCGCGGCGAGAAAGTAAAAGCGTTTTGCCGTCGATTCGTCGAGCTGGCGTTTTGCAAGAAATTGTCAGTGGAAGAAACGCAATTTTTCGTCGACCAACATTTTGAGGATGACCTGTCGCTTACCGAATCAGCAAAACTGGTGATCATGCTGGCACTCAAGTCTCCCCGGTTTCTGTATCCGGGATTCGAGTCGCGGTCAGAAAGTTTCGAACGTGCCCGACGGCTGTCACTTTTCTTTTGCGACGCTTCTCCGGATAAAAAGCTGTTCGAAATCGCCAGTCGCGACGAACTCAAGGACGACAAGCCGCTCAACAAGCAATCATGGCGTTTGCTCTATTCTCCGCTGGGACGGCAGAAGCTGCAGGGATTCTTCCATGACTGGCTGCAGTTCGACGAAGCAGCTGAAGCAACAAAGGACTCGGATCGTTTCCCAGGATTCGACGACAGGTTGAAGGCAGATTTAAAGCAAAGCATCGACCTCTTTCTCAGCGATCTCGTTTTCGAAAAAGAAGCCGACTACCGCAAGCTTTTTCAATCAGATGCTTTTTTCACCAACGCACGACTGGCCGAGTTTTACAATCTTGGGGACATCGAGGGCGAATCGTTCCAGCCTGTTGCGGATAAAAATGCCGATCGATTCGGCGTGCTGACTCACCCGTTCTTGCTGTCAGGATTTTCCTATCACAACGAGACTTCCCCGATCCATCGCGGCGTTTTTGTTTCGCGACGACTTCTGGGACGGACACTAAAACAACCCGCGGCTGCCGTTTCGCCGCTGACCGAGGAATTCAATCCGAAGATGACGACTCGCGAACGCGTCGCTCATCAGACAAAAGAAGTCGCCTGCATGGCTTGTCACAAAATTATCAACCCGCTTGGCTTCAGCCTCGAAAGCTTCGATGCTGTTGGAAGGTTCCGAGACAAAGACAAAGATAAGCCGATTGACGCAAAGTCAACTTACAAAACGCGAGGTGGTTCACAAGTCGCGTTCAACAGCACAAAAGACCTGGCTGACTTTTTGGCCAGCAGTGAAGACGCACAGCGAAATTTCATCCAACGACTTTTTCAGTTTTATACCAACCAGTCAGTCTTCGCTTACGGTGACGACCAACTGGACAAGTTACATCGCAAGTTCGTCGATAACAAATTCAGGATCCATGATTTGCTGATTGAAATGGCAGACGTCGTTGTCAAAAACTAGTTTACAAAGGCCCAGCAAGATGCAACGCAGAGATTTTCTAAGATTAACAACCGGCGCTCTTTCAGCAGGGGCGTTTGCTCACTTCATTCCTGGCATCAGCAACGCCAGTTCGCCAGCGATCATCGATCCGCGCCAGAAGAAGCGTCTTGTGATCATGTTTTCTCCCAACGGAATGGTTGCCGATGGGTTCTGGCCAAAAACCGAAGGCCCGGAATTCGAAATGAACTCCGTCCTCAAACCGCTGGAGCCATTTCGTGACAAGACGCTCGTCGTTCACGGGATCTGCAACAAAATTCGCGGCGATGGCGACAGCCACATGCGCGGCATCAGCGCTCTGTTGACATCGAACGAACTTTTCCCCGGCAACATCGTGGGCGGTTCAGATTCGCCAGCTGGATGGTCAAAGGGAATTTCGATCGACCAGGAAATCAAGAACTTCCTGCAATCCAACGACGCAACACGAACACGTTTTGGTTCGCTCGAATTTGGGGTTCAAGTTCCCAACGAAGCAAATCCGTGGACACGGATGGTGTTCGCCGGTCCCAACGAACCGATCGCACCGATCGACGACCCGTATGCGATGTATTCGAAACTCTACGGCAAAATCGAGGAACGTGAAAACCTGTTGCGGGTTTTGAACCTGATTGAGAAAGACTTCAAACGAAGCGCCGATGGGTTTCACCCGGACGATCAGCAGCGTCTCGGAAAGAACGCTCATCGAGTGCATCAAATGCGGAACGATCTGGCTGCCGACACGACGGAACTCAATGTTGCTCCTGTTGAACTTTCGCTTGATGTTGCCAACACGAACGACAACATGCCTGAATTGGCGAAGATGCAAATGGATTTGTTGGTCAACAGCTTCGAAAACGACCTGAATCGTATCGCTACTTTCCAGTTCAACAAATCGGTGTCCAACGCCAGAATGAACTGGCTTGACGTGAAAGAAGGGCACCACTCGCTTTCGCATTTGCCAGACAAAGACAAAGCGGCCCAGGAAAAGCTGACACGAATCAATACGTGGTTCGCGGAACAGGTCGCCTATCTGGTCAAACAACTTTCCGAAACGAAGGAACCGGGAACCGATCAGCCGATGATCGACAACACGCTCGTGCTTTGGACCAACGAACTCGGTCACGGAAACTCACACACGTTGAACAACCTTCCGTTCGTGATGGTCGGCGGAGGGTTCGGCTTCGAGATGGGAAAATACACGAAAGTCGATCGCGTCTCGACAGACCGAGTTTGGCTCGCGATCGCCAACGCGATGGGGCACAATATCGAAACCTTTGGCCTGCCAAGTCTGCCCAAGGATGGTCCAATCACGTTTTAGAGACGCCGGCGGGAATCGAACCCGCTTGAACTGCTTTGCAGGCAGTCACCTAACCATCCAGACCAAGCGCCATTTTGAACTCACCAATCGATCTGCATAAAGCGCGAGTGGGATTCGAACCCACAGTCACGAGATTTTAAGTCTCGTCGCTATTCCGGTTTGCGTACCGCGCCAACGGTGAGTCCCCTGAATAACAGCGAACCTTTCGAACTGCTTTGCGTTTCGGACGCTGCGTTGACTTTTTGCGGCGTGGGCGAGTCATCGCTTCCTGGTCGGCCATCCATTGAGCCATTTCAGCAGCTGTTTCGATCATCTGCTCGTTGCCGTTGGCCAATCGAATTGAATATTGTTTGTCGTTGTTCATGGTTTCTTTCCTATAAAGAGCACCTCATGGGAGAATCGAACTCCCGTTTGCAGATTGAAAACCTGCCGTCCTGCCACTAGACGAATGAGGCGTGTGAAAATTGAATCTTTAAGTGGATCAGGAGGTGCTCGAACCCTCGTCTTCTGGCCTTCAACCAAACGCTATACCGTCTCAGCTACTGATCCAAATGTGTCCGGCATAAAAAAAGCCCGGCGTCGTAACGCCGGGCTGATTGATCCGAAAATCAATTCATGCCGAAGCTACAACCGCATTGAGCGTTTCTCCATAAAGCAACGCTCACGCTGACAGACGACCATGCATTCGCAGCGTGCCAATTGAGTTTCAGTGATGATTGATAAGTTCATGTCTATTCTTGCTTTTCGGTGTTGTTGAAAGATGGACTTGCCAACAGGAGATTGGTTCGCGAAAACTTGCGAAATTAAGAGCGACTCAAATCATCGCCAGCGGAATAAAACAGTTTTGCGATGTCGCCTTGTCATGCTGTACCCGAATTGACGAAGGCAACCGAGCACAATCAGCATTGCCGTAGCCATCGCCATGTGGCCCAAACAAAGATAGAAGCAAACTTTGCCGCCAGTATTCCAACTGACTCGAGTCACTGCGATCATCAGCGAAATTTCCAGAAAGCCAATCGTTCCCGATAAAAAAACCAACCAACGGCCATAGGCAACACATGTTTGCGAGCCGCCAAGGCAATCCAGATGCAGGGCAGTGTCACGATCAAACTTACCACGCTGAAGATCAAAAAAATCGTGACGTTTTCCATCCGGTTGAGTCCGCTTGCATCAAGGACGCTGGACCACGTCGGTAAATTGCCGGGAAGCCAAGCTCTACCGATCGCCAGCACGAGAGCAAGCAAAGCCGTTCCGATCATCATGTCTCGAATTGCGAAACTGGTTCTGGCATTTGATGCCTCAGAGCGAACGTGCTTGATCCTCCAGCCAAACGCCCAAGTTTTGAAGTTGCACTATTTCGAGCCCACCCCGAAGGGATCACAGCGGGCGGTTGCTGCGATCCCTTCAGGATCGAATCGTGTATCCTTAGGGTTCCGGAGGTGGTCGCTACGCTCGACCTCCGGCTAATGGCTGAAATTCCTTCGGAATAAAAATGTCTGCAACTGATCCTTCCAGATCTTCCAAAACATCATCCACGAAATGACTTTCATAAAAGCAAGTTATTCTACGCCAAACGATGAAGCCGTCGCACGGTCCATTCCATCGCTAACGCTAAAACCACCAAGCCCATTAGCCACATCATCAGCTTTCGCTTGAACACGCGATCGAACGATCCCGACAGAAAAGATTCCTGATCTCGAGACATAATCTGGCTCTCGGGAGATGTTTCTTCCGTTGCAGCAACGGAGAATTCCTCGAGCCCGACATAGTAATGACCGTTGGTTTTATCTGCCAGTTTCGACAGCAAAGCATCGTTCCTTTGCGGACGTTCCTTCTCCAGATCCGGAATACTGGCAGCAATCGTGGTTGAAAGAACTTCCAAATCCGGGCTGTCGGGAATGGGAAGCGTGACACGAAAGTCTCCTTCGACGCCAGCAATGAACTGTCCTGAATAAGTTCCCGGGCGAACGGCAGCCGGATTGGACCGCAGCACGACTTTGTCCGTCGTGTCGTCCGGCCGCAAAATCGTGGCTTCGATTTCGGTCAGCATTAACGGCTCGTCTTGGGCGTCGCGCAAAATCGCCTGGAGCGAAATCGTGTCACCCATCCAACAACGTTGCCGATCGGCAAGCAAGACGCCACGGCGTGAATCGCGTAGCAATCGTCCCTGACTCGCCCAGCGGATCAACTTGTTGTAATACTCTTCGAAGTAGTCGACATCCATCCGCCGCACTCGCCACATCTCGCCGCTGGCTTGAAAGAACGAACGACCCGCTCCATAAAACTGGCTGGCGAAGTAAATCGGGAGTCGCTCCCCGATCAAAGTGTTCGGATCGGCAAAGTTCGCCAGCACGTCGGCTCCGGCTTTAGATTCGTTTACGGCGTAGTATCCAAAAACGCCCTCGAAGCTATCCCACGAACTTAAGCTTTCGCTGGAAGTATCACCAATCCAAAGAAACTCAGCCGCCCTGCCCTCGCGAGTGAACTGCAGTGGAAAAGCTTCGCCGCCACCAAACCGTCCCAGCTTTCGAATCGCGCTTCCTTGCGAGTAAAACGAAACTGGATAGAGCTTTCGCATCACATCAATCGCTTCGTCCCCACGTGGCTTACGAGTCCACTCGGGTGTGTTCACGGGTCCGGCGATCAGGATCAGTCCGCCAGCTTGTTCAGCAACCCAACGCTCCAGCAGCGCCGTCTGATTCGGCGAAAGCTCTCGCCAATCGGGATCGAACGCAATCACACAATCGAAGAAGTACATCTCTTCCCGCGTGGCTGGAAATCCGTCAAGCAAAACATCCGACTCCTGATCGGCGCCCGGTTTCGAAGACTGCAGCCACACATGAGTCGTGATGCTTTTGTCGCGATAGAGTTGATTTCGCAAGAATCGAAACTCTCGCGTTGGCCCACCGGCCATCAAAAGAACATTCGTCTTTCGTTCGACGATGCTAACCACGACGCTACGTTGATTGTCTCGAATTTCACGTTCTTGGTCGATCGGCAAAACGCGAACGGTGTAGCGACGTTTGCCTTTCTCTGCTCGCTGAACATCGAACGAGACCGGCAAGGGTTCTCCATCGGCGCCGAGTCGGACGGTTTCTTCCGCTTCTTCGATTTCGATTTCCGTGTTCTTTGCATCGACGGAAAACAGTTTCACACGGGCCGAAGTTCCCTCCAACCCAAACGTCGTGATTAACGATTTCACTTTGAATCGATCGCCAGGAAAAACTCGAGGCGGCGCTTGTACGTCGGCGACTTGTACGTTTCGAGCAACACGAGTCGAACCAATGCCAATCGGATACAAAGGAATTCCCGCGTTGGACGCTGCAATCATCGCGGCTTCCGGCGAAGTTCCAGTGTTGCTTTGCCCATCGGTGACCACAACGATGCCGGCAATCGGCCCAGAACGTTCTCGATTGACGATGAACTCGATGGCGGCTCCCAAACGAGTTGCTCCTCCACGGGCAGCGAGCCGACTACCCCAGTCGATGTCTTTCGCACGCACATCGTTGACCGGGTCTTCTTCAAGGTTGCCGTCTGCAGAATTGACGATCAAATCGTTGGGGTTAGCCGCTTTCCAACCAACCGATGTTGCGAGGTCAAAGTTTGGCACCCACAAATCGCACACCGCCAACAAAAGAAGCGCGGCCACGGCGGCGTGCATTCCGATCGCCAACGGCGCCGCGTGAAATCCATTGGACTTCCGAAGCGAAACGAGCGCACTGAAGAGAATGCAAATGAGCCCAACAATCGCGAATACGATGCCACCGATGCCAAACTTCATTGCCGTCGCTAACAAGCGATTTGCATTCGCTGCCACGCCTGGATTTGAAACTAAAGAAACATCGTCACTCTTCGTTTCTTCGATCTTTGAAAAACTCGAGACGACTTCGGGACGATTCAGATCATCAAACCGATAAACGTTAACTTCATGCTGCCGTTGCAGTCGCTGAACTGGCTGCTGAGTTTTGATCCAACGGACCACTTTGTCGATTCGAGTTTCTGGACCGATCGAATTTGCATTCCTTGAGCCTACATCCTGGTCATCGCTTAGCCCCATACTCAAGCTGGTATCGACCAACACAGCGACCCGTGAATCTTTAACCGAACGGGTCTCTGTTCGCTTTTCTGGACCAAGAAAATATAAAACCAGGGCAGCAACAACGCAGAACCGCATCGCAGTCAACGACCACGTAATTGAACGACTTAACTTGACCGTGTCGCGGCGATACAGCCAAAAGATCCAACCTATCAGCAATCCAACAACAACCACGGTTATCAGCCAGTGCCACCATTCCGTAATGGGTAGCACCGGTTGCAATTCGTAGATCGTTCGAATGTCAGGTCGGTTGTTCATTGTTTGTTATTGCGTTCAGGGGGCTCCGATCATTTTCGTTGAATTCTCCGCAGTAACAAGATGACACAAATGTTAAGTATCGCTTGTGACTTATTTGATTGGTAAGACTAAGATGGTCTCTTACGGGAATGGATGATTTAACGCGAATGCTGAACGACTGCTCGATGTACGATGACCCTTCGACAATTCTTGAAGTACCACCGTCGGCCAGCTTGGACGAGATTCATGCAGCATTCAGAAAGAAGGCTCGTCAACATCACCCTGATTTGGGAGGCGATCGCCAGAAGTTTCAGGAGCTAACAGCGGCTTACGAAGAACTGGTTCGCCGCAAGGAAGCTGAGCTAAGTGCCAGCGTTAGTCCCTTACCCAAGCCGGCCCGTCAGAGACCCCAACCTAATCCCTTTGCATCGCCCGAAAGGCCTCCTCAAACAGCGAGGCCCACGACGGAAAATAGGAGGAAGCCTGCAGGGTCTACCAACGGAGCCAGCACTGTAAAGCATTTGCTGACGGGGAAATTACCACTCCAAGACCAGACGACTTATTTCGTTCTGGTCAATGCGTTGGACATCTTCCTGACGTATTTGCACCTAAGAAGTGGAAATGACGAAGCCAACCAAATCGCAAAATTTTTCATCGATCGCTGGGACGTTACTGGGATGGTGGCCTTCAAGATGTCGATCGTCGCGATCGTTTGCGTGATCGCACAAGTTGTTGCCCTCAGTAGCCTGAAGAAAGCTTCTTGGTTGTTAAATTTCGGGACCTTAATCATCACCTGTGTCGTCATTTACAGCGTTTGGTTGCTGGCCAAGTAGGACGGACACTTTGGTAAACCAAGAGTCCTGTTTATCGTGTGGCACGGGGACAATTTATTTCGGGGTCAGCACCTTCTTGATGGGCAATCATGCCTCCGCTTGAGAGCGAAGCTTTCCCGGTTAAGAAGTCTGTATTTCCTGTAAGTTCTACGTAAACAGGGTTTTGGAGTGGGAGTGTGGCAGTCGCAACTATAGTTATGCGTGTTCGGCTGGCGATCTAATTGAAAGCCTTATAGGGTTCCTAATTGGACCCCAATTCGTACATTTCTTAACTCAAGTTGAAGGACGCCTTTGTGTTGGGCGTCACCGAAGGGGACGGAGTCCGCCTTGAGTTGACTGATACCCACCACCAATTGCCCCTACAGGCTGCTTTTTTATGTCCGATCTCAACAACGAACCGAATCCCAGCGATTCAGAAGGACACGCGGCCATTCACTGGAAATTCCGAGACAGTCTCGTTCGGTTCCGATTGCCTCTGCTAATTGCCGCCCATCTTTTCGTTTTCGCGGCACTCTATTGGGTTGCGTACCTGATGAGATTCACGCTGGAAATTCCAGAGGGGTATCAGGCGGTTTACTGGCAGAATTTGCCATTCGTTGTTTCGGCAAAACTGCTCATCTTTTACTCTTTGGGTAGCTTTCACGGTTGGTGGCGACATGTCAACTTTTCTGACTTCATTTCGCTGCTACGAAGTGCCACGGTGGCGACCCTTGTGATTGTTGCTTGCGATTACTTCGTTTTGCAAAACTGGCAAAACCGAATTCCACGGATTGTGCTGCTCAATGATCTCGTCTTGACGATCGTCGTTCTTGGTGGGCTGCGTTCTTGTTGGCGAGTTTGGGACGAGCGAATTGCTCCGATGGATCGCAATAACGTCAGGGAACGTGCCCTGATTATTGGAAGCGATTTTGACACCGCAAAGTTGGCTCACCTGATCAACGGTCAGAAAAAAATGGGCGTACGAATTGTTGGAATGGTATCAAAGGAACATAAACAAGTGGGCCGTCGGTTCAGCGACATCCGTGTCGTTGGAGCATTGGAAAGTCTTTCCGGTTTGGTCAAGCTACATCGTGCTAAGACTCTGTTCGTCATTACCGGAACGCTGCACGGTCGCCAACTAAGAGAGCTTTTGGACTCGGCCTCAGACCGTGGATTCAAAATTAGGATCCTGCCTCCTCTGAAAGATCATCTTCAAGGAGCTGACTCGGTTCCGATCCGGGAAGTTTCTTACAATGACTTACTGCGTCGTAAGCCAGTCAATCTGGATCTTGGAGCGATCGAGAAGATCGTCGACCGAAAGACGATTTTGGTCACCGGAGCCGGCGGTTCGATCGGCTCGGAGCTATGTCGTCAGCTTTCCAAATTCCAACCACGCCAAATTATCTTGTTGGGACGCGGCGAAAACCGCATCTACCATATCGAACGGGAGCTCAACGACACCGCGCCGCATATTAAGTATGTGCCACGAATCGCCAACATCACCGATGCTCCGCGAATTCGCGAGATTTTCGAGACCCTGAAGCCGGATCTCGTTTTCCATGCGGCGGCTCACAAGCACGTTCCGCTGGTCGAAGAGAATGTAGGCGAAAGCATTATCAACAACATTAAGGGAACCAAGATCATCGCCGACCACTCTCACGAATTTGGTGTCGAACGCTTCGTGATGGTTTCCACTGACAAGTCCGTGAATCCAACTAGCGTCATGGGCTGCACGAAGCAGATGGCGGAACGTTATTGCCAATCGATCGGCGAACACTCAAAGACAGCTTTCATTTCGACTCGATTTGGAAACGTGCTGGGCTCCGCCGGCAGCGTCGTACCTCTCTTTCAAGAACAAATCCGCCGCGGCGGACCGATCACGATCACCGACAAACGGATGACTCGCTTCTTCATGACGATTCCCGAAGCATCACAGCTTGTCATTCAGGCCGCTTCGATGGGTAATGGGGGAGAGATCTTCGTCCTTGAGATGGGACAGCCAGTGAAGATCCTCGACCTCGCAAACGATCTAATTCGTTTGGCCGGGCACTCTACGGATTCGATCGAGATCGTCGAGAAAGGCATGCGTGCCGGCGAAAAGCTCTATGAAGAGTTGTACTACGGCGATGAAAAGTCGACACCGACGTCTCACGATCAGATCCTGTCTTCCTTCAGCCGCCCGTTTCGGTTTGAAGAAGTTGAACACCAAGTCCAAACTCTGATCGAGTCAGCTTACGCAGACACGGAAGAGATCCTGAAGCTGATCAAAAAGTTCGTGCCCGAATACGGCGCCGGTGCGGAAGTCGCGCCGCCTCGTCACAAAAAGTCTAACACTGCGGAAAAAGTACAGTGAATCGCTTCGTAAAAGTCACAAACTTGCAACGTGGCGTGATCGCGTTGCTGGGAGTTTTGACGAGTGCATTCTGGGTGATGGCGATGTCGATCGACATGAAGTTCTTCTTCGTCGCCGCCGGCACCACCATTTTGTTGACCAGTTTGGTACCGGTGTTTGTGTCACGTGAGTACGACTGGTTCTGCCCGTGGTCAGCATTGATTCTTGCGGTCATCTACGGCTGCACATTTCCGTCAATCTGTATGTCTTTCGGCCTGCCCAGCGATGAATTCGTCGCCGAAAACATCTTGTTGAACGAGCCGGTCGAATATTTCATTTGGCCGTCGGCATTGATCGTGATGTTTGTGATTTTTATGGCCATTGGATTCTTTGGTTTTCCCGCCAAACAGAGAGCCATTCAAATCCCTCGCGTCAGCTGCCCGAACCGGCTAATCCTCATCTGTGCAGTCTGCGGATTACTTAGCCTTGCCGCGTTCGCTGCTTACTTTGTATTCAACGGTGGACTCAGCGGTGGACTTTCTTCGAAACGTGGTTCGATCAGAACGCTGGACGTTGGTGCTGATGAAGGATTCAGCCAACACGGATGGCTTCGTCACTTTGCGAAACTTGGCAACATCGCGCTGTTGCTACTGGCGGCGCATTGGAGTCGATATCAACTTTCGAAAACCAGCGCTGGTAATTTGTTTCGAATGATGATTCTGGGAGGCCTGATTTTGGTCTCAATCGCATTCCCTTTCTATTCCAGTTCTCGCGCAGGAATCGTGTGGGTGATCATTTGTTTCTTTGGTTGCCTGTACTATATGCATCAGAAAATCCTGACGTTCAAATTGATGTCGATAGTCGCATTGCTTCTTGGGCTACTGGTCTTTGTCACCCTTGTGCGAAACTCAGGTGCCGATAGTAACGAAGGGATGGCAAAGCGATTTGGTCACCTGCTGCTGAATCGACACGGTCCCGACATTGCGGTGACCTCGCACGTTGTGCACAGCATCCCGGAAAAACTTGAGTTCCAACATGGCAAGACAATTGCTGTTTGGTTCCTCGCGCCGATTCCGCGAGAAATCTTGCCCAGCAAACCGTTGATTCACTCCGGTCCGATTATTGGGCAGCAAATCTATAAGCTAAATGTCTCAGGAGTTCCGCCAGGATCTGCCGCGGAACTGTACTGGAACTTTCATGTTCCCGGCGTCATCCTCGGAAGCTTGCTGTTGGGGATCCTCCTCAAGGTCAGCTACCAATGGTGTAGAAACCTCGTCATGGACGAAGTCCTATTAGTACCAATCTACATCTTCGTCGTGTTCCCCTGTGCCTTTAAGGCAGCAACGCACTCTGTCGGTCCCGCTTTCATTATGCCAATGGTGGATCTCGTGACGGTGAGCGCGGTCGTCTACGTTGTCTCGGTTTCAGCCCGCGTCTATGCTCCCGTCGAAAACCCAAGTCCCATAGGAACTCTTCGCAGTCCCGTCTCGAGCTGATGAAACCAACCAAGAAACGTTTTGTGATCGCCACCCATGGCGGACTCTATTTTGTCGTCCTCGATGAGAAGTTTGAAATCTCTCATTCGCAGTTGATCGACGACGGATACCACTACGGCGTCACCGTTGACGTTGCGGCGGACTGCAATTCATCGACAATTTACGCGTATCGCGGCGGACCTGGCCGGAAGGATATCCTACCCCGAGAAATCCGCGTTTGGAATTTCGATGGGGAAAGCGTTACCGCTGGCGAGCAACTGCCGCTCTATGAGGAAGCTGGAGACATTCATCAAATCACGCGGCATGGCGTTCGTGGATTTCTGGTCTCAAATTCAAGGGCCAATTCGATTGATCGCTGGGATCCCCAGCAAGGACTCCTTGATCGGATCCACATTAATGATTTCGATACCGATGTGAACCATATCAACTCTGTCTATCCTGTCGACGGCGTTGTCGCAGTGATGCTCCACAATTTCCGTAAGCTGGAAAGTCAAATTGTGGTGCTCGAAGATGATGGCTCTTCGCTGAAAGAGCTAGGAAGATTTTCGCTGAAAGATTGGTGCTGCCACAACATCGGAGTCATCGGACACGATCTGTTTTTGAACGCCTCCTCCGCACGAGCGATCGTAAAAATTGACTTGCGAACGCTTCGCGAAACCGGGAGAAAGAAACTCGACAAACACACCAAAGGCATGAGCTGCGATGGAAAACTAATCTACGCAGGAATGTCGGATAGTGCAGGACGAGCAGAGCGTGTGAAAAGCTGCGGCTGGCTGAACGTCGTTGACCCCGAATCGCTGAAGATCATCAATCAGGTTCAACTTACCGAACCAAACCGTGGCACCGCATTTGGAAACGTCAATGAAGTTCGGTTGCTGAATGAAGCCGACACGTTTGATCTGGCCGCTGGAGTGGATGGTCAAGCGTTGAAAAATTCCGTTGACGTTGAACAGAGCGTCGTCGCGATTCAATGTCGTCGCACTTGGATTCGAGCAGTCGATCGTGCTCGCCGAACGTTTGGAAAGATACTCTCCAGATGATTCCACTCCACTGTAACCTTTGCGGGTTTGTTCCCGGACGAGCCGGTGGCGCGCAGGTGTTTCTTGAAGGATTGCTGCCGCAGTTTTCCCATTTCGAAGAGATCGATCTGCGGATTTACGGTTCAACTGCGTGTAAAAGGTGGCTGAACTCTTTTCTTGACGGTCGGTTCGAATTCCGAGAGACCGGCAGCGATTCGCCAGGCGTTATGAATCGCTTCTTTGCGACAAGAGAACTCCGTTCGATCCCATTGGCCGGCGAAATCGTATGGTCGCCTCTCAATCAGGGAGTCGGCGGTTCGTGCAAAGCCAAAGAAATCATTACGATTCACGATCTGATTCCACTGCACTATTCGGAACCGCGTAAAGAGTACGATTCGAATTTGAAAAGGCGACTGGCGTTTACCGCACGCTGGAAAAACTCAATGCGAGTCGCCAAAAAGGCAGCGGCCATTGTCACCGTCTCTGACTCCAACGTTGACGAATTGCAAAGAGCCATTGGAGGACAGAAACCGAAAGTTTTCGGAGCCCCTAACGGGATCGACGTCACGAAACAAAAAGCAGCCGCCGAGAAACCATGGCAATACTCCGGCACGCCGACGGTTTTGGCAGTGACCAGTGGCTCAAAACCACACAAAGGAATTCGAACTCTCGAGAAGGTTGCGTCGATTCTGAGCGATGTTGAATTTCGAATTGTCGGCAAAGGCACTTCGGCAAACGAATCTAACATCGTCCACACGGGGAAATTGAGTGTTGAAGAACTAAATGATGAATACAGAAACACATCTGCACTTTTCTTTCCTTCGCGAATCGAAGGCTTCGGCCTACCTGTCCTTGAAGCTGCTGTTTTTGGAACACCGGTTGTTGCCACCGACATTCCCGTTTTGCGAGAAGTCGGCGGTTCGGATTCGTTGTACTTTGAGATGGACAACGCCGATGAAGCTGCCGAACATTTGAAAACCGCAATCGGTTCGCGCAAGAAAGCTGAATCGATGTCACACGCTGGCAAGTTGCACGCTGCCCAATTTACGTGGGAAAACGCTGCCGAAATCTATCGTCACATTTTTCAAAACATACTGAACTGAACCCTTAATTTGAGCCTCACCATGAGCTTCGTCGCGACCGTCAAGTCAACGATAAAATCACTCGTGCCAACTTCCGCAATCCACAAGTTTCGGCAGTTCAGGTTGCGACCGCATATCGATGCTTACAAGAGCATGGATAACAATCAAGCAAGGTTTGACAAAGTCTATACAGATCTTGTGTGGCAGGAAGGCACTGACAGTACGAGTCCTTCCGGTGATGGTTCCTTCGGTCTGTGGCTTGACGAATCGGTAAAATACATCGCCGACAGTAAGTTCCTTGATGGCCACACCGCGCTGGAGATTGGCTGTGGTGATTTCAGCTTTGGCAGCAAGATTGCAAGCCTTGCGAATCAATACACCGCTGGAGATGTATCCAGTGTGATCATCGGGAAGAACAAGCAACGCTACGCGGATCTTGAAAACGTAAATTTCGTCCAGCTCGACGCAACGTCCGCTGAACTCCCCCAAGCCGATGTCGTGATCATCAGACAAGTTTTACAGCACTTGCCAAACAACATGATTCTGGATGTGCTCAAACAGGTTGAGAAAATGGGTCCCGCAAAGGTCATCGTTTTCGAAGACGTGCCCGCCGAAGACTTTGAACCAAACCTTGATCTCGAAACAGCCGGTCCTTACACAAGGCACTTGGTCGGATCGGGAGTCAACCTTTCGAAGCCGCCATTCAATCGAGATTTTCGCCAAACAAAAGATTGGCTTCATCCGCGGCATCCGCAAGTGCCTGCCCGGCTCGTTTGCTATGAATTGAACTAGCAGGAATGAACATCGACCCGACTGGGTCTCTTAGCGATGCTTTTCAATTCACTCGTTTTTCTTATCTTTGCTGCCATTTTCTTTGGAATTTGGCCATTCGTTCGACGTTTCGTCGGCACGCGATCGATCTTCATCGTTTGCGCATCGTTCATTTTCTACGGCTGGTGGGATTGGCGATTTCTATTCCTGATCATCGCCAGTGGACTGGTGGATTATTTTTGCGCACTCGGTATCGAACGGTATTCCAAAGCGAAGAAGTTCTTCCTGTGCTTGTCGTTGTTTTGCAACATCGGCTCTCTGGCGATCTTCAAGTACCTCGACTTCTTCATTGCGAACCTCAATGGCGGAAGCGAGCTACTATCATCGCCGTTGAACATTCCAGCCGCCGAATTGATCCTGCCAGTTGGAATCAGCTTCTATACATTCCAGTCAATGAGCTACACGATCGACGTCTACAAAGGCGAAATGAAGCCGACTCGCAACATCGGCCATTTCTTCGCATACCTTTCGATGTTCCCTCAACTGGTTGCCGGCCCGATTGTTCGAGCCAAAGATCTGATTCCGGCACTCGAGTCACCTCAGGAGTTAAACCAAGGTGATATCTGGATCGGATTTCGCTGGATCGTACATGGCTATTTCAAAAAGATGGTCATTGCTGATTCTTTTGCTCCTGTCGTTGCGACAGCTTTCGGTTCAACCGCGGTTGCGTCGTCGACCACCTACTGGTGGTGCGTTGTCCTCATGTGGGCATTTCAAATCTATTGTGATTTCAGCGGCTACAGTGACATCGCCCGAGGGCTCGGCAAGTGGATGGGATTTGATTTTCCTGAGAACTTCAATCATCCCTACGTTGCTCGTGGCTTCAGAGACTTTTGGTCACGTTGGCATATTTCGCTTTCAACGTGGTTTCGAGATTACGTTTACGTCCCTCTCGGCGGTAGCCGCGTCACTCCCTACAAAGCCCATTTCAACATGTGGGTGACCATGCTAGTTAGCGGCTTGTGGCATGGTGCAGCTTGGACGTTCATCGCTTGGGGCGCCTTGCACGCGTTGTACTTGAGCGTCGAACGTTGGACCAAGTGGCCTAAGATGCTGGAAAAATTTGGACCGATTGGCAACCTGGTCGCGATTGGAATCACTGTTTTCCTGACGTGCATTGCTTGGGTATATTTCCGCGCCGAAAACTTTGGCCAAGCGAACGCAATCGTCGCTCAATTGTTCAACGTGACTCAACTGAACACCGACTACGTCCTGCAAAAGATCGGCATGTTTCAGTTCCTGTGGCTTGGGGCAGCGGTCTCACGAGAAGCATTTTTCGCTCTTGGAATTAACACGTGGTCCGTTTTTCAGAAACCGTGGTTTGAGAATGTTCGTGTTGTAACTCTGGCGGTCGTCATTGTGATGACCATTTTATTCCGCGGGCCCGGCGCAACGTTTGTCTACTTTCAATTTTGATGTCCACTGAAAAAGTAAGAATCCTGACAGTCGCAGTGCTCGCCTTGAGCCTGTTGGTCGCAATCGCAATTTTGAGACCGCGAGACAAGCATGGAATTCCAGAATCCACGTTTTGGCAGAATAAGTTCAGCGGTCCAGCAGAGTTTGACATTGTCGCCGCAGGAGATTCACGAATCCTTCACGGAGTAAACGTAGAAGAATTCGAAAATGCAGGATTGGGGAAAGCTCTGAACTTCGGGTTCCGAGGAACGCCGGCCAATGAAGAGTACTACTCTATGGCTGCCGAGCGGCTTGGCGACGGAGACAAACAGAAGATCCTAGTATTGGGAATTACACCAAACGGATTTACCGCAAACGCGGTGACGACGAACGGCTTCAATCAAAAGTTGAAAGATTTCAAAGCCGCGAAGAAATCGAGATTTTCTACTCCCGCCTGGTTCGCTGCTATCGAGCAACGGTTCGAACCTGCGAAATTGGCAGAGATGATGCGAGTTGCCTCGCGTCGAAAAAATCCACTTCAAGAAACCTACTATCCAAACGGTTGGATCGAATCGTCTCATCAAAAACCTAACGAGGACTACGCTCTCCGATTTTTCAACGTCCGCTTCGACGGCAACGCCGCTGATCCAGCTCGAGTCAAATCGGCATGCGAATATCTTCAGACGTTAATTGGACAAGGAGTTCGGGTCGTCGCTTTTCGACCACCCGTTTCTGATTCAATGTCAGCCGTTGAAGACGAAAAAAGTGGCTTTGAATATACCGAGTTTAAGAAGACGTTTTCGGACTTGGGTGGCATTTGGATCGACGTTGATCCAGCGAAATTCAAAACGTATGACGGGAGTCATCTAAATTCGGCATCGGCACGCGAGTTTTCGAAGTGGCTCGCTATGACGATCAAGTCTCGTCTTGAGTTGATGAAATAGAAAGTGGTTGCAATGCAAATCGTGCATAAAGTCAAACAGGCAGTCCGACATTTTACAGGTTGCTACGCGATGGGGTCAGACGACATCGTGTTGGCGTCGTTTCCTAGATCGGGCAGCACTTGGTTCCGAACTATTTTTGCCAATTGCCTTAACTTGAAAAATGGAACCAGCGAAAACACATCGATGTTGGATCTTGAAAAAGTGATGCCGGTACTTGGTTTCTCCGACCTCGGCAGCGGTGGAGCCGACTACTACCGTCCACGGCTGATAAAGACGCACCGATTGGCCGGGGAAATCAAACCGTTTCGACCAAAGCAGATTCTTCACCTCTGGCGAGAACCGGAAGGTGTGATGAAATCGTGCTTTCGCTATTACAGTGCTCATCGAGGCCACAATGTTGAAAGTCTTTCTAGCTTGATCCGGAATCCCAAGCTTGGAATGCCAGCGTGGAGAAAACATTACCTTGCTTGGAAACCATCTTCGACGGTTGAACTGCGATATAACTCGATGCGAGACAGGACTGTTGAAGAGGTCACAAGAGTCCTGAGCGAAATGGGCTATGACGAGTTGATGCCTTTCGTTGGCGGCGCTGTTGAATTGGCCAACCTTAAGAACATGAAAAAGAGCGAGAAACAGGGCATCCGCGATCCTGAAAGATTCGACAGCAGCTTCGGCAGCATCGGAGGAAGCGTCTCGGACCAGAGCACGTTTTCAGAATCCGATTTGGAGTACATCGAGTCAATTGCAAACAGCATTGCCACATAAACAAAGAATGTCTGAATCCAACAAAGCTGTTTGATTAACATAGCTTGATGACTGAATCTCCACAGCAAAAATCTTTTCTGCACCAAGTGCAAAAACTCTTTCGCGGACAAGTGCTCTATGCGTTTTCGCAATGGGTGGTTCTGGCGATGCTGGTCAAGTTTGGAAGCGACTTGGAAGCTGGACGCTACACGTTGGCATTGGCAACAACGGCTCCGATCTTTTTGTTCTTCGATCTCAACTTACGTGTTTCCCGTTCGACGGACCATCAGTTTAATGAACAGTTTCGAAGCTATCTTGGATTGCGGATTTGGTGCCTCGTCTTGGCAGCCGTTACCGCGGTTTGTGTTTCGCTTTGGTTCTTCAGTTCGAACTTCGCTGTGTTTGCCGGATTGATCGCATATAGAATTGGCGAATCGATCAGCAACTTGAGCTTCGGCGGCTATCAACGGTTGCAGTTCAGTGATCGAATCGGATCGTCGCTTACCTTCAAAGGGATCATTTGCCTTTGCGTGATGGCGATCATCATTCCGCTAGCACAAGGCAACGCAGGAATCGCGGCGATGACAATGGCGGCTATTTCCTTAACTTGGGCGCTTCTTGTCGACTTGCCCGGTTCTTGGAAATTGAACGAGCCAAAATATTCCCTAACCCTATCAAGCGTAATCGCATCGCTTGCCGATGTTTCTTCAGTTACCAGAATCGCAAAACGTTCCTTACCGCTCGGCTTCGATGCTCTGGTTTCATCACTCGCGCTCAACACTCCAAAATTTTGTATTGAAGCTTGGTTTGGAACTGCGGCTCTGGGCGTCTACGGCGTACTCTCCCAGCTCGCGTTCTCGATCCAAATGCTGATTGGTGCCGTCGGCCACGCAGGTGTCTCGGTCCTTTCCTCGCTCTTTCGAAAGGAAGACAAGACACCATTTTGGCGTTTGCTGAACAAAATGATTCTGGCCAGTTTCGTGGTTGGAGTCATCGCTATCATTGGCGGAACAATCGTCGTTCCACCAGTGATGGCGCGGCTCCTTGGCGCCAACTACAATGAGACACTCCTGTTTTTCCTGTTACTGTTGGCGAGTTGTTTTGCAGGAGTACAACGTACTGCAGGAAGAGCGACGCAAGCTTGCGGTTCTTATTTCACCTACACGTTATTTGACATCGTTATATTTTTGACAACATCCATTTCTGCCCTTCTGTTCGTAAAACAGTACGGCGTCGTGGGCGCCGCGACATCTGTTTCGATTGGCTTTGCAGTTGGGTTGTTCATCACCTTGGTCCACACTTACAGTTTTCTCGACCGAAGTGGCACCAAGACATTTAGCGAAGAAGAGACCATTGCTCACCATCCCCAATAACCTCGACACCATTGCCATGACCTCTCTAACGGAAAACAAATCGAAGCGGATCTTTCTTTCCGCTCCGCATATGTCAGGGCGCGAGATGGAATATATCAAACAGGCATTTGACTCCAACTACATCGCGCCCGTCGGACCACAGTTGACTCAATTCGAAGAACTCTTTCGCGAGAAAACTGGATTTGAACATTGTGTCGCGGTGGCCAATGGCACTTCAGCAATTCACTTGATGCTCCGCAGCATTGGAATCAAAGCTGGTGACTTGGTCATTGCTTCCACGATGACTTTTATCGGCAGCGTTTGTGGAGCGACTTATCTTGGTGCGGACCTTGCGTTCATTGACTGCGATCGAGAAACGTGGAACATGGATCCGAACTTGCTGGAAGCGGAAATCAAAGAGCTGCTCAAGAAAGGTGTCAAACCAGCGGCCGTGCTGCCGACCGACAACTACGGGCAGGCTTGCGATCTTGATCGCATCTTGGAGATCTGTCAGCCGCACGGCATTCCGGTTGTCTGCGATTGTGCCGAAACGATGGGCACCCGTTACAAGGATCGTCATACCGGAAAAGGCGCGACCGCAGCCGCGTTTTCGTTCAATGGAAACAAGATCATTACGACTTCTGGCGGTGGCGTTGTTGCCAGCGACGATGGCAAACTGGTCGACTACGCTCGACATCTTGCAACGCAAGCAAGACAACCGGGCCTGCAATACGAACACCATGAAGTCGGCTACAACTATCGGCTCAGCAATATCCTTGCGGCACTCGGTTTGGCTCAGTTTGAAGTTCTTGAGGAACGCGTCGCGCGAAAACGTGCGATCTACGACCTGTACGTCAAGAAACTCAACGACGTGCCCGGCATTACCTTTATGCCTGAAGCCGACTACGGCAAAGGAAACCGTTGGCTCACAGCTGCACTGATTGACGACAAAGTTTTCGGAACAGGGCCACAAGGCGTCATCGATGCCTTGGAAGCCGACAACATTGAGGCTCGACCGGTTTGGTTCCCGATGCATTTGCAAAAAGTATTTTCGCATTGTCGAGTCGCCGGCGGTGAAGTTGCCGAATCCATTCACCGTCAGGGCGTGTGCCTTCCTAGCGGTACGTCCATGAGCGACGCCGACGTTTCTCGAATTTGCGGCATCATCCGAGCCACCTACAAGAAATAGATTTGCATCCGTTTGCAAGCAACATGAACGATTCCCAAAAAATAGACTTCCCAGCACCGCTGGTCATCATTGGCGCCGCCCGCAGTGGCACCAATATGCTGCGCGACTTGTTGGCGTCACTGGAACCGTTTGCGACTTGGCCATGCGATGAAATCAACTACGTGTGGCGGCACGGCAACCGTGATTTCGAAACGGAAGAATTTACTCGCGACATGGCGACCGAAAAGACAATCCGATTCATTCGAAAGCAATTTGCGAGCTTTGCTAAAAAGCATCTTGGCAAAACGATTATCGAAAAGACCTGCGCCAACACGCTACGTTGTGAATTCGTGCAAGCGGTGCTACCCAACGCGAAATTTGTCCACATCATTCGCGACGGACGTGACGTCGCCGCTTCGGCGTCGATTCGATGGAAAGCTGGACTGGACGTCGGTTACCTTATGAAGAAAGCTCGTTACGTGCCGCTGACCGATGTGCCCTACTACGCGACTCGCTACCTTGGAACGCATGTTTATCGACTCACTTCTGGCAAGAAACGAGTTTCTACTTGGGGTCCGAAATTTACAGGCATGCAAAAAGCGTTTTCGGAAAACGGACTGCCCGTCGGCTGCGCCATACAATGGAAAACTTGTGTCTCCAAAGCGATTGAACAGCTTTCACGACTGGATCAGTCTAAGGTGATGACGGTTCGCTACGAAGAAGTGACTGCCGACCCAGCTAAATATTTGACGAAGATCTGCGAATTCGTTGGCGTGAACGTCGACGGTTCTGACATCGAAAAGTTGACCTCGCGAGTGTCTGTCAAAAGTGTCGGCAAGTGGGAACGTCAGCTGTCCGATTCGGAAGTTCGATCGATCCAAGACAAAGCCGGTGATGTCCTCGAAGAGTTGGGCTACTTGGAGGCAGTCGCATAGTGTCAGCCACGTCAAACAATCAGAATCCTCTCTCCCTGCGGCAACGTTTTATTAAACGCACGCTGGACATGGTTGTATCATTTGTTGGCCTCCTATTCATCTGGCCCATCATCGTCGTTGGCTGGGTGTTGGCGACGATCAGCACAGGCAAGAACGGTCTCTTTGTTCATCCGCGGATTGGACGACACGGAAAAACATTTCCAATGTACAAACTGCGTTCGATGCGAGAAGTCCCTGGTGTCACGACAACCAACACGGCTGGAAACGACGTACGCATCACACGGACGGGGAAGTGGTTGCGAAAACTAAAAATTGATGAGCTTCCCCAACTGGTCAACGTGCTGGTCGGTCACATGAGTCTGGTTGGACCGCGACCGGATGTGGCGGGCTACACAGACGTCCTGCAAGGTGAAGACCGAATTGTGCTATCCGTTCGCCCGGGCATCACGGGGCCGGCGTCGCTCACGTATCGAAAAGAAGAAAAGATTCTTGCAGTGGCCTCTGATCCAGAACGCTACAACGACGAAGTCCTGTGGCCTCGCAAAGTTGCGATCAATCGCCAGTACATTCAAAACTGGAGCCTGCTGTCGGATCTGCAGTTTATTTGGCAAACCTTTTTTGGCTATCCCGGAACCGTCAATCCAAACACCGTCGAATCCGCTCCTTCAAAGCCAATCAAGCCAGCACACTTTAACCGGTCTAAAAATCCGCACGCAGCAATACAACTTCTCGACAACTACGAAACTGATGTCTGAAATTCAAACAAAATCAGAACACCCAAGTCGTTTCAATTACGACGATGCGATCTCACGAGGTGAGATTCAGCCGGTGATTTTGTTTGGAGCACCGCGATCTGGTACGCAAATGTACCGCGACATGATTTGTGGCCACCCGGAGATTACGACGTGGCCGTACAACGAGATGACTTACATGTGGCGGTATGGCAATCGTGACTTTGCGACCGATGAGATCCCCGTCAGTTTGCTGACCGAAAAGACGGCTCGATACATTCGTGATTCGTCTATTAAGCTCAGCAACAAATCTGGCTGCCGAATCGTTGTCGATAAAACATGTCACAATTGCCTTCGGCCAGATTTCGTTTCTGCCGTTTTCCCGGAAGCAACTTACATCTATTTGGTACGCCACGGAATGGATGTCGTGCCTTCAACGGTAAAACGATCCGAGTCTTCTCCGCCCTATCGCGAGTATCTTCGGATCATGTCGATTCCTCCATCAGACATTCCGTTCTACGTCGCGCGTGCGTTATGGAATCACGGTGGCCTGTTGCGACCGGGAAAAAGAAGCGTACGCGTTTGGGGTCCGAAGTTCAAAGGAATGAACGAACTTGCTGAGACTCGACCGATCCACGAAGTTTCGGCTCATCAGTGGGTTCGCCACATGGAGCTCACGGATAGGTTCTTGAACAGTGAGAACTTTGAATCGCCACTGCTAAGAGTTCGTTACGAAAAAGTCACTAGTGAACCGCGAACCGAACTTGAACGCGTCTTTGAGTATCTTGGCGTCGATGCGCCGGAAGAGCTGATTGAAAAGTGGGTCGGCAAGGTTCGTCACCGCGTGCCGGGAAGCAGAGCTTCATTGCTGGGCGAACATGAGGAAGCAGTCCGTGCGATTGTCGCCTCCAAGAATGCCGAGCATGGCTATGAATAAATTGAAAAACCAAACCACAAATAGATCGTTCAACGATTCGGTGATCGTCGTCACTGGAGTCGGCGGCGTTGTGGGCCGGCAGTTGGTGCAACACCTATTCGACCGTGGTTACCAAGTCCGCGTGCTCTCTCGAAATGCGAAAACGCTCGAACCTTCGTTGCCCGAATCGGTGACGGTAGGTAACTATGACGAAATGGATTCTATCGTTTTAGGAGCCGACGCGGTCATTCACCTCGCTGCACGAAACAACGACCAAGGTGGCGATCTGGAAGCTTTCAAGCAAGACAACGTTGAGCTCACGTTGAAGCTTGCTCGTGCTGCCAAAGCCAATGGAATTGGCAAATTCATCTTCGCCACCACCACCAAAGCACTCACTGACAAAGGCGGCCACTACGGCACGAGCAAAGCAATTGCAGAACAGAATCTGGAACAGCTTTCTAATTCTGCGTTTCGTGTTACTCAAGCGAGGCTCTGCCCTGTCTACGGAAACGGAACGCGAGGAAAGATCAAGCTTCTGCAAAACCTTCCGATGGGACTTGGAAAACTTGCACTCTGGCTCGTCCGGTCGCTTGTTCCAATCGTCTCAGCGAAACGCGTCGCCGAAGGCATGACCGCAGTCATCGAGTCATCCGATCCGCTCGAAGAAGTCTGCCTTTCAGATCCGATCGGGACATTTTCGGTGTACGGCATCTTCAAAGCACTGATGAATTTCATTTTTGTGATTGCGGTCCCGACGATCACTGGTGTTCCTTGCCTGATCGCAGCGATCGCTGTCGCAACGACCTCCAAAGGTGGCGTTCTGTTCATCCAACGTCGAGTCGGAAAGAATCAACGTCCGTTTCAGCTTTGCAAGTTCCGTACGATGTTCACTGGGACACCGAATGCGGGAACGCATGAAGTTGGCAAAAGCTATGTCACGAAAGTTGGTTCCTTTTTGCGAAAATCAAAGATGGATGAACTTCCTCAAGCGTGGAACGTTTTGAAACGGGAGCTGAATCTGATTGGCCCACGTCCTTGCCTTGAGAATCAATCTGAGCTGGTTCAAGAACGTGAACGATACGGTGTCTTTGAGGTTCTACCTGGCATCACTGGCTACGGACAAGTGGCTGGAGTTGACATGAGCCAACCACGAAAGCTCGCGATCCACGACCATCGTTACGTTGCGTTCCGTGGAATTCTGTTCGACATCAAAATTGCTCTGCGAACGGTTCTTGGCGGTGGCTTTGGAGATCCCGTTGGCGGTGAAACAGCATCGGCAACCATCGATTCTGATTCCGCTAACCAGGCTACGCCGGCAGCATCTCCAATCGAACCAGCCAAACCGATGGGAGTGCAAAAATGAAACTGTTGCTTGTCCATCGATACATTCGCCCCGACACGCCCGGCTACGCGCACATGCTATACATCATGGGACAGCGGTTCGCAGCCGAAGGCCACGATGTCACGATTTTTTCTTGTCAGCCAGGGTACAACAACGTCTACGACGGGCCCGCCCTTCCGAAGCGAGAACAAGTCGACGGCATGACGGTGATCCGCGTTCCGTTGCTGAAGGAAAGTAAATCGAAACCGCTTGTCAGGGCAATCAATTTTGTTTGGTTCGCACTCCGCGTCATCATGCATTCCGTGTTGCGCGGAAGAGCCTACGATTTGATGACGGTGACTACTTTTCCACCAACGTTGATGGCGGCGGTTGCGAGGTTCGTGTGCTTGTTTCGCAAAACAGAATACATCTACCACTGCATGGACCTGTACCCAGAAATTGCTCAGACCAGCGGTATGCTTAAGCGCTCGCTGCCGCTGCGATTTGCCGCGTGGGTCGACAGGCGAAATTGCGAGAAAGCAAAAGCCGTGGTGGTGCTGTCGGATGACATGCTCAAATCGTTACAGAAGCGAGGACTTTCCGGTGACAACGTTCACGTCATCAACAACTTCATTATTAATGAGGTCGATGAGTCCGCCGAAGTCCCGGAGGCGTTTGAGAATCCTAGCGACACGTTCCGCGTGTTGTTCGCTGGAAACATTGGGCGATTCCAGAGCCTAGAAACGATCGTTGATGCAGCCAAGGTCCTCGAAAACAACCGTGAGATTGAGTTCTGGTTTATTGGTGCTGGCGTCAGCGTGGACTCATTGAAGGAGCAGGCGGGATCGCTGCTGGACCGTTCCGTTTTCTTCAATCCTTACCTTCCAATCGAATCGGCAATGAAAGTCATCCATCGATCGCACCTTGGCGTCGTTTCGCTGGCTCCGACCGTGATCCACTGTGCTTACCCAAGCAAAACGATGAGCTACCTGGAAGCCGGTTGCAAGTTGCTATGTTTGGTCGAAGACGATTCGTCACTGGCGTCGTTGGTTGAAGTCAACCAATTGGGCGTCGTCTGTAGCCAGCCAGCAACTGCCGAAAGTGTCGCTGCTTCCATTTCGGATCAGTTCGAAACTTGGAAGAACGAAGGTTACGACCGCGAGTCAATCCAAGAAGTGGGCAGATCTCACTTTGGTCAAGCGGTGCTTCTCGAGTGTTGGCTTCGGCTGATCCAGGGCGAATCGCCTTGGCCATCATCGCAGGCAACGACATCAAACGCGGAAACCGCCGTAAAAAAACAAACACCGTTGCATGCTCACTCAACGGACTGAATGGACAACCGCAACCGAAACAAGTCAACTTTACTGAAACGTCGGGAATCCGGCAAAACCTCACCAACGAAAACCACCTTCAACCATGTCAGACAAATCAAATTTCGACCCTTCCGACAAAACGGTTTTGATCACCGGCGGTACTGGCTCTTTCGGCAAAACAATGGTCTTACATTTGCTTGCCCAAGGTTACAAGCAGATTCGCATTTTCAGCCGCGACGAGTGGAAGCAGGAAGACATGCGCGTTCGCATGGCTGAATCTCGCCTGAAGTTTTACATCGGCGATGTGCGGAATCGAGCAAGTGTCGATGGCGCGATGGAGGGCGTCAACATGGTGTTCCACGCAGCCGCACTCAAACAAGTGCCTTCTTGTGAATTTTTCCCAATGCAAGCCGTTGAAACGAACATTATTGGTTCCAACAACGTTCTTGAATCTGCGGTTTCAAACAAAGTCGAAAGCGTCGTGGTGCTGGGAACGGACAAGGCTGTCTATCCAGTCAACGCGATGGGAATGACCAAAGCCGTCATGGAGAAAGTCGCCCAATCGATCGCCCGTCGACTGGGTGAACACGACACAACGATCAGCAGCGTTCGCTACGGAAACGTAATGTACTCTCGTGGAAGCGTGATTCCGTTATTCGTACGACAGATCCGCGAAGGTAATCCGATCACGATCACCGAACCGACAATGTCCCGATTCATGTTGCCACTACGAGATTCAGTGGCACTTGTTGAGTTCGCTTTTAATCACGCACGGCAAGGTGACATTTTCATCAAGAAAGCGCCCGCCTGTACGATCGGAATGTTGGCTCAGGCGATGGTCGAAATTTTTCAATCGGATACAAAGATTGAAACGATCGGAATTCGCCACGGCGAAAAAATGTTCGAGGCCCTTGCCAGCGTGGCAGAAATGCAACGCAGTGAAGACATGGGAGACTTCATGCGAATCTCGATGGATGAACGCGATTTGAACTACAAGCGATTCTTTACCGAAGGAGCCCAAGGGGAACCGATGGCTCACGACTACGACTCACACAACACGGAACAGCTAACACTCCAGGGAATGAAGGACCTTCTGCTTTCACTCCCAGAAATCCAAAGCGATCTCGAAGAATTGGGATTGCCTACTAATTAGGACGAACTGAAAACGGCCGCCACGCTTTTCGCGGCGCCTTTTAAGTGACCAATGATGCCGGGCGATAAACTGCCTGACATCAGCCAAACACGAAAACTCATGACGAACAATCCACAACGAAACATTCTTGTCACCGGAAGCGATGGCTTGATTGGTTGGCATTTGAGAGCCTGGCTTCTCACGCTGGCCGACCAAGTCAACGTAATTCCGTGCAACCGTCAGCAATTCAGCGACGACGCTTATCTTAGCGACGCCATTGAGAAAGCTGACGTGATCGTACACCTTGCGGGCATGAATCGCGGCGACGAAGAAGATATCGTGCAGACCAATATTGCGTTGGCTCAGCGACTTGTAGAAATCTGTCAGCAACTCGATTGCCGACCACACATCATCTATAGCAATTCAACTCATATTGATGGCCCCAGTCGATACGGGTACTCGAAACGAATCGCAGGAGAAACATTTGCCGCGTGGGCCAGCAGCGAAGAAGCACGCTTTTTGAATCTCGTTCTGCCACATGTTTTTGGTGAACACGGCAAACCCTTTTACAACTCAGCCGTTTCCACATTCGCACACCAACTCGCCAATGGCGAAACTGCTGAGGTCACCGGTGACGGCAGGGTCAGCTTATTGCACACTCATGATGTCGCCCAGATCATTTGGGATTCGATCGAAGAAGGAACCGTCGGCGAACTCCGCCCGCATGGTTGCGACATGCAAGCTTCTGAGATGCTGGAACGCCTTCAACGCATTAGCAAACGCTACAGCGACGGCGTCATTCCGGAAACGAATGAGACGATTGATTTACAATTGTTTAACACTTTTCGTTCTTACATTCCGTACGACAAACGCTCGATCGGTCTGACTTTGCACCAGGACCAGCGTGGCAGCTTATTCGAAGCCGCCCGTGCGGATGGGCATGGACAAGTGTTTCTGTCGACAAGCCATCCTGGAATCACGCGTGGTGAACACTTTCATTTTCGCAAAGTTGAACGGTTTTTGGTTGTCCAGGGCAAAGCAAAAATTCGCATGCGTCGAGTCCTTACCGATGAGGTCGTAACTTATGAAGTTAGCGGCGACCGTCCTCAAGCCATCGATATTCCGACCCTACACGCCCACAACATCACCAACATTGGTGACACTCCGCTATTAACGATTTTCTGGGCCGGAGAACACTTTGACCCAGAAAATACGGACACTTATCAAATGATCGTCGACACACCCACGACTCAGTCTGCCAAAGCATGAATTCTTCACGACTCAAAGTAATAACGATCCTCGGCACGCGCCCGGAGATCATCCGCCTCAGCCGAACCATGGCTGCACTTGATCAGTACACTGATCACCAGATCGCACACACCGGTCAGAATTACGATTATGAACTCAATCAGATCTTCTTTGACGATCTGGAGATTCGTAAACCTGATCACTTCATGGGCGTTGATACTTCGTCGCTTGGTAATGTGCTTGGTGGAACACTGATCGAAAGCGAAAAAATCTTGCGTCAGGAAAAACCCGACGCCGTGGTGATTCTTGGCGACACCAATAGTGCTCTGGCTGGAATCATGGCTAGGCGTCTGAAGATTCCGCTCTATCACATGGAAGCCGGAAATCGCTGCTTCGATTTGAATGTTCCCGAGGAGACGAATCGGCGAATCATCGACCACGTCAGCGATTTCAACCTCGTCTACACCGAACACGCGCGGCGACATTTACTCAGCGAGGGAATTTCGCACCGACGAATTTACGTCACTGGCTCTCCGATGAAAGAAGTGCTCGACTATTACGCTGCGAAGATTGACGCATCAAACGCGCTGGCTGATCTGAGCGTCGAATCGGGCAAGTATATCCTAGTCAGTATGCATCGCGAAGAAAACGTGGACTACGAAGCGCCACTTACGGACCTTGTAAACGCGCTGACGATGTTGTCTGACAAGTTCAGCATACCAGTCATCGTGTCGACTCATCCTCGAACTCAAAAACGTCTGGATCAATACGGCTTAAAAGTTGACGAAGCAAAAGTTCGGTTCATGAAGCCGTTTGGATTCTGTGACTACAACAAACTGCAAAAGGAATCCTTCTGCGTCGTATCCGATAGCGGTACGATTAGCGAAGAGTCTTCGATGCTGTGTTTCCCGGCGGTTACCATTCGTAACGCTCTTGAGCGTCCCGAAGCGATGGACACCGGCAGCATTACGCTGACCGGCACCAATCCCGATCGCATTCTTGATTGTGTGCAAGCTGTCACAGACCAGTTCGCAGGCGGAAACATTGCTCCTGTCCCGGTAGATTATCAGGTGCCAAACACGTCGCAGCGCGTCCTTCAGCTCATTCTGGGCACCGCGAAACTTGCCCATCGCTGGCAAGGCATCGACGTCCCGTCGTAAGACGAGGTCCACCTAATCTCATTCGCCCAGCGCTGTTTTCCAAAAGTCTTCACGCATCTTCTCAACTTCGATCGTCTTGTACATCCAGACTTTCCGTTGAGTATTCTCTGGCGGCGTGAGCACCTCTTCTTCGCTGGCCAATGCCGGATCGATCATCGCTTCGACCAGCGCCAGATCCCACATAACCCAAGTCTTTGACGTGGGGAAACGCGCGTTCCATCGATCTGTTAGCTGCTGGCCCAGCGGTCCCATTTTCGATTGCTTGTCGTACGAATCCTGCTGAGCGAACGTAAACACTTTCGAAGTCGTTGCCGACATCACGTGAAGCTCAAGATCCTTCTGGTTTAGAAGAAAGTCCGCTGCATTTAAATCTCGCCGCACATTGAATTCTGACTTGTTCCATGCCCTGGTTTCAAAGTCATATTGAAACCCCATCAGGTACGCCTTTATTCGCGGCGCGATTTCAGGAGCCAGCTTGATCGCAGACGCAAGATTGGTCGTTGCCCCAATGGAAACGACGTACAGTTGATCACCTTCGGGTAGCTCACGTGCTGACTTGATGATGAATTGAGCGGCCGCCGAATCTTTCGCCTCATCACCACCCCAGGGTTTTCCCATCGGCCGTTCGGCGCCCATGAATGTGGGCACGTTGGTGACGCCCATTAGCTCGATCAACTTCTCATTCAAGACTTGACTGGCCTGAACCGATTCTTGATCTCCAAGATAGTGCAACCACTGAGCCGATGTGAGCCCGATGACATCGAACTTGTTCTGCCTGAGCATACGAATGATCGCGTACTGATCATCAATCTCATTCGCAGTATCAGCATCAAGAATCAGCTTCGGCAGCGGATCTTCGGCATGCGACAGAGGCGCAAAACAAATTGAAAGCGCGATCGCTACAATGAATGTCCCAATGAATTTGGTGAGGTTTGTTTTCATTTTATAATTCCAATACAACAAAATCGCTTCCCGCTGATCTTAGCAATTTCTAGCGGCTCGTGTTCTTGTACAATGCTGACTGTTGTCACTGAAAGAATGAGACCCGATGGAATTAACCTCACTAGAATCCCCTCGTTGGAAAGAATTGAAATATTGCTGGAGTGACAATCGTCTGGTCGAATCACTAAAAATTCTGACGGGCGAACCAGACCGATCGGAAGCGGCAATCAAACGTCTCAATAAGGCGCTGGACACGATCAACGATTCAATCTTCCACCAGCAGTCAACTTATCCCGCGACCTTTGTCACGGTTCCGATTCTGGTTAATGCTTGCGAATCACTTCCGCACTCGCTGCAGTGCTGGATTGTGGATTTAGTGTCGTGGGTTTCGATCGAAGGTAAACCCAACGGAGAACTGACGGAAACGGAACGCTCAACCTGGTTCGAATCGTTAAAAATTGCTGGGGATTTCTGCGAGCAACTGATTCGTGCCGACTGCGGTAAAGACTCCGATTCGAAACGGAGGCTATTTGGAAGCCTAGCGATTTTCAACGGTTGGGATGTAACCGGCACAAGAATCCGACACGGCAACGAAGAGGACCAAGTGCAGTGCCCCGGTTGCGATGAAGAACTGATCAGTCAGGGTTACCTTGTCAACTACGATCCCCAGCTTCTGGAACACGACTATCTGAATGTCAATCCTGACCGTTCGCCAAGCTACCTCGTTCCGATCAATCGCGTTATCGATTTGGATGGCGAGCAAAAGCCAGTGGTTCCTCGAACGATTTTTCCCGAAGAATCAGAAGTCGCTTGGTTGATCAAGCTGGCTAGGGAAACTGGTAACGCAAAAATCGCGCGTTGGCTGGAGACTTTTTTCGGCAACAGTTGCTGCCCGAATTGCGGCATCGCAATTGAACTGCTGGACGGTTGATCAGCTGCTACTGAAAAGTGCCGCTGGTAGAATCACGATTTCGCCAATCAGCCGAACGAGTATTCCCATAGGGATCGTAAGTTGCTGTCGACTGATCCTGAACCATTGCCGTTCGGTTCACATTGTTCGCCGCGAACACGGCGCCCGGTTGAACGCCACCTTGGACCAGGCCGCTTTGCGGAACATTGAACGCTTGATTGTTTTGAAATGTTCCAGAGTAGTAAGGTTGTTGCTGCCCAGCAACGAATCCTTGCCGTGGAAGCTGAGCCACCTGTGCTCCGCTGGCGCGAGCGTAATACTGCGATGGAGCACGAACTGCGGAAGCATCTGTTGCCGGCAACCGCGTTCGATCATACGTTTCGTTGACTGAGGTTGTCGAGTAGTCAGGAGATCGCACGTAAGAATCGCCGTATCCTCGATCTGATCTCGATTGAGTATCTTGCACCAATACGGAGCTCGCATTCGGTGGTGCGACATTGGGGTTCGTGGTTCCCGTCGCTGAATTTTGATTTCTGCCAAGCGTCGTGCCCGTTCCAAATTGGTTCGGGTTGTTGGTGTTTGCGTTAGGGTTTGTGGTTCCTTGTCCGGTCGCTCGCCATCCATTCTGCTGATTGAATTGGCCCGCACGGTTCGCTGGCGTCGGAGCTGCTTGGCCAGTGTTCAGCAATCCGCGGTTCGGATTCAAGCCGTAGGGATTGTTTCGGGCGATCGAGGGAATGTTTAGCGTTCCCGTTCCTGGCGGAGGGATCACGGGCGAACGTCCTGCAACTCCGTTGTATGCTTGGCCATAGTTGCCAGCAGCATTGTATCCATATTGGTTTGCGTACGGTTGCTGATAGGGAGACCCGCATGGCTGACTGCATCGGTTGCGACAACCGGTAAATGACATGCCAATTACACAAAACGCCATTACGCAAACAAGGTTTCGATTAGAAAACATCACAGCCCTTCCAAGGATTGACCCGCACGAGATTTCGCGAGCTTTAGCGGGAAAGTAGCAAACCGCCAACTTCTTGCAATATCAATCGTGCTTGCGTGTAAGACTTGAGGAAGTAGAGGACTTGGGGCCTCGTTTGATGGCCCAACTCGAATTTACATCGCTGTCACAGCAGGTATCCTATTGAGAATGCCAGCTGAATCGATCAACCTGAAACTCCTCGAAGAACACGCCCGAAAAACAGAGCAAGCCCGCTCTCGTTTGATCTACCACCGCTTCGACCCGCACCTCCAACAGCCGATCTTTGGAAATATGGTGCTGCCCAAGTTTTCAGATCGGGCTGCTGGCTGTCGAATCTGGGACATTATGGGCAACCAGTTCATCGATTGGACTGGCAGCTCTGATTCAAACCTTCTTGGGCACCGCCATCCAGCGATCGTAGAAGCGATCAAACGGTGGGCGATCAACACGCCATCACATCAGCTGGACCAGCCAGCATCCTGCGATGGACCTCTAACGGACCCTCGCGAACTCAAGATAGCCAACCAGCTTGTGGAGGTGTTTGGAGAGAATTTTTTGGTCGGTTTTACACGCGGACGAAGTGAAGCGATGTACTCGGCCACCGAGATGGCGCGTACGCTTACGGGCAGACCGATGATTGCCGTCCACGAGCTCCATTCGGACAGGCCTCTATTCTCCGAGGATCAACGTTTTCGATTTACGCGTTCCCATTTCGAAGAAGCGAACGTCAAGACGATTCCGCTTGACGACCTCAAAGTCGTCCAATGGCTTTTGAAAACGAATCCCGAACAAGTCGCCGCGGTCGTGCTGGGGCCGCCGGCATTCCATTCTCCACCGGCAGAATATTTTCGAGAGCTGTCGATTCTGTTGGAATCGCACGGCACACTATTGATTCTGGACGAATCCGAGACCGCGTTTCGACTCGAGATCGGCGGAGCTCAGCAGCATTATTCGATCCAACCCGATCTGATTGTCACCGGCGAGAAACTTGGTGGTCCGCTTGCCTTTTCGGCAGTACTGGGACGCGAAGAAGTAGTTGGCCGGGCGTGGCGTAGCACGATGAAGACGGCCGATCGTCCCGGCGGACTGACCTTAGAAGCCGTCGAAGCGGCTTTAGATGTCGCACTCAATCGCTGCCTGCCTTCGGAGCTAAAGCACACTGGTTCACAGCTTCAGGATGAATTCAATGACGCGGCTGAAGAGTTCGGCGCTACCTGTCGCTTGATTGGGCATCCGACGCGGTTGGCAATTAGCTTCGAAGAACACGAATTCTTAACGCCTGATCAGTTGCGATCTGCATTCTGCATGGCGGCACTTGAAGAAGGCATTATCACGCACGGCGAATTCTGGCCCAACGCGGCTCACGATGATGATTCTCTTTTCGATACCATTAGAGCTCTTGAGCGTACGATGAAGTCGGTGTCCTCTTGGATGAGCGGACTTGTGAAACCAGAAGAAGCTATCGGCGAACCTTTTTCCAGATTCAAAATTCGGGGTCGCATCGATTCATTGAACATGATTCGCAAGACGATGGTTTTGGTTGGCTGGATTTTGATCGACGGCCAACCGGTTGAGCTGACGGTAGTGTGCGAAAATGGAGATCGCATCGAAGCGGAAAAAGTTCATCGCGGTGATCTTGAGGCTGGAATGCCAAATTATCCTCGGGCCGCTGAGGCAGGATTCAAACTCTCGCTTCCAGTCGACAGCATCAAAAAGCCAAGCCGTTTTCTGGTCGAGGGACATCGTGACGGTCAGTTGCTCTATCGCACGCTGCTGGTCCACGATCCGGCGGAGCAAACTTCAGCTCCGTATCCATTTGGCGACGGATATATGTTTACGTAGCGTGGTGGCAGGATCAGCCCGAAGCGGATTACAAAATTGCATGGTTTTGGTTTGTCCGTGAAAATCGTAACCCGACGCGTAAGTTTTGAAGTTGCACACTTTCAGTCACGAAGTGACGACATGTATTAGCCATGGACGCAAGTCCGTGGTTAAGGTTAATGAATCGCCGCAGAGTGCCGAAGGCACGGTAGGAGCCAAGCTCTGCGGTACCGCAATTTTCCTGCCGTCCTTTCAGGACTGCCGATTAATGCATCAACGGTTCCATGGACTTGCGTCCATGGCTAATGCATGCCGTGCCTTCAGCACTAAACACTGCGGCTTCAAAACGCGTAAGCGAGGTACCTGCTGCACCTCGCTCAGGCTCTTTGAAGTTGCACACATTTTTATTCCGAAGGAATTTCAGCCATTAGCCGGAGGTCGAGCGTAGCGACCACCTCTGGAACCACAAGGAATGTACGATTCGATCCTGAAGGGATCGCAGCAAACGCCCGCTGTGATCCCTTCGGGATCATGTTTGCTTTCGACCGAATCCGGTGATGGCGCTGCGCTTATCACCGGCTAATCGCTTGAATCCCTTCG
>CALLUY010000008.1 GCA_938010615.1 uncultured Pirellulaceae bacterium | reverse complement strand
AACAACTCCAGTCGTGTTGGCTCCAATCGCTGAAGACAGCGGTGTTCGCATGATCACACAAGCCGAACTGTTGGCCAACGCAACCGATAGCGAAGGCGATACTTTAGTTGCCAGTGGTCTGTCGATCACATCCGGTGCTGGAACACTTGTCAATAACGGCGACGGCACTTGGAACTACACGCCGAACGACAACGACGATTCAGAAGTCAGCTTCGAATACACGATTTCGGATGCAACGAGCTCCGTCGTTGGCTCAGTGACACTCGATATCATGTTGGTCAATGATCGGCCAGCGGGTGAAGATCTAACCATCATTCTCGATGAAGAGAGTAGCTATCAACTGAACGCAGATGATTTTGTGATCAATGATCCGTCAGATTTAATGAACCCAAATAACTTGAAAGCGATTCGAGTCACGGGTTCGTCAGGCCACGGAACATTGACCCTCGATGGTATTCCAGTTGCCAGTGGAACGATCATTAACGTCGCAGACATTGACCGCCTCGTATTCGAAGCTGGCAGCGTTTCGGCCGATGCCGTTGGAACCATTCGGTTTGTCGTTATTGATGACGGTGGTAAATCAAACGGTGGAGAACCTGAAAGCGATTCCGAAAACACGATAACATTCGACGTACGACAGGTGAACAAGGCGCCTGTGATTGAGTCGGGTCAGTTTGATAACGTTGAAAATTCAACGGAATCCCATCTGATTTCGGTTTCCGATGCGGACCTCGATCCTGTAGCGTTGTCGTTTGCTGGTTCTGGCAATGACAATGGTCTTTTTGAGTTTACTCCTGATGGAAAATCGATTCGATTTGTCGATGGTCCGAATTTTGAGAGTCCGAACTCAATCAACGGTGGGAATGTCTACACCGTTGAACTTGTAGCAACGGATTCCAATGGGCTTGCGGCCGCTCCACACCAAATTTTAGTTACTGTTGAAAACGTAGTGGAAGTGCCTGTATTGCGGAACGATGTGCTGGAGGATTCGGGCGATGGATTTGGTGAAGTTTCAATTTTCGACAACGATGGTTTCGGCGGAGTGATGCCAGCGGACGCTTCTATTCGAGTCATCCAACCGGCGGAAGGGTTCGTTGTCATTGCAGCCGATGGAACGGTCTCCTTCACGCCGCACGCTCAGTTCGCGGGAGTGACACAAACGGAGTTCACCTATGTCTTTGAGCGCGGTGGAGAGGCTTCGACTGCGGTTGTACAGTTGAAGAAGAATGTTGGCCAGTCAAACAACAGCAACAACGAACCGAACAATTCTGGTTCGTCAAACAATCCACCTGCGAACAATCAGATCGAAATAGAAGGCCCCGCGCCAACGCAAGCAACCAACGGTCCGGCGCAACCCGTAGCTCAAAATCTGAATGAAGTGTTGAATACAGCAGCGGTTAGCGATTCTGGCGCTGATGCCGTGAATTACGGTTTTGCGGACAGCGAAATCTTCAATGATTTACGTTTGTTGGCAGCTCAACCAGACTACTCGACCTACCTTTATTCGAGCTTTGTAGATACAGGGCTCCTGACGGGAGAGTTCGCTTCGCGGATTGCAACGTCAGGCCGACAAGGTCTGCAAGATTTGGCAGAGGGTGCCATTCTAAATGCTTTGTTTTGGCAAGAACTGGAATCAGCAAGCCACGAGTACATTAAAACTGAGCTCGGGGAATTTGAATCGATGATTACAGTGGGTGCCCTGGGTTTCTCAGGTGTGGCCATTACGGTCATCGTTCGAGCTGCCCTTTTGGGTCTCAGCCTTGGTGCGACCTACGCACAGCCGGGCTGGATGACCTCGTTTGACTTCCTTCCGATTATCGATTCGGAAGACAAGGAGTCGATTGGGCAAATCGTTGATCGAGAAGACTAACGAAAGTTCATCCAGTTTTAAGATTTCGAATAACAGGCGAATTCAATGAAAAACTGGCTAGGTCTAAAATTCAGACTCGCTTTCGGCTTTGTCGCGATCGTCGTTGCGGGATTGACGATTGTAAACACGCTCGAAATTGTTCCGTCAATCGCGGAACAATACAGCCGAGACCGTTCACAATATGCGACCTCTTTTGCGATCGCTGGATCCGTCATGCTTTCCGATGGCGACAGTAGAGATCTTGAAGCGTTCGTTCGCCAATATGACGAGTTCATCAAGCGTTCAAAAAGTGATGGAAGCAAAGCAACTCATGCGATCGTTCAGTCGATTGGCGTCCGAAATAGCTTTGGAGTGCTGGTGGCCGCAACAAGCAGTCATCGTAAATTGTGGGCCGATGAAAGCATCGATAGTCGAGATAAAGTCGATATCGGGATGAGCGAAGGCCGAAAAAAGTGGGGCACCGTTGAGTTTGTGTTTGAGCCACTCGTTGCCGACACTCGTTTTCCAGCATCGGTAGATTCATTACTCAGCAAAATTTCTCCATTTTCTCGTCTGGCCGGATTCCTGCTGCTCTTCACAGCGCCAGCTTCTTTGCTTTTCCTTTATCTGATCTTCAAGTCACCCAAAAATTCGGCCGCTGAAGGTCGTGTTCGCCAAGCGTTAGGAAGCCTTGCTGAAGGATTGTTGGTTTTGGATACCGATGGACGCATCAAAATGGCAAGTTCTGTTTTCTGCGAGAAAACAGGAGTCACTGCTGATTCATTGAAGGGTCTTCGACCCGAAAACGAGTTCAATTGGCTCGATGGAGCCGGGAATCCGATCACCGAATTTCCTTGGCACCAAGTAGCAAGAGAAGGCGTCGAAATACGCGATACCGTGATGACACTTCAGACGGGTATCGACGAAAACAATGTGCCTGTGATCTCATCATTTCAAGTCAACTGTTCGCCTGTTGCGGCTCAGACGTCCCAGGGTAACGGAGTGCTGGTGTGCTTTGAGGATGTGACTGAATTGCAACGCAGTAAAAAGGTTGCGGAATCAGCCAGCCAAGCGAAATCTGATTTCTTGGCAAACATGAGCCACGAGATTCGTACGCCAATGAATGCGATTTTGGGTTTCACCGATTGGCTTCAACGCGGTTTGGCTGACGATCGAGGGCAGGAATTGGAATACCTTTCAACGATTCATTCAAGCGGCACGCACTTGCTCGAATTGATCAATGATGTGCTTGATCTTTCAAAGATCGAAGCCGGTAAAATGGACATTGTATTGGAGGACTATAGCGCATTTCAAGTCGTTCAGGACGTTGATCGTGTGTTGCAAGTCCGAGCGGAAGAAAAAGGGATTGAACTCAAATCAGTCTTCAAGGGAACATTCCCGGAGACAATAAAGACAGACTATGTTCGTCTTCGCCAGATTCTCACGAACCTTGTCGGCAATGCAATCAAGTTTACGGAACGTGGTGGTGTAACCATTGTTGCTGAGATGGTGGAAGTCATAGAAGAAAATTCTCCTGTGAAAAAACTGCGAGTCGAAGTCCGTGATACGGGCATCGGAATGACAAAAGCTCAAACCGAAAAAGTCTTCATG
Source organism: uncultured Pirellulaceae bacterium (assembly GCA_938010615.1). Lineage (GTDB taxonomy): Bacteria > Planctomycetota > Planctomycetia > Pirellulales > Pirellulaceae > Mariniblastus. The sequence continues at coordinate 24,082 of CALLUY010000008.1, read as the reverse complement.
CCGTTTGTGCAGGCGGACTCAGGAATCACTCGCCAATTTGGTGGAACGGGATTGGGCTTGTCGATTTGTAAGCGTTTGGTCGGTTCCTTAGGCGGAGAAATTTCCGTCAGTAGCCGAATCGGAACCGGAAGTTCATTTAGCTTCGAGATCAATGTCGGGGATGTTTCTGACGTAAAACATATTTCGTTGCAAGAGTTCCAAGAGAAGGCCTCGATCAGCCGTAGCCAAATTCCGGGCGAGTTCCGATTGCCTCCAGCGAAGGTCCTTGTTGTTGACGACGGAAAACCAAACCGTCAGTTGATCAAGCTGATCCTTAAGAAGGCCGGTTGTTCAGTTGACGAAGCAGAAAACGGTAAAGTTGGCGTTGAGAAAGCGCTGGCGAAAGACTACGCAGTCGTCCTGATGGATATTCAGATGCCTGTCATGGATGGATACGAAGCAACATCGATCCTGCGGCAACGCGGTTACGACAAGCCAGTCATCGCATTGACTGCGAATGCGATGCGGGAAGATGCAGGGAAGTGCAAAGAAGCCGGCTTCAGCGCATTCTTGGCGAAACCCGTCAACATTGAAAAACTCATCGAAACGATGGCTCAATGGATGCCACAAGAAGCAAGCGTCCAGTCGAACAACGTCGACCATGTTTTACGTCCGGAAGAAGCACCACACGAAGCGGTCGCCATTGAAGAAACTGTAGAGAATTCAGATTCTGGCCGTGACGAAGTTGAGGCCAATGCCAACGAGTCAATTGTACAAACGATTGACGCGCCCGAATCGACGACAAACGATAACTCAGAAACAGAATTGGATCCCGGCACAGTCTCCCAAGACAGTTTCCAAAACATTCTGCATCGATCGCTCAAGGAGATCGAACCTGCTGCAATCTCATCTGATTGGCATGCCTTAGCTGAACTTGCTGCCAACCTTGAGACCGCTGCGACAGCACAGGGGCGAAGCGTGATCGCACAATCGCTGCGACCGCTAATCGAACTCTGCCGAAGAGAAGAGCACGACGTGGAGCTCATTCAGCAGTCGCTTTCCAACTTCCTTACGATTTCAAGTGGTGACATAAGGAAATTGCGGACACCAGAGCCAACTTTGTCGGCGGTTGAAATACCGCCCGCTACGCCTTCCGGCCCCGAAACTCATGAGGCTCGAGCTGACTTTGCGACGAGGCTTCAGCAGGGATTGATGAGTTTCCAAAAAGCATGGGATGCAGGTGACACTTTTGCATTGATTACCAACGCTGGTTTACTTCAGAAAGATTGCATTGAAGCCGGGAAAATTGAGATTTCGATGTCGTTGGATCTGCTGATTGACGCAGCGATTGCGGAAGATCGAGAAAGATATGCCGAAGCTGTCAAATCGTTCCTTGATGTTTGCCAATCGGAGTTCACGTCGACCGAGAACTTCGACCCTGCTCCCAAGAAAATGAAAAAGCGTCCGACGTTGCGACATCACGAGCGGATGGAGGATTCGCAATCGCCAATTACGTCGTCACTTCCAACCCAAGATGAGTCGTTTCGCGATATCGCAGTCGATTTCGTGCCTCAGCTGGAGAACAAGCTTAAGGAAGTCGACTTGGCGTGCCATGAAGGCAACCTGAACGAAATCGCCATTCTTGCTCATTGGCTCAAAGGGGCCGGTGGAACATGTGGATTTGATCATTTCACTCAACCAAGTGAGGAATTGGAAACTGCCGCGAAAGCTGGTGAGGCGCAGAAGTGTGCTGATCTAATCGATTTCCTTTGGTGGATGGGTGGCCAGATTGTTGTAGAGCCGATTCCGACGACTTCACAATAATTCTGTGAAGTGAGCGTTTCAGTTGGTTGGTCCAAATTGGGGGTCGCAAATCCTAGCCAACCTACGCAACTTGAAGCCGCAAATTGACTTTGACGATCAAGTGATTCGCACCGGCAACAATTTTCGAAAACGCAAAGAAAAAACGAAGTTCAGACTGGAAAATCGCGATTAAGTAACGAGGCATTGTCGGTTTTTACTGTAAATGCCACTCTTCCACCCTCCTACCCCCGTGTGCCCCAATCTAGGATTGCTTTGATGGAACAAGGAACGACGCAAGATATGAGCTCGTCGCACATGGCCCCTCTTTCTGCATCGGTGCCGACTGAAGTAACAACTGGGCCACCAATTCGAACGCCAATGGACAGTGTAAGAGTGGCTTCCGACCGAGATGCCCTCAAGTCTTGCAAGATCATGATCATCGACGACGAACCGTTGGTGATGCGTGTGGTTAAACGGTTTCTGGCTGGAGACGGGTTTACAAACTTTGTCACCGTCGAAGATTCTCGCAACGCGATGGAAGCAATTTCGCGAGAGAGCCCCGATGTAGTTTTGCTTGACATCATGATGCCGAACATTACCGGTTTGGACATTTTGCGGGAGCGTCAAAAAGATCAAGCCATGATTTTGGTTCCGTTCATTATTCTGAGTGCCAATTCAGAAAATCAGATCAAGCGTGAAGCACTTGCTCTGGGCGCAACGGATTTCCTCGCAAAGCCAGTTGATGCGAGTGATCTTACGGTTCGCGTATTGAATTCGTTGACCGTAAAGCGTCATCACGATCATATCGCCAACTACGCAAACGAGTTGGAGAATCAGGTCAGCCTTCGAACAGCTCAAATTGAACGCTCTCGAGAGCAAATCATTCACTGTCTCGCTCGTGCTGGCGAATATCGTGATAACGAAACCGGCGAACACGTAATCCGCGTTGGAAAGTACTGTGCCGTGATCGCGGAAGAACTTGGCTTCGGAGCGAATTACTGCCGCCAAATTGAACTCGCAGCACAGCTGCATGATGTTGGAAAGATTGGAATTCCGGATTCGGTGTTGCTAAACCCGGGCAAGCTGAATCATGCAGAGTTTGAAGTCATGAAGCGGCATTGTAATCTTGGTTGCCAAATCATGGAGCCATTGGCCGAAAACGAAAACCAACGGATTCGTGAACACGCCAACGTTGGCAGCTTCATCATGGAGGGCGTGGATAGTCCAATGCTTGAACTCGCTGCAATTATTGCGAGAACGCACCACGAAAAATGGGATGGAACGGGCTATCCAAATGGTCTCAAAGGCGATCAAATCCCGATCGAAGGCCGAATTTGTTGCTGTGCTGACGTGTTTGACGCTCTCAGCAGCGAACGTCCTTACAAACCTAAATTCGAGTTGCAGAAGTGCCTCGAAATCATGATCTCGGAACGTGGGACTCGATTTGATCAAATTGTTTTGGATGCATTCCTGAAGCGACTGAAAGACATCGAGCGAATTCGACGAACCTACAATGACGAAGATTCGCACAGTCGTCTGATGCGTCAGAAGCAAGCTGCAGACCGTGTCGAGTTGTAAATCTGTTTCAATGAGTTAGGCTGGTTTGAATCGTCAGACAACAGCAGACTTAGCGATCGCCTACAGCGGTATTCGTTTTGCCCGAACAGATTCAGTATCGTCCTTTTCTCAACACGGATCCGCCGAAGATCATCGATCTCTGGCGGTCGCAGCCAGTTTTCCGCGGTCTCCATTCGAACGTTACTGTTTCCGATCTCGAACTTCATATCTTTTCGAAGCCCTACTTCGAGCGAGATGGATTCTTTGTGGCGACCAAGCTCAGCGGCGACGGCTCAACGCAAGTCCTTGGGTTTGCTCACGCCGCATTCGATGTTCAGCCTGACTTGTCGGATCTGAATCGTTCCATTGGAATCGTTTCGCAGCTTCGCGTTGCCGAGTGCGAGCAGCGTCATCAAATCGAAGATTCATTACTCGTGATGGCGGAACAGTACCTCAAGTCACGAGGGTCAGAAGAGCTTTGGTTTGCGTCTCGATTTCCTCAAGCCCCTTTCTATCTGGGGCTTTATGGAGGGAGTCGAGTTCCGGGTGCCATGATCGAAGACGTTGCTGTTGTGGAAGCGTTGAAGCGAAATGGGTTTGAAATTTCGAAACAGATCGCAGTGCTGCAACGAGAACTCAATCAGGTTCAGAGTATCTCTGGCCGCCAGCAATTGAATGTTCGTCGCAACTACTTAATCAACGCGATCTCAGATCCGATTGAAAAATCGTGGTGGGAATGTTGCACTTTGGGCATGGCGGAACGTGACCGGTTTACGATTGGCCGCAAGAAAGACAATCACGTCGCCGGGACGGTGTCCTATTGGGATTTGCAACCACTGGGTTCTTGCATCCATTCCAATTGTCGCGGGCTCTACGATTTGGCTGTCAATGAGGAAGACAAACGGCAGGGGTTGGCTTGTTTTCTTGTCTGCGAATCGATGAAGCGGCTTGCTTCACAGGGCGTAACATTGGTCGAAGCTCAAACCGAAGTCACCAACGAAGCATCCATTCGATTGTTTGAGAAGCTTGAGTTCTCACTGGTGACTCAAGGCCTGCAGATGCGGAAGTCACTGGTTTAAAGGCAATACCGTTCAATGAAGGTGATTCAGTAGGGTCGTTGCATTGGGGAGGTGGCATAAGCCTCTGGCTTGTGGACATGCGGAACACAGGCCGGAGGCCTATGCCACCGAGACTTTGGCTTCATTGAACGGTATTGGGTTTAAAGGGGCTTAATCACTCACGGCCGCTAAGCATAGTCATGTAGCTTGAACCATTTCCAAGCATCTTCGATCGCAATGTCGATGTCTCCAATCGAATACCCCAACTCGTCGATCGCTTTCTGGCTGGAATACCAATTCAAAAGTTGTCCCATTCCCATCATCGCGGAATTGAGAGCGAGCTCTTCTTTGGTGAACTTTGAAATCAAGTCACCAACTTTCCCAGTAAGGCTTGCCGCGACGTTTCCGATCTTCAAGCGAGGAGGTTGGCAGCCAACCGTTTTCGCCATCCGAGTCCATAGTTCTTTGTAAGTGATGTTTTCGCCACCGAGAATGTATTTTTCGCCAGTGACTCCACGATGCAATGCCGCCACAATTCCGTCTGCGACATCGCGGACATCAACAACGCAGCAACCTCCCCCAGCCACAAAAAAGAGCGGCGTTTTTGCGACGAACAATAACATTTCCCCTGAGGATGGTTTCCAGTCGTGCGGGCCGAGCATAAATCCTGGGCAAACGGTGATTCCGTCGAGTCCCTTGTCCACTTCTTTCATAAACGCGTCGCATGAGGCTCGCTTTGAAACAACATAGGAACAGTCATACTTTGCTTCGTCGTCATCTTTCTCAGTCTTTGGCGTCCCGTCTGTCGCGGCAGCCAACGTGTCCACAGAGCTAACGTGAATCATTCGAATGTTTCTTCGTCTCGCAGCTTCAGCGAGCACTTCCGTTGAACCGACGTTGAAGGCAATGCTGGACTCTCTTTTGCTATGTCCCAGTTGGATCATGGCGGCACTATGGATGATCGCGTCGACATCTTCAACGACCGGAGCCATGGCAGCGGGGTCAGTCAGATTGGCAATGACCGACTCGACACTTAATCCATCGAGCGGACGCAAATCTGACGTCGTTCGAACCGTGGCAACGACTTCATGGCCCTGCTGCACCAACTTTCGAGCCAAATTGTTGCCCAAAAAGCCTGTTGCTCCGGTGACAAGTATTTTCATAAATCGATTGCGGGAAGTGACGAAATGCCTAACAGTTGGTAAAGTATACCGTTTTGAACTGTTCCTCGCAGCGGCGCCCAGTCATCGGGGCTTGGCTGTCAATTTACAAACCTTATTCCGCGCGTCGAACAAATCAACACATGAGTTCCATTTCCGTTATTCCCGTTTCGACGAAAGCCCAACAAAAGGCTTTCGTCAGGTTTGCATGGGATCATTATGAAGGCGATCCAAATTGGGTTCCTCCTTTGATTTCCAACATTCGCGAGCTGTTGGATTACAAAAAGCATCCGTTCTATGAGGATGCCGAATGTCAGACATTTCTGGCGATGCGGGAAGATCGAATCGTCGGACGAATCGCGGCGATCATCGACCACGGCCACAACCGTCACCATGACGAAGAACGTGGCATGTTTGGTTTCTTTGAGTCCATTGATGATCAGGCTGTCGCCGACGCGCTTTTTGATTCCGCCAAACAGTGGTTTGCGGACAAGAATATCTTTCTGATGCGTGGACCGGCGAATCCATCACAAAACTACGAATGGGGAATGCTCGTCGAAGGTTTCCACGAACCGCCAACGTTTTTGATGACTTACAACAAGCCCTACTACGACGCTCTGGTCAAGGGTTATGGTTTCGAGACTTCACAGGATTTGTTTTCATATCCTGCACCGATTCCGATGCTTGATAACTTGGACCCGAAGTTACTGTTCGTCGCCAACGAAGCGACCAAAAGATTCAACGTCGACGTTCGTCCAATCAGTAAGAAGAACTTCAAGAAAGACCTCGGGATCTTTTTGAAGCTTTACAACTCCGCACTGTTGTCGCAGTGGGGATTCACGCCGATGTCCAAAAGTGAGCTCGCGGCGACGGCAACGAATTTGAAGTTCTTGATCGCACCCGAGATGACATCTGTGGCCGAAGTCGAAGGGCAGGGCGTCGGCATCGCGTTTGGCCTTCTGGACTACAATCCCTTGATCAAGAAAATCGATGGCAAGCTCTATCCATTTGGTTGGATTCGACTGTTGCTTGGACGTCGCAAACTGAAACGTGTTCGGCTGATGAGCACCAATGTTGCGCCCGAATATCAACGTTGGGGGCTCGGAGTCGTTTTGATGGCGAGGATGGTTCCGGAGGTTTTGAAGTGGGGAATTGACGCCGGAGAGTTTTCCTGGGTGTTGGAATCCAACAAATTGTCCCGCGGAACGCTCGAAAGGAGCGGTTTGACCAGTGATAAGACCTTTCGAATTTACGATTATACGCCATGATATCGCCAGTATCTCACAGCCCTTGACCACTTAGCTTTGCATGAATCAATCTGGCGATGTTGTAGTTTCCGGAATGGGAGTCGTCTCACCGATCGGTGTTGGCAATGACGCGTTCTGGCAGAGCCTTCTTGATGGCGTTTCGGGTGTGCGAGTGCGCGAAAGCTTTGCCGACACAGATTTGCCGCTGAGAATCGGTGCGCCAATCGTCGGGTTCGATCCGAAGCCATTCGTCAAGCCGCGGAAGGCGCTTAGGATCATGTGCAACCCAATCCAGTTCGGATGCGCCGCGGCGAACCTCGCTTTCGAAGACGCTGGCTTTAAAAAAGAAGATCTGGAATCAGTCGTCGATCCGGATCGGCTTGGAACGCTTTTCGGCACAGAGACTTTCTTTGCCGATCCGACCGAAGTCGCTCGTGTTTTCCGCAGCTGTACCGAGGACGAAAATTATCAGCACGATAGTTGGGGTGAGCTTGCGATGCGGCAGATTCAGCCGCTGTGGATGTTGAAGTATCTTCCGAACATGGCCGCTGCCCACATTTCAATTGCTCTCGATGCTCGCGGGCCCAGTAATTCCATTTGCCAAGGCGAAGCGTCAGGACTGCTGGCCTTGATTGAAGCTGCTGACTTGATCAAACGAGGAGTCGCGGACGTTGTGATCGCCGGCGGCACCGGTTCGCAGATGGCTTTGACAGCCATGCTGTATCGTGGCATCGCGGGTTTGTCGAATCGAGTGCAAGAACCTCAGTCCGCTAGTCGCCCGTTTGACTCTGATCGCGACGGAATGGTGATCGGGGAAGGTTCTGGAGTCGTCGTGCTTGAGTCCGAGGAGCACGCCAAAAAAAGGGGAGCGACACCGATCGCCAGATTGGCCGGTTGGTCTCGTGGTTTCAGTGATCCAAGTCGAATCGATCGCAAGCAGGCTTTTGTAGATTCAATTAATGGAGTCCTCGCTGATTCGGCAATCGCAAAGGAACAGATTGGGTTGGTGTCAGCCAATGCTCATGGATCAAGATTGGATGACGCTTCAGAAGCTCAAGCAATCAACGCGACGTTAGGTGACGTACCCGTGGTGGCTCACAAATCAAATTTCGGAAACCTTGGGCCGGGTACATCTGTAGTCGAGTTAGTCGGTTCGCTGTTGGCGTTGAAGCACAAAACGATTCCACCGACGCTTAACTTTGATACTCCTGACCCGGATTGTCCGGTTAACGTTAGCAAGGAAGTTCGTTCACTTGACGGCTCTGCGATTTTGAAAACCGGTTGTTCAGGAACAGGGCAGATGGTCAGCGTTATTTTTGAACAGCTGTGAGCAATGGCGATTTCAATACGATCCCGAAGCGCAAGCGAGTGAATGGAAATTGCATGGTTTCGGTTTTCTCCGCAAATCTTAACCCGAAGCGTGAGCGAGGTACCAGCCGCACCTCGCTTACGCGTCGGGTTGTGATTGCCAGTATGAACTTGCGTAACTCTCCGAGTGGCGGAGCCTTAGCGCGATCCATGCAATTCTCGCTTGCGCTCTTTGAAGTTGCACATTTGCGACAAGATTTCGCATTCTAATTGATAAAACACGTGAAAATTGAAAAAGCGAAGCGTTCCAATACAAGCCCGACGCGCAAGCGAGGGGCCGGGGAATCCTTGGAAATATCCACTCGCTTGCGCTTCGGGCTTGTATTGCTGATCCGCTAATTGAACCGCAGTTCCACTGAGGCGCATCTCGTATCTCTTTTATTTCGCTGAACAGTATTGGCAATCATGAGTATCAAAGTTGGAATTGTTGGAGTCGGCTTCATGGGCTGGATGCACTGGCTGGCTTGGCAACAAGTCGAAGGTGCAGCGGTCACCGCAATTTGTTCTCGCGACGAGGCGAAACGTGCCGGCGATTGGACATCGATTAAAGGCAATATGGGACCGCCGGGAGAGCAGGTCGATTTGAGTGGCATCAAAGTCTTTGAATCGATCGAAGCATTGCTTGCCGACGGTGAAGTTGACCTTGTTGACATTTGTCTTCCACCCGCAATGCATCGCGCCGCGATCGTCGCATGCGCAGAAGCAGGTAAGGATGTGTTGTGCGAGAAACCATTGGCGTTGAGCCTTGAAGATTGCGATGCAGCGACGGCTGCATGTGAGCAACATGGTGTGCGTCTATTCGTCGGCCAGGTGCTGCCTTTCTTTCTTGAGTTCGACTATGCGATCCATATTGTTCGATCGGGGCATTGCGGCAAGTTGCTAGGTGGAAATTTCAAACGAGTGATCTCGGATCCGTTTTGGCTCAAAGAGTTTTACAACCGCGACAAAGTCGGCGGTCCGTTATTGGACCTGCACGTACACGATGCGCATTTGATTCGCGTTCTCTTTGGGATGCCGAAGACTGTTTACAGCGGTGGCCGAATGCGCGATGGTGTTCCAGAATATTGCAACTCAATTTTCACTTTCGACGACGCGGACGTTTCAGTCTGCTGCACTGGTGGAGTTGTGAATCAACAGGGCCGTCCATTCAATCACGCGTTCGAAATCCATCTGGAAAAGGCGACGCTGTGTTTCGAATTCGCAGCACACGCAGATGAGGCGGAATCAATTCAGCTGAAAGTGCTATGCGATGATGGTTCGGTTTTGAGACCGAAAGATCTCGGCGACCCCGATCCGATTCTGGGTTTCGTGCGAGAGATGAATGAGGTCGCTGATTCCATCCGGTCAAATCGAGATTCAGCTCTGCTTTCTGGGGCCCTCGCGCGGGATGCGATTGCGATTTGTGAGGCTGAAGAAGAATCGCTAAAACATGGCGCAGTTGTTGCGTTTTGATTTGAGCTGGGTGCGGGGTGCAACGCCGTGAAGAGTTTCCAGACAGCAAAAAGCAAGGCCTACATTTTTCGCAGTGGCTACCCGAGGCCTTACGGCCAACGGCTGAATTGCCTGCTTCGAATTGAAAAGTGAGCCGAGACGCGTGAGCGTCCGGGTGTCCTGCCAGAAAACGATGCGTAAGATGAAATTTCGGCATTCGAAAAACTCTTCACGGCGTTGCGCGGAGCGGCTTGACCTGTTCCCGCACAAAGTCATCCTGCTAAACTGACGGTTTAGATTTGGCTCAGTGCACAGCGAACAAACATGGCAAAGAAGAAAAAGCGTAAATCATTCCCTCCGGTCGCCGCGGAGCCGCCTCGGCAGCAAACGAAGAGCGGCAGCATGCCGCAATCGCGGACGCGTTGGGAGTTGGTCGCACTCTTTTTTGTCATCGCAATTGGCGGAACTTATTTGGCGGTTTGGATGAAGCCCCGAAACGCAATTCCTGAATTTACATTCAAAGAAGTTCAACGTGTTCCGCACGACAAGGAAGCTTTTACGCAAGGACTCCTGTTTCACGAGGGTTTCCTCTACGAGAGCACTGGACTCAATGAGCGATCCAGCTTGCGAAAGGTCGATCTTGAATCCGGGAAAGTGCTGAAGCAGCTGAAGCTCAGTGACGATCTGTTTGGCGAAGGCATCACATGGTTCGGTGACAAGCTAATTCAGTTGACGTGGCAGAATAAGACGGGCATCGTCTACGAAGAAACCGACGATGGATTCGTCGAAACGAAACGTTTTCCAATCGACTATGAAGGCTGGGGAATTACCGACGATGGCAATAGCTTGATCGTGAGTGATGGAACTGCGAACTTGCGATTCCTTGACCCGGAAACCTTCGAGGAGAAAAGCCGGCTCTATGTGCGTCGCAAAGATCGGCGTGTGCTTGGTCAGCTGAATGAGCTGGAGCATTTTGGATCGAAGATTTATGCGAACATTTACAACTCGGACAAGATTTATCGAATCGATGCGAAGACCGGATCCGTCGAGGCGATCATCGACTTGTCAGGGTTGTGGCCCTATAGCGAACGGCCTGGCCGGGAAGCGGTTCTGAACGGGATCGCAATCAAGCCCGACTCCAAAGGAAAGATGTGGGTGACAGGTAAGCTTTGTCCCCACATCTATGAAATTGAAATCGTTCCGAAGTAGTTTGGCTTCAAATTCAAATTCACATAAAAGTGAGACGTCTACGGTTTTTCGATCTGTCCGGAGGCGTCCATCTTTTCGAGTTCTCCTTCTACTTCCGAGGTCACATCGTCATCGGTGTTGTAAGTTTGATCTGGACCAGCACTTCGAAGCAACGCCGGTTCTGATTCCGCGTCGTATCGAATCTCTTTGGACCACGCGTCGGTGTGCTTGAGCATCAGCATGTTGCCATCGATGCCGTTTGGAAGGTAGCCAGCGTCTTCACGGAACTCGTCGAGTTCACGCTCCGCAATCGCAATCGCGACTTGAGTTTCCTCAACCTGCATTGCGATTTCTTCTCGCTGCTGTCGCAGATCGTGGGCGTGATCTTCGTTGACTGCGAACGCAACGATTGAGCCAGCCAACATCGTGCCCAAAAGCGACAGGGCCGTTCCAGCTGCAGCAGCTTTGCGGGGTCCCTTCTTTTTTCGCATTCCGTTGAGGCTAACCAGTAGTGCCAACGGCGACGCGAATCCAACCGTAAGGAAACTTCCCAGTGACATAAACAGCCCCCAAAATCCCCACCAGTTGAATTTTCGACGTGGGCGTTTTGGAGCCTCGAATCCGATATAAACGGGTTGCGCTCGGCGATGTTCGAATGGGATGTGATATGGCATCTTCCGGTTTCTCCTTGCTATTCAGACGACCTATGCAGTTATTCGCGGGTCGCGGAGAAACCTTTGGAAGTTTTTCCAAAAAATGTCTGGGTCGGTGAAACGAGGGCCAAAACTCGGTTTTTGCCGATCTGGAGGCAATTTCGTTAACCGAAAGAATTACGTTCCTTACTGGGGAGGCTGGCAAAATTCCATGTAATGATCATCTGGATCCAGCACGTAGATCTGTTTGGCTCCATCGGGCCGTAATTTGCGAATGTACTCAATTTCGCAAGCTTCCAGTCGCTGTACGACTTCTTCAACGTCGCTGACGCGGACGGCAAAGTGGGTCCCTCGATGGTGAGAGTTAGCATCCTTTTCGCGGTCTCCGATCAAGTGCAATTCGTGGCTACCGATCGCCAACCAAGCTCCCGGAAAGCCAAAGTCTGGCCGCGGAAGCACTTTGAGCTGCAGCATGTCAACGTAAAATTCCAAGCTCGTTTTCACATCTGCGACGTGGATCGCGACATGGTCAAGTTGTTCAATGTTCATTTGCTAGTTGTTGCCTACCGATTGCTGCATGTCAATCTCGTATCCCGAACGATAAGGGCGACTCATCATGCTGGCCGCCAAATCGTCACCGATAATCATTTCGGTTGATTGATCCCAGTTTACTTTTCGTCCCAGTCGGCAACAAATTCCCGCCAGGTGACAGACGTTGAGCATTTTCATGTGTGAGTGCACGTCAGAAATCGGCAGCTCGCGAGTGTCGATGCAGTTGACCAAGTTTGACCAGTGAGCCTGACGGTTGTTTCTGTCCATTGGCATGCCGCGATAAATTTTGGCGATGGCGTCTTCTGGAAGTGGCTTGTTCTTGAGATCTTCAACCGGCTTGCCGACAAGTTTCCCTCGGTTCACGAAGATCCGCCCTGTTTCACCTTCGAATAGAATTCCGTTGTCGCCGCCATTGCAAATCTTCAGCGTCACGTCGCCGTTAGCGAACTCAACCGTCAGGTCGAATTTCTGAGCCGTGTTGTATCGATCGAGTTGAATCGGAACTCCATCTTTAAACTCGACAGCGTGTTTTGCAGTCCCGTCGACAGAAACCGGATCGCTGTTTTGTCCAGCGGCTTCGATGCCCAGCATTGCGATGTCGATATGGTGAGCGCCCCAATCGGTTAGCTTTCCTCCGGAGTGTTCGTACCACCAACGGAATTGGGTGTGACCATTGGTGTAGCCGCCCCACTTGTTTTTGGGCCTCTCAAGATAGCGGTAGGGCATTTCAGGTGTTGGCCCGAGCCAGCGATCCCAATCGAGCTCGGCGGGAACATCGGCGATTGGAAGTTCAGGGCTCCAGCCGCCCGATCCAATGTTGGCGGTTACCTGTTTTAGTTTTCCGATTCGGCCGTCGGCGATAATGGCAAGCGCTTTGTTGAACATGTCGAAGCTGCTGCGTTGCTGAGTTCCAACTTGAACGACACGCCCTGTTTGTTTTTGAATTTTTCGTATCAGCTTTCCTTCATCGATGGTGAGCGTCATCGGCTTTTCGCAGTAAGCGTCTTTTCCAGCCAACATTGCTTCGACAAGAATTTTGGTATGCCAGTGATCGGGCGTTGATATCTGAACAACGTCGATGTCGTCGCGGGCAAGGACTTCGCGATAGTCCGCGTATGCGTCTGCCTTGCCTTTGGTAAGCAGCTCATTGATGTCTCGAAGATGATTGGCGTCGACATCGCAGATCGCAACCATATCGACGAACTCTTGTGCAACGGGGGCTGTTCGCGAGCCGTTTCCGCCGGCTCCGATCAAGGCGTACTGCAAGCGAGAGTTCTTGTTGGCCAGTCTGGCGAACGGTTGCGAAGAGATTGATGCCAACGGCATCGTGGAGATCGCAGCGGCTTGCTTGAGGAACGTTCTTCTGTTTGACATCGCTGGCTTTCTTCAATGGGCTATTGGGTGTCATTTCTCGTATCCTATTGTGTTCGCCGAACGAATCTTCGTTAAGAGCTCAACGGTTTGATTCCAGAAATACCTGTTAGCGCATAAAAAAGCAGCCCGGGCCAATGATGCCCGAGCTGCTGTAATTTTCAGACCAGATTACTTCCTGGGTTGAATACGTCTGACGTTATTGGACATAACGCCTTCGCTTTCAACTAGTTGCATCCGCAACCGCAAGAAGAAGCTGCTGGAGCTGCACATCCGCAAGATGATGCTTTAGCAGCACATCCGCAGCCTGAGAACAATCCACGGATCTTGCCAACAAGACCACGAAGACGTCCACCAAGGCGTGAGCCCATTCCGCATCCGTTACCAGCACCCAAGCCGAGGCCAGCACCAGCACCAGCGAATCCGCCATCAGCGTATCCACCGAAACCACCGTCAGCGTATCCGCCGTCGACGATCATTCCACCGTCAGCAGACATTCCGCCGTCGATGATAGCTCCGCCCATGCCAGCTGAACCACAAGCATCGTAAGATGCAGCAGGAGCAGCATTAACAGTTACAGGAACTTGCTCTTCAACAGTGCGTGGAACGCAAACTGTTACTGTGTAGGGAACCTGCTTTGAAACAGTGCGAGCCTGACGACGAGTCGTCATGACTGTCTTTGGAACGCATACTGTGTAAGGAACCTGACGTGAGCGAGTTTCGCTAGTCATGCGAGTAACAGTCTGTGGAACCTGACGCTGACGAGTTTCGCAAACCATTGTTGTAACAGTCTGTGGAACTTGACGTGTGCGGCACTGGTTGACCATCTTTGTTACTGTGTAAGGAACCTTGCGGCACTTAGTAACGTTGACCATCTTAGTAACCTTCTGAGCAACCTTGCGGTTACGAGTCTGAGTTACCATTCGTGTTGAGCAAACAGGAACCTGACGGCTACGTGTTTCGCTAACCATGTTAGTAACGCAGTAGTTTTCAACTCGTGACTTCTGCTCAGAAACCATGCGTGTTACGCAGTAGTTAACAACTCGTGATACTGGCTCGTTGACGAAAGTAGTTTCTGTGTAAGGAACTTGCTTCGTACGAGTCTCACAGCGGTAAGAAGTTACTGTGTAAGGAACTTGCTTCTGGATAGTGTTGCACTTGTAGCTAGTTACTGTGTAAGGAACTTGCTGACAAGACTTCTCGCAACGGTACTTAGTTACGCAAACTTGCTTTGTTTCGCAAGATGGAACCCATACCTTTTTGCAGACCGTACGGTCTGGAGTGCGACAAGTGATTGTCTGTGGGCATGGCTCAGGCTGTGGGCAACATCCGCAATCAGATGAGCCAGCACCGCCACCGAGGATTCCGCCGCCGCCACCAAGGCGTCCGCCGAGAAGTCCACCGCCACCAAGAAGTCCGCCACCAGCACCAGCAGATGAACCGCCAACTGTGCGTGTGTAAGTTCGGCCAGGAATGACAGAAGTTACAGTCTGGTAAGAACCACCCTTAACAGTGACATTCTTTGTCTCTGTGTAAGGAACGCGCTTTGTCGATGTGACAGTGCGGTACTTAGTTTCAGTAACAGGTGTGCGAACAGTTTCGCTAACAGTACGTGTGCGAGTCTCAGTTACAGGAACCTTCACTGTGTAGTTTACAGTGCGTGACTTCTGGACTGTGACAGGGCGTCGAACTGTCGATGTGATCGTCTTTTGACGAGTCTCACGAACGGGACGCTGTACTGTGTAGTTTACAGTTCGTTGCTTAGTTTCACGAACAGGACGTTGAACTGTGTAGTTCTCTGTACGGTAAGTGGTTTCGCGAACAGGAACCTGAACAGTGTAAGGCTGATCAACCATGATGGTTGAGCAGGTTGGAACCTGAACAGTGTAGTTCTCTGTGCGGTAAGCAGTTGATTGAACAGGAACCTGAACAGTGTAACGCTCTGATCGCATAACAGTTGAGGTCTTTGGAACCTTAACTGTGTAGTTTTCAGTACGCATGACAGTTTCCTGGACAGGAACCTGTACTGTGTAGTTTTCAGTTCGCATTCGTGTTTCACGAGTGTTCGTGGTTACTGGAACCTGAACGTTATCGTAAACAGTTTCGTTAACGGTGCGGTAACGAGTAACTTGCTGTTGCTCGTTGATGGTGCGGCGAACTGTCTTCATGACAGTGTAGCTGCAGCCACATCCTGCATCCGGGGCAGCAACACCCACTGTGTCGTAGCTTGCGCCACCACAACATTGAGCGAAGCTGAAGCTGGCTGACATCATAGCTGCGGCAAACGCAACTGAAGTCAGTAGACTTCTAACCAATTTCATCGTAGATCTCCAAAATATTACTGACGTTTCAAACCTTGCAGGCGGCACCTGGTCGGGCGAAACATTCGCCATGCCAACCCTTAGCTCATTCAACTCTCGACTGGGAAAGAGGCGGTCAACTCAGTCGCCACCATTCCTTCAGCCCCAAGTTTGCGAATCTTCCTTGTTGATTCGCCTGAGGGGTGAATTTGCTTTAGGTGGTTTCGGAGTAATGAGGGCTCTGGGTTGAATGGATAGCAGCTATCAGAAAAGAAAAATGGAAACGATGCGTAAGATGTGACGGTTGTTTGGGTTGGCGCGCATGTAGAGCCAGATCCCGCTCAGAAGAGGTGGGGCGGAGCATCGGAAGGACATCACCCTCCCGTCGTATCTTAGGAAATTGCATGGTTTGGTTTGTCCGCGCAAATCCTAACCCGATGCGTAAGTTTTGAAGTTGCACACTTCAGTCACGAAGTGACGGCATGCATTAGCCATGGACGCAAGTCCGTGGTTACGTTTAGTGAATCGCCGCAGAGTGCCGAAGGCACGGCAGGAGCCAAGCTTTGCACTACCGCAATCTTCCTGCCGTCCTTTCAGGACTGCCGATGAATGCATCAACGTTTCCATGGACTTGCGTCCATGGCTAATACATGCCGTGCTTTCAGCACTATACTCAATGCTGCTCAAAGAAAGAGACCGCAGTGGAACTCGTCAAGCATTCCGAAGCCGAAGGGAAGCTAAGCCGCTTTGCGTGTTTTTGAGATTTCCTCAGAAGCTGGTCGATCCGCGGCGTCTTCATTCTTGGAAGGATGGATTGCTTCGATCGTCGCGAGCAATTTCACATCCAGCTCTTCAAGTTGGCGGATCACGTCGTCTTGCCTTGAAAGAAGATCTTCGATCAGGGAGGCGCGAGGGTCGAGCTGTTCAGATTGGCCAGGCATGCGGTTGCCTAATAGGAAGGGACGATAAAAGAGATATCGGCCCCGTGATCGGCAAAACCGGCAATGCGAATGAAAGTGCCAGTCAGTTAAAATGCGTTAACCTTTACGATCGGGAAAAACTGATGAATTTGGTGAAAAACCGGGATTCAGTTGGTTTCCGCTATACTGTCGGATCGAAACTTCATATAATCCGCGACTCAAATATTACCTCGGGTGAGGGTACGCGCTTCGCCTCAGAGTCGCCCGTTCTTGTCCGATTGCCAATTTTGGCTGGGGAACGCTTTATGAAAAACAAACTTGTGGAGAAACAATGGTAAAGCTGCTGGTACGTGAAAAAGAATCAATTCAGGAGGCTGTAAGAAGATTTCGGAAGCTTGTCGAGCGAAGTGGCATCAAAAAAGAAATGCGTCGTCGTGAGTTTTACGAAAAGCCAAGCGAAACGAAACGCCGTGCTCGCCTCCGCGCTGAGCGCCGCTCAAAGCGAAACCGCATGTTGGCGGCAAGACGCTAAACACCAGTAAGCTATCTGTAGACGAAAAGCACTTGCCATATCTGAATAGGCGAGTGCTTTTTTTGTTGCCAATCGAGCTTTGACTTAAATTCGCGCGCGTTTAATGTGGGGACAGGTTTCCGGCTTGCTAACTTGAGAAATGCGGCAGGTTAAAATCAATACCGTTCAATGAAGGTGACATCACCCTTCGTTTTGGCTTTTCAGTAGGGTCGTTGCAGTTGGGGAGGTGGCATAAGCCTCTGGCTTGTGGACATGCAGAACACAGGCCAGAGGCCTATGCCACCGAGACTTTGGCTTGCCGTTAAACGCCGTTAAACGAATTTTCCGCTTTCCAGACGAACTGTCTTCGCAAATTTGTTTGCCAACTTCGCGCTGTGCGTCACGCAAATCATTATGGCGCTGCTTTCTTCCTGTACTTTCAAAAGCAGTTCCCCCAACGCTTCAGCATTGGACGAATCCAGAGAGCCCGTTGGCTCATCGGCAAGCAACAACACTGGATCGCATATCAAGGCACGCGCAACAGCGACACGCTGTTGTTCGCCTCCGGACAACAGGCCGGGTTTGTGCGTCATCCGATCCGCCAGCCCAACGGAATTCAAAAGAGCCTTTGCTCGTTCAACAGTTGCTGCGTCTGGTTTCCCGGTTGCTAGTGTGGGAATCAATACGTTGTCCAACGCTGACAGCTGCGGCAACAGGTGATGTTGCTGAAAGACGAAACCAACGTTCTCGTTTCGATGCTTTGCCAGTTGATCTTCGCTCAACTCCGACACTTCTGTGCCGAGCAATTTCACGGAGCCCGACGTCGCAGCGTCTAACGAACCAATGATGTGCAGAAACGTGCTCTTGCCGCTGCCACTTTCGCCAACGATGGCCACGTTCTGGCCGCGGTCAAGCTCCAATGAAACTCCATCAAGAATCCGCAACGTCTGTGCAGGCGTTTCGAATTCCTTGACGATATTGTTTGCGGCGAAGTCTGCCATGGGTTGCTTGTGTTGTGTTTCAGATTGGCGTGATGGAAGTTGTGTTTTTCGTGGCTGCAGCGTCTCGCCGCAGTGCTCAGACGATACTGCGGCGAGACGCCGCAGCCGCAATTTAGCTACGACACAGTCGCCATCGGCTTGCCGTTAAACACAATACCGTTCAATGAAGGTGACACCACACTTCGTTTTGGCTTTTCAGTAGGGTCGTTGTAGTTGGGGAGGTGGCATAAGCCTCTGGCTTGTGGACATGCAGAACACAGGCCAGAGGCCTATGCCACCGAGACTTTGGCTTCATTGAACGGTATTGCCGTTAAACAATCAAGGCGTACCGCTGAGAGCCGCACCACTAAGCAGCGCCAGACAACCCAGTCCATAAAACGAATACTCAACATCATGAGCATCGTCCCAAGCGGCTGCCTGAAAACCACCTTCGGGCAATTGTAGCGAATCGACAAACTTTCGCAGCAGTTCCACATCCAATTCGTCAAACGAATCCAGATCCAACAGCGTCAACCCACCCGTAAATGAGCTCAACAGGTCCGCGATTGGAATCCGCGTGTTGGCCCGGAGTCCGCCCTCATCGGTTTGCATCTCGCAAAGGAAATCGAGAGTTAGCTCTTTCGTATCGTGTTCCATTTCCGGCAGGTTAGTGTCATGTTGTCGAAGAATGTTCAACGTTGCAACAGCCGCCGCAGACGGATTGGTACCCGCTCGTTTGCTGGCTCGAATTTCCCTCCATCCGCCGTCGGGATCTCGGCGCGATTCGATGAAGTTCACGATCTCCCGCGGATCCGGAATTTCCTTTTCCAACAGCTCCAACACCAAAACGACCAAGAACGTATGATACGTGCTTCCCGCATGACCCTCGGGAGCTTTCGCATATCCGCCGTCTTCTCGACGCAGCGTTGCCAGAAACGAGGCCACGTTGTCTCGCCAAGCGGGATCGGAATCGACGAAGATATCGATGCCAGCGGAAACCTTCAGCAAATTCGCTGCATAGAACAGCGAAAAGAAATCGACGATTGTCTGGTGTCCAGCCAGTTGACCTCGCAGGAAACTGGCCGCCTTTTCCGCGACCTCTCCATAGAGTTCACCCAAAATCGAAAGCCCGCGAAGCGCAAACGATGTGTAGTACAGATCGCTTCCACCCATCCGACCACCGAATCCACCATCTTCTTTTTGGGCGCGAAGAAAGTAATTCGTGTGCAACGAACGCAAGTCTTCAGGAAGGTTTCCCATACCCGTCGCGAGACGAATCGTGAGGTTTTGAAGGTAGGAGGACATGATGTTTCCCTGCCTGTGAGGTTTGTGGAAAATTGAACTCACCCAGCGGAGAGTGGCATAGGCCTCTGGCCTGTGGAAATGCAAATCACAGGCCAGAGGCCTATGCCACCTCGCGCTTGCTTAGGCTTCTTTCACAAACGGCTGAATCTTCTCAATAAACCCAGCTGGAATCACAACGGACTCAGGCTTCTTCCCGTGTTCGAACTTGCAACACACTACCGTGATGTTTCCATCGGCAACGGGAGTTTCTTCACGAGAGAACTTGAAATCGTAGGTCACGCTCTTGGTGCCGATCTTGGCGACACTGACTTCGATGTCAATCATCTCTTCGAACCTGATCGCCTGCCGATAGTTGCAATTCGCATTGACGCGTGGCCAGCTAACTTCCTGTCCATCGATCGTGCAAATCACTCCTAGCCCAACGCTGCGCAGGAAAGCATGCTCCGCCTGTTCCATGTAGGCGAAGAAGTTTGAAAAGTGCACGATTCCAGCCATGTCGGTGTCGCGGAATTCAATGCGACGCGTGTGTTTGAAAGTTTCGGGCATGAGTTCTAAATCCCAACTTTTTGGGCGTGGCTTTCTTGAAGAGAATTGATCGACCGCAAGATGAAGATCAAGAAAATCGCAGCAGCGATTAGTAGGCAAGATGAAATCATATCCAAAATCCAAATGGTCTCGGGTTGTATCATCCCGCTTATATCCGCTCTCAATGAGAAGTTGGTAACAAAATTGCCAATTAGCCAAGCTCCCCACCAGGGGCCAATCATGGGATGTGCCTTCAGCGACTTCCATTCTTGGCCTGACGGATTTTGGCTTGCTTGGTGAATCTCTTTCATGCAGCCGAATGGTTTGAAGAGTTGCAAAATCGGCACGAACCAATAGCCGCCGCACCAACCTGGCGAATTCTCTACACCAAGGGCACCAAGTGATCTTACATTCGCATTTGCCCGATACATGAACATGCAAATAACAACGATGTTAAAGACAAAAACAAAAAGAGACATCAATGCGAACAGACTGAGAACAATTAGAAGAACACTTTCAGTTCCTGAAGAGGGTGCCGCTTCGAAATCGTTGAACGTATCGAACATCATGCCCCCAGCCGTATCGATACCAACGACAAGCAGGTCGACGATCACCGTCGTCACGAGTCCAATCGTCGCGAGAATCGTGAGGACTTTGAGCGGGATATATCGCCAATCCCCGCCATTCTGAGCCGGATAGGAATGGTTCTGATCGGTTCCGGTAACGGGTGTTGCGTATGGGTTTTCAGACAAGCGTTTGACCATTATTGAGGAGTCGGAGCCTCACGAATACGTGTTCGCACGGCTCATTATTGTAACCGAAGCTCAATCGTATAGCTCGTTGCTCCGCCAAACGGAGTCGACAAGCTTGCGCTTTTTGATGTTCCGCTGTCGGCCGGATCAAAGACGTTCGCATTTCCGGAACTGCGAAAACACGGCACTCCGGTTTGAAATCTGTGAACGCTGGCCAACTTCTTGGTAACGTCCGATGCTCTGCAATTCCTGTTTTCTTGGTCCGGCCTACCAGAAAAGCGCAACATCAAAACTTGAGCTTAGACTGTTGAGAATTCGAGCGTCGGTTCCGTCGGTTCGATGAGAACCATTCGGCGTAAAACAAATTGCCTTGACGAGTCCCGCTACCTACAGAGTTTTGAACTCTGCTCTAAGCTTTTTCCGCGACGCGAATTTTCGCTTGGGCCTGAGAGACAGCTTTGCGTTTGGCGTCCGCTAATGCAGCGTTCTCTGATGGAAGCTCATTGGCTGCATCGAGGGCTTTTTTGGCTTCGGCAACGTCGATCTCTTTTGAAGGCGTACTAGCGCCAGTCAAAACGGAAACGACGTTGTCCTCGATCTGAACAAAGCCACCGTCAACGTAGAAACTCTGAGTGCCCTTACCATCTTTGACGCGTAACTCGCCCGGCCCAAGACGCCCGATCATTGGAGCGTGATTCGCAGAAACGCCAGACTCTCCATCAAACAACGGCAGCACGACAAAATCAGCTTCCTGATCGAGTGTGGTGGTTTCTGGCGTCACGATGACGATTTGTAATTTGGACATAGGACCAAGTCAAAAGTTTACAGGACACAGTTTTCAGTCTTCAAGAGCTCAACTAGCAGGAACCTGTACCCTGTTAACTGTTCTCTTTCACCTTCTTACGCCTTTTCCGCCATCGCTTTGGCTTGCTCTTCGGCTTGCTCAATCGCTCCAACGTACATGAAGGCGTCTTCCGGAAGGTGATCCCACTTACCGTCGCAAAGCTCTTCGAAGCTGCGAATCGTGTCTTCCAGTGAAGTGAATTCACCTTTCTTGCCGGTGAAGACTTCCGCAACGTAGAACGGCTGCGAAAGGAAACGCTCGATACGACGAGCACGATGAACGACGGTCTTATCCTCTTCGCTCAGCTCGTCAACACCGAGAATCGCGATGATATCCTGAAGCTCACGATATCGCTGAAGCGTTGTCTGAACCTTACGGGCAACCGCGTAGTGACGATCACCAACGTATGCTGGGTCAAGGATACGAGACGAAGAAGCAAGTGGATCTACCGCAGGATAAATACCTTTCTCCGAAATCGAACGCTCAAGGTAAAGGAAAGCATCCAGCTGACCGAAAGCAGTCGCAGGAGCCGGATCCGTCGGGTCGTCCGCAGGAACGTAGACGGCTTGTACTGACGTAATCGCACCCTTGTTCGTCGAAGCAATACGCTCCTGAAGAGCACCCATCTCTGTCGCCAGCGTTGGCTGGTAACCTACCGCAGAAGGCATCCGGCCGAGAAGAGCCGATACTTCCGAACCCGCTTGGGAGAATCGGAAAATGTTATCAACGAACAACAGCGTGTCAGCACCGGTTGAATCGCGGAAGTGTTCCGCCATTGTGAGTGCCGAAAGAGCAACACGAAGACGGGCACCAGGTGGCTCGTTCATCTGACCGAAGACCATCGCAGTTTGCTCAATAACCTTGCGGCCAGTCGAACCGATTTCTGTTTCCTGCATCTCGAGCCAAAGGTCAGTACCTTCACGAGTACGCTCTCCAACACCAGCGAATACTGAGTAACCACCGTGCTGCGATGCGATACGAGCAATCAGCTCAGTAAGAATCACGGTCTTACCCAGACCAGCACCACCGAACAGTCCGGCTTTACCACCACGAACGAACGGGGTTAGCAGGTCAACAACCTTGATACCTGTTTCGAACAGCTCTGTGTTGGTTGACAGTTCAGCGACAGGAGGAGCCTGACGGTGAATCGACCGCGTCTCTTTTGTTTTGACTTCACCACGACCATCAACAGGCTCTCCGAGCATGTTGAAAACGCGACCCAGAGTTTCGTCACCAACGGGAACTGAAACAGGAGCACCTGTATCAACGCAGTCCGCTCCACGGCGAAGGCCTTCCGTTGAACCCAAGGCAACGCAGCGAACGCGTCCGCCGCCAAGGTGCTTTGAGATTTCACCGTAGAGTTTTCGCTGCTGACCGCCGGCATCAATGTCCGCAGTTACCGCGTTGTAAATCGGGGGCATGTTCGCCGCATCGAATTCCGCGTCAAAGGTCGAGCCGATCACCTGTGTGATTTTACCGATGTTTGCCATAGGACTAAGTTTCTTCTGCTTCAGGATTCAGTTGAATTGTTAACTGTTGTTTCAAATCTTTAGTGGGAGGTCGGAATTCGGAATGGGAATGAGTAACCAGATTCCCATTCCGACCTCCGACCTCGTATTCCATTACCCTTCGAGTGCCTCGACACCGCCGATGACTTCCATGATCTCGCCAGTAATCTGAGACTGACGAGCACGGTTGTATGTTCGTGAAAGGTCTTTGATCATGTCGTTCGCGGCTTCTGTCGCACTCTTCATCGCGATCATTCGAGCAACTTGCTCGCTAACCGCAGCGTCAAGGAAACACTTGAACAACTTGATTCGGAAACTCGATGGAACGACTTCTTCAAGAATACTTTCCGCGGACGGAACGAATTCGTAGAGTGCCGTTTTGCCGGAAGCAACATCAGGATCGACCGGTGTGTCGGCTCCTTCGATTTTGCCAAGTGGCAACAATGTTTCGTTGACGATTTCCTGACGAGCGACCGTGTGGAATTTCGTGTACGTCACGTCCAGGCGATGCAGTTTGCCCGCAGCATATTCCTGAAGGTACCGATTCGCGATCGTTTCGACTTCCGCGTAAAGCGGTTGGTCATCGAACTGAGTGAAACTTTCGTCCGCTTCGACGTCGCGAAATTTGAATCCGTTGATTCCTCGCTTGCCGCTGACTTCCAGTTTGAAGTTGGGAACTTCACTCATCATCGCTTCGCGAGTTTTGAGCCCAAGGCGAAGTGCATTCCCGTTGTAGCCACCACAGAGTCCGCGATTACCGGTCAACACCAAGAGCGTTGCGTTTTCGGTTTTGTCGGGAGCTTCCAAAAGAGGATGTGAAACTTCAAGACCCGCACGAGCCAAATCGGAAACGACGGCAGTAATACGCTTTGTGTAATCGCTGGCAGCGGTCGCACGATCCATCGCTTTCTTGAAACGCGCAGTCGCGATCAATTCCATCGTTCGCGTAATCTTCTTGATATTGCGAATGGACTTGCGTCGTTTATCTAATGCTCTGGCGTTGGCCATAACTCAGTGCGGAATTGGGAATGCGGATTGCGGAATGCGACGGCTGGTAGCCGTCACTACGG
>CALLUY010000007.1 GCA_938010615.1 uncultured Pirellulaceae bacterium | reverse complement strand
GTTTGGCTGGAGTCCGCAACGAGTGGCTTTGGTTGACCAGTTCGTTTAACCTGCATCGTCTGCTGAGTCTGATCGCCAGCGGAGTCGACCCACCACCGGCTTGCCCGGCATCGTAGCCCTGTTTTGTCCGTCCAACCTTTTAACTCACTGCCTCTGGTCCCCCGTCTGTTTCGTGCTGCGCACGAACCGGACGGGGGAAAGGGGGGATAGCAACCAAAAACCAAGCAATCGACAATACTTCAACAAGCCGTTGCGCTTCGGGTTAGGATTTGTTGAAAGATACCTCTCAGAATAAAAGACAAAATGAAACTTCTACGATACGGATCACTAGGCTCCGAAAAGCCAGGCATGCTCGACGCTGACGGAAAAATTCGATCGCTCGACGGCGTGATCGATGACCTTGGGGGCGATGCCCTGTCTGACGCCAGCTTCGAAAAGCTCAGATCAATCGACCCGACGACGCTACCAGAAGTCGATGCGTCGACGCGGATCGGTCCTTGCGTGGCTGGTGTTGGAAAGTTCATGTGCATTGGACTTAATTACAGCGATCACGCGGCGGAATCCGGTATGGAAGTTCCCAAGGAACCGGTGCTGTTCATGAAAGCCACCAGCGCGATCTCCGGTCCCAACGACAACGTTGTGATTCCTCGCAATTCAAAAAAGTCTGACTGGGAAGTCGAACTAGGCGTCGTGATTGGCAAGCACGCGAAATACGTTTCGGAGTCCGAGGCGATGGACTACGTTGCTGGCTACTGCGTGGTCAATGATTTGTCTGAGCGAGAATTCCAGGTTGAACGCAGCGGTCAATGGGTCAAAGGCAAAAGCTGTGACACGTTCGCGCCGATCGGTCCGTGGCTGGTGACGCGTGACGAAGTTGCCGATCCTCAAGACTTGAGAATGTGGCTGGAGCTCAACGGCGAAAAAGTACAGAACGGCTCAACGAAGACGATGGTCTTCGGAGTCGCTCATTTGGTCAGCTATCTGAGCCAATTTATGTCTCTGCATCCCGGAGATGTGATTTCAACCGGAACGCCTCCGGGCGTCGGGCTTGGTATGGATCCGCCACGGTATCTCGTACCCGGTGAAACGATGCGAGTAGGAATCGATGGCTTGGGAGTGCAGGAGCAGACAACGGTCGCGGACGTTTAACGTAGCGGAAGTCATCAAGACTTCCGAGAATCACCAGCAGTACGGAACTCTTGACGAGTTCCGCTACTCTTGCGGTAGATCCTTGCGGATTTCAACCAACATGTCGCACAGGTTCTGAATTTCGGTTCCACTAAGTCGGGCTGTCTGAACCAGATATTCCAACATCGGCATTGGCTGACCTTGGAAGACGGTGTGCAAAAGTTGGTCGCTAACTTGTTCGACGCATTCGGCTTCGGTGAAGCGTGAGCGGTACAGGTAGCGGTTGCCTTTCCGTTGAAATTCCAAAATGCCTTTTTGTACTAGGCGATGAAGAAGTGTCTTGATCGTGCCTGCTGACCAGTCCGTTTTTTCACTTAAACGATCGTAAATGCGGCTCGACGTCACTGGCTCGGCCAGCCAGATCTCATGCATCACGCGCCATTCCGCGTCAGAGATGTGTGGTTCTTCGATGGTTGCCATGAGGATACTCGGATGCTCCAGTTACCAGACTACAGCCGAGGTTAGAGAATTCGTCGACCACGGTCAATTTCGATTTCTGCTGGCACTAAAGCAGGTGGCGCCAAGGCTCGTAAACTCCGCCTGTTGGGGAGTTGTTCGCTAGGGTATTGAAAAACATAACCCGACGCGTAAGCGAGGAACCAGCCGCACCTCGCTCACGCTTCGGGTTGTGATTTCGGCAAACTGAATTTGGGCCACAAAAACGCACACGAAACACAAAACAAAGAGAGCGAACGTGTGTCGCATCAAAGCTTCAGGTTTGACGAACAACTGTCCGCACGATGTTTTTGTGCCCTATGTGATTTTTCGTGGCCACAGCAAACCAAGCGTCGCCCTCGGCAAACCAAATCCGTACCAGCGCACTAGCGGGGCTGTTCTTCCAATCCGGTAATCGAATCGGTTATTCGCCAATCCATCCAATGACTGTCGCGATCACGAAGTGACTTGCCCAGAAAGCCAAGGTGCCCACCTCGTTTCGTTGAAACAAGGTTGATGTAGTTCGAGAATTCAAAATTCTGATAGATCTCGAATGGCACGATTGGATCGTCTTCGCTGGTCAAGATAATGGTTGGGACCGCAATGTCTTTTAGCAGCGGACCAGAAGAGCACGTTGCGTAGTATTCCTTTGCTCCCGAATATCCAAGCACTGGAGCTACGAACTGATCATCGAAGTCCAATAGTCGTTGGGGCAGCGGATTGAGCCCGTTGTCCTCTAGGCCTTCCACCTTGCGTCTTCGCAACGCCAGTTGGCTTCTGAGGCGACGCATGAAATAGAGCTCGTAGATACGATTGCCAAACTGCCTGAGATTCCACGAAGTGTGCTCAAGGTCTACCGGCGGCGAAACGGCGTAAAGCGAGTCAACGCAAGGCGGTGGATTACTTCCCCAGTCGCCAGCTGCCTTTAAAGTAACGTTCGCGCCGATGGAAAATCCGATAACGCTGATCCTCGACAGTGGGCTGTGTCGGTGCACGCAATCGATGACGTCATCCAGGTCAGGACTGCAGCCGCCATGTAAGTGCGAGCGCGAAATGAGCGTGCTGTCACCGAACCCTCGCATATCAACACGAAATGTTCGAATGCCGCTTCGCTGCAATTTGTCAGCACACCGAACGACGTAAGGGGAACTGTGGCAGCCGACCAGTCCGTGCAACAAAATCGCAATTCGGTCGCCGGTAATCCAGTTCTCCGGCTGATCATCATGAACTACGAGCCGATCACCATCGCGAAGATTCACCACGTGTTTGGTCGCTGCGTAGGTATTCTGTTTGCCCCGTTTAAAGAACGGCAGAATGGTCTGAACGTGGCAATTGGAAAGCCAGGACTCAGGGCGAAAAGGAGGGTACTCGGCGATCAACATTGGGCTACATAGAAGCGGGTTCTTGAGACCAAGATGATACCAGATTCCTGCTGCAAGCCGGAAAGATTCGCGAGAAGCATCACCCTCCCCGTCGCTTAGGCTCCGCCCCTCCCAGAGGGCCCAGAGGGAGGGAGATGGCCAGTCACTAGATAACTTCGCGGGCTTCGAGAAACTCGATTACTTTTGCGATGCAATCAGGAGCCGACATGTTTTCCGTGTCGAGAACCAGATCAGCATCGGTTGGCGATTCGTACACAAACTTCGATTCCTGCACTTCATCGGGACCGCGTTTCTTCGCCGATTCGTTGCGTGATTCGCATAGCTCTGGCGAAGCCGAAAGGTGAATCACGATAAAGTTCTCCGTTCCGACAACTTCCGCGGCTCGCTGACGGTCGATTTCACGTGGCGATACCAATGAGATCAAGCTGATCAATCCGGCTCGATTCATCAAGCGACTGACTTCCGCAACACGACGCATGTTTTCGCTGCGACCATCGGTGGAGAAGTTCAAGTCACGATTGAGTCCCATACGAACGTTTTGGCCGTCCAGAACCGATGCACTTCTTCCAAGATCGAACAAACTTCGCTCAACACCATAGGCAGTTGTTGACTTACCGGCACCGGGAAGACCCGTGAACAGAATCGTGCAAGCCTGCTGACCATAGCGAGCAGTTCTTTCATCGGCAGTCACTTTACTGATCTCACGCGTCAGCGTTTCGCTGGACGGAGTCTCGTCCCACCAAGCGCCCGTGTTTTCGCTGGTTCGTTTATCCAGAATCATTCCCGCGGCAACGGTGCTGTTTGTGATCCGGTCGATGACGATGAAAGCACCTGTCGATTTGTTGCTGCGATAGCGATCGAAGGCAATTGGCTGGCTCAGTTCGATGTTAACACGTCCAATTTGATTCAACGCCAAAGATGGTGCTGGTCGACTGTGCATGGTGTTGACATCAACTTCGTACTGCAGCGTTTTGATCACGCCGGGTACGGTTTTTGTTGTCTGCTTGAAGAGATATTGCTTGCCAGGAACCATCGCTTCGTCGGTCATCCAAACCATCATCGCGTCGAACTTTTGTTCGGTCTTGGGAAGGTTTTTCGGCTTGACGATCATGTCACCGCGGCTGATCTCAATTTCGTCTTCCATCGTCAGCGTCACCGATTGCGGCACGAAGGCTTCTTCGAGATTGCCGTCCTGCGTCACGATTTCTTTGATTTTGCTCTTCTTACGTGAAGGCAATGTCATGATCTCGTCGCCAACGCGAACGATTCCCGAAGCGATCGTTCCCGCGAATCCGCGGAAGTTAATGTCCGGGCGAATCACCATTTGAACCGGCATGCGGAAATCAGTGAAGTTTCTGTCGGAGCTGATGTTCACGGTTTCCAGGAAATCCATCAACGTCGAACCGTTGTACCAAGGCATATTTTCGCCACGGTCAACGATGTTGTCTCCCAGCAAGGCCGAGATCGGAATGAAGTGCAAGTCAGGAATGTCCAGACGCGTCGAAAAGCTGAGGTAATCGCGTTTGATTTCTTCAAAGCGATCCTCGCGATACTCCACTAGGTCCATCTTGTTGACGGCAACCAGAACGTGCTTGATGCCCAGTAGCGAAGCAATGAAACTGTGTCGTTTGGTTTGCTCCATCACGCCGTGATCGTCACGAGCATCGATTAGAATGATCGCCAAGTCAGCCGTCGAAGCGCCCGTCGCCATGTTTCGCGTGTACTGAATGTGGCCAGGCGTGTCGGCGATGATGAACTTGCGTTTCGCGGTCGAGAAAAATCGGTACGCAACATCGATTGTGATGCCTTGTTCACGTTCTTCTTCAAGGCCGTCCATCAATTCAGCAAGAATCGCCGGATCGAAACCATCTTCTTTTGCACCGCTGGAAAGCTTTGACGTGTTTTTAATTTTGTCCAGCTGATCTTCGTAGACCATCTTCGAATCGTAGAGCAATCGCCCGATGAGCGTACTCTTTCCGTCGTCAACGCTACCGCACGTGAGAAAGCGCAATATCTCTTTTCGCTCGTGTTGAGCGAGATATTCGTTGATGTCTTTTTCGATTAAGTCAGATACGTTGGCCATGGCATTGAAGTGTTCAAGGAGTTGTGTTCAGTTCAGAAAGAAACGTTGATAAGAGTCGGCGACTAGAAGTAGCCTTCTTCTTTTTTCTTCTGCATTGATCCGCCACCATCGTCGTCTTTGTCGATGATGCGACCATCGCGCTCAGAGGTGGTCGTCAGCAGCATTTCCTGAATGATATCCGGAAGCGTGACTGCGTCAGATTCCACAGCGCCGGTCAGCGGATAGCAACCGAGCGTACGGAATCGAACCATCTTCTCTACAGGCACTTCGCCTTCCTTTAACTTCAACCGATCGTCGTCGACCATGATCAAAACGCCGTTACGCTCAATGCAAGGTCGCATCGCCGACGAGTAAAGCGGAACGATCGGAATTTTCTCAAGGTGGATGTACTGCCACACGTCGAGCTCCGTCCAGTTCGAAATCGGAAACGCGCGAATGCTCTCGCCCGGTTTGATCTTCGAGTTGTACAAGTTCCAAAGTTCAGGCCGTTGAAACTTCGGCGTCCAACCATGATGCTCGTTACGGAAAGAGAACACGCGTTCTTTGGCGCGAGACTTTTCTTCGTCGCGACGTCCGCCACCAAACGCAGCGTCGAACTTGTATTTGTTCAAAGCTTGCTTCAGCCCTTCGGTCTTCATCGTGTCCGTGTGAGCCGGATCGAACGGATCGAGGTTCAGTGCCCTGCCCTCTTCGTTGACGTAGCTGATGACTTCCAGCCCAAGATCATTTTTCGTGTAGTCGTCACGAAACTTGTACATGTCTTGGAACTTCCACGTCGTGTCGATATGCATCAACGGAAACGGAGGCTTGGCCGGATAGAAAGCTTTCATCGCCAAGTGAACCATGACGGACGAATCTTTTCCGATTGAGTACAGCATGACCGGATTGTTGAATTCGGCGGCAACCTCTCGGATGATGTGAATGCTCTCGGCTTCGAGTTGCTTAAGGTGAGTCAGCTGGTAGGAACTGGACATATTTGGTGGTCAAATCAGTGGACGAGTTACGGCGGAAATTCGCCAGGCAATAGTCGTAAGATCGGCAGGAATTGCCGGTAAAATGAATCAACCGGACAATATAGTTGAGCTCCAAAGGATTCGAACCGTCTAATTTATGTGGGAATCAAATACCCCCTTTTACCCATTCTCTGCAAGATGATACTCCCATAAGGAATCTGAATTATGACCCTATCCAAAACTGCCGATCAGCTGGTTGATCAAGTGACCCGTTCTCGGGATTGGCTGTTGGGGCTTGGCGAGAGCATTGTGCGTCATAAACCATCGCCAGATCGCTGGACGATCGTCGAAGTGGTGGGACATTTGGTTGATTCCGCAAGCAATAATCATCAGAGATTTATTCGGGCTCAGGAATCGGATTCGTTGGTGTCTCCAAAATATGATCAAAACTCTTGGGCGATTAAAAATGCCTACGCCTCTGCCGATTGGGAGTCGTTGATTGAGCTTTGGTTTCACTACAACCTGCAATTGGCCCGAGTGATTCGGCGGATTCCTGAGGAACATTTAGCGACGCAGTGCACGATCGGCGATAACGATCCTTGTACGCTGGAGTGGTTAGCGACTGACTACTTCGATCACTTGGTTCACCATTTGAAAAAGATTGAAGAGCGAGTGGACGGAGTTTAGTTTTCCAGCAAGTCGAACGCTTCGATGACTTTGCGTCGATGCTTCGAACCAAACACCAGAATCATCAACTGAGTCATGATTTGTCTTTCATCGCGAGAAAGAAATGACTCACCTCCGCCGACTTGAGCGATTCTTTTAAACGAGTCCATCGCCTTTTCCTGGCGGCAAGTCACGGTACTGACAATGCCTCGTTGCTGATGCCGAAAGTCTGACGCCAATTTTTGGCAATCGATCACTTTCAATGCGTGTGGTGGCGCGTCCCCAAACACCAACACGACTTTGCGTGCCGAGCGACGCCACGAATTTCGCGAGATCGCCCATTCAAGACCTGCATCAACAGCCTCTGGTTCGTCTCCACCGCCGCCCGCCGAAATACCGGACAGAAACGTGACAACTTTGCCAAGCTTGTCGGTGAGCTCTTGGCCTTTGACGACAAATTCGTCGCCGTTGTCTCGGTAAGTACAAACACTGATACGCGTTCTGGGAATCAGCTTGAAAAGTGTGTTGCCAATACGTTCGATGCGATTTTTAACCTGATCGATTTCTTTTTGCATGCTGCCGGTTGAGTCAAACACGATGCAAATGTCGAGGCCTTCATTCTTGAGTCGAGAAACCATTTTGCCAAAGTCTTCCCGACCTCCGGCCAGAACCGACTCCTGATTGAGCGACTCAATGTTGAAGGACAATGATCCGCCGCTCGACGGAGCTCCAATCGAAATGTCGAACTCCTCCATTGCGAGCGGGCTTTCGGATAACGGTGAGAACAGACCACTTTCAAGCGAATCAGTGCGACTGTCGTCGATCGGATTTTCAATCTCGACGTTCTCCAGTTTCTCGGTAGGAGTTTGCACTAGTTGTTCGCGCGAAAGTTGACCAATCAGAATCTGATCACCTTCGCCTAAGTCTCCGGTCGAAAAGTCTCCCCATGGAATTAGCGCAAGCGGGATCAATGCCAGGAGGTGAATCAACAATGCGCTGAACAGCGAGAGCGACGTTTCCATCACGCGACTTGGTGGATCAAGCCGACGCTCTTTGGCGCCGTATTGCAAACGTGATTTGGGCAGCATCACGGTGCCCTTGCAATGCGGACACTTCCCCCGCTTCCCCAGCTGGTCAGCTGTGATTGAAAACGACTCGCCGCAATGGATGCAATAAATGTTCACGTAGGTATTATCGCATGGTTATTGGCATGTTGCAGCAGAAATTTTAGGTGGCATAGGCCTCTGGCCTGTGGACATGCAGATCACAAGCCAGAGGCTTATGCCACCAGATGGACATGCAGATCACAAGCCAGAGGCTTATGCCACCAGATTTAGCGAGCTTTCTCACTCGCCGAAAATTCCGCCCAAACAGGCATGTGCTCGGAGATGGCCATCGCGTCGCGGAATCCGAGATTGTAGACCTTCAGGAAATCGATCACGCCGCCGTTGCCCGTGAACTCGAGCGTCGCCATTTGATTGAAGACCAGATTGTCGTACTGGGCATCGTTCATCGTGTTGGTCGCCTGATCTGAAACAACCCAAGTCATCCCGTATCTCTGCTGAGCTGTTTTCAGGGCTCGATCGCCCGATTTGAAATCGCCAACAAAGATCACGTCGTCTTCCCCGCGGCCATCACGTCGAATCGCATCGTAAAGATTTCCAAGGTAAGCGATCTCGTTGCCGGGGTGTTTGCGATCGAGTTGAATGTTCGCGACCGTGAACGTGAACGCTTCGGTTGGATGAACCGTTCGCGTACGAAACCAGCCGACAAGCGGTTCGCGAATCAACACGTTGTCCGGATCGGCGACCGTGTAGGTATGACCTAACTCCAGATCCAGCGTTGCAGCGTTGTAGAGGAACGCATACTGAGGTTCATTGCGAGCCACGCGAACGTGATCGCTGGCGTGTTTGTAAACGGACTGCCCATTGGATTGGCGGGCTATTTCGGCCGTCAGCTCGTCCAGCCAGCCCGGTCGATGTCCGTCGACTTCCTGAAACGCGATCAGGTCATGTCGCCGACAAATGTCAGCAATGACTCCGGTCGAAAGTGCCGGATTGGATTGCGGAGTCGAGCCGGCGAGTTTGAATGAGGCAATTCGAATGCGATTTCCAACGGAAGCGCTTGGCAGAATTGAGCCACCAATTGCACTGCTCGGGCTATCGAGAGTTCGTGGGCGGCTGGCTTGTTGAAAAGGGACGTTTTGAGTTCCATTTTGAACATAGCCGTCTGAACTAAAGTTGTTTGCAGGAAGTTTCTGTTTTACGAACTCACTCAGCCCGCCAGCCTCTTTGATTCGATCCTGGTTGATCAAAATCCAAGTGCCGCCGACAACGATGATCGCCAGAAAAATGGTTGTCCAGAATTTGTTCATGATCAGGCCGAAGTAGAGAAATACTTCGGATCAGATCGGCATTTGTTTGCCCAGAGAGTTGAGCACACCAAAACCTGACGATTTTGCCAGTGACGTATTTGGTACAATCCGTAAAGGCTCACATTTTCCAATGGTTATGCGGTCAAATTGTTCGCCATTAATTCGAGTTGTACTTAATCATGAAGCTTCAATTCAGCCTGAAACTCCTCTTGCTCCTGCTGCTTGCGTCAGCCGTGGCTGTATCGCTTTGGGTGGACCGGATCGAGCGTCAAAAACAAATTGCGACTGCGATTCAAATTCTCGAAAACGTTCCCGACAACTCATTCTTGCCGCCGCTAAATCTTCAGCCCGCATCCCTTGCCCGGGCTGTAAATCATTTAATCGGAATGAATCATTCCGACGCCGTGGCCGCACTTGAGGCGTATGCCCAATTGGCGAGTCATCGAGATAACCTTGAGACGGTTGCACATCTTCTGCTTGACCCAGTAAACCAAAAGATTCCTACGCTCGAGAGTATGAGTGTTGTCGATGGCGTTTTAGTGCAAACGGAGTTTTTTGAGGGAAGTGAATTGGGCCCTCCTAACGAAAACCTAAACATCTTTGATGCAATGCTGAAGAATGCTCGTTTTCGCGATGAACCAATCGCAATTGCCGACGACCCAATTCCTGTCTTCCAAACAGTCCTTGAAAATACCAATGACATCGACGGCACTTGGTTGCTTCGAGGCATTATCAATGAGGTTGGATATGAGTACAACGAATTTGGTCGTGGATGTCGATCGTACGACGAATTCAAAGACAAAGTTTTGACGTTGAAAGTACGCCTAAACCGCGAGAACTACCGATACGAAGTTGTTGACTAGCAAGTGGAAAACATGCCGTCATCTACTCTCGTTCGATTGCACTCTTTGCACTTTGAAGCTTTTCGCGAATCTGTTTCAACCGCTTCGCAATCTTTTCCTCGAAGCCGCGATCGACCGGTTGATAATACTCTCGATCGACGCCCAAATAATCCTGAGCCGAAACGCCGTCTTCTTCGTTGTGAGAGTATTGATAGCCGACTCCGTGGCCAAGCTCTTCCGCGGAACTGAAGTGGCTGTCGCGAAGATGACGTGGCACCGGAAGAATTCGATTTTCTTTAACGTCTTTGCGAGCCAAACTAATCGCCGACGTCGCCGAATTCGATTTCGGAGCACAGGCCATGTAGGTCACGGTTTGCGACAACGTTAATTGGCATTCAGGCAGGCCAATTTGTTCGCAGGCTTGGGAACAGGCGACGGCCAGAGTCAAAGCTTGTGGGTCTGCGTTGCCGATGTCTTCGCTGGCCAGAATGATCAAACGCCTGCAAATGAAGCGAATGTCTTCGCCGCCTTCCAACATCCGAGCCAACCAGTAGAGCCCTGCGTCGGGATCGCTGCCGCGGATGCTCTTTATCAGCGCACTGGCACAGTCGTAGTGCTCGTCGCCCGTCGGATCGTACTGCACGGCCCGCGTTCCCATCGCGTCGACAATATGCTCTTTTGTGAGCTGGTTTGATTCTGATGAAATGACGGCCGTCTCCAAAACCGACAATGCTTTTCGAGCATCGCCATCGCAGACGTTGCAGAGGAAAGTCATCGCTTCTTCATGGAGAGAAATATTCTTCCCGCCGAGACCCTGTTCTTTGTCGGCCAGTGCTCGCAGCAGCAGGGATTCGATGTCTTCCGGCGACAGTGGTTCAAATTGAAAGACCTGACTGCGGCTGACCAGAGCACCGTTGACGGCAAAAAATGGATTCGAAGTCGTGGCTCCGATCAGTGTGACAACTCCGTCTTCGACATCGGCCAACATCGCGTCTTGTTGCGATTTGTTGAACCGATGGATTTCGTCGATGAACAGGAGCGTTCCACCCTGCCCTGTCGCCAAATCGTCACGAGCCTTAGCCAAGACTTCACGAAGGTCTTTGACGCCGTGCAAAATCGCTGACAATTGAGCGAAATTTCGCTTGGTCGCTTTGGCCAAGATTCGAGCCAGCGTCGTCTTCCCCGTTCCGGGGGGGCCAAAAAATAGAACCGATCCGATGCGGTCGGCTTCGACCAGTTTCCGCAGTAGCTTTCCCGGTCCAAGAAAGTGTTGTTGGCCGGCAAATTCCTCCAACGTTTGAGGCCGCATTCTCGCCGCCAACGGCTTGGCGGCATCGATGTGGGCTCGTTCTGATTTTTCAAAAAGCGACATGGGGAGGCAAATTGTGAAGAGCACGAATTGGAATTATTGGATGCCACGCAGAATCTTCATTTTTCACTATGAGCACGAAAAACGCAAACTAGTATCGGAAGTTCAATTCAACATGATGCACAACAGTAGATCGACTTCCAGATGCCGAATACGACCAGGAATAAAAGTTCACGATGCGTGATGGCGAGGATCTCTCGCAATGGAGAAAAGTACCAGGAGAACTTCACGCTCAAAGAGTACAAGACGTGGAAGGCAGCTCAGGCCGCCGCCGACAAATGGGTGGTCATGATGAAAAAGAAGTTGCCTCCACCTGCGGCACGAAAGAATCGCATGACGAAACGGAACGCGTCCGGGGTCGTCGGAGTTTGGGCTTTTCTCGATGATTCCAAAACCAACACGTACTGCCGCTGGTACGCTCGTTGGCCTGGTTGTCCGAACCGCGGTGGAGTCAGTTTTTCTGCGGATCGGCTTGGCGATGACGACGCGTTTATTTGTGCCTATCTCGCAAGGATCAACGAAACTGTCGATCGAGAACGAATTATGAAGAAGCTTAGTTCGTTCAGGAAAACCAAGAAGTACAAAGAAGTATTGAAGCAGAAGGCAGTTAGTTTCGAGTAGGCGAATGCCTATAATCAGGCATGAAATATTTGAGGCTGATTGCCATTTCCACCATCGCCGTCGCTGCACTGCTGGTCTTTCCGAATCGTATTCCAGAGTTCGCCGGCTTGTGGTTGGTATGGTGTTCGTTCCGGCTGGCCTCGCGTAACTCGATTCGATTTGAGCTACTGACGATTCCGATTTGGTTGATGATCAAGTGGCCCGAACCAACTTGGTCGATAGCAATCTTCTTCGTCGTTGTACTGATTGTTGCGGCAACAGCCTCACAGGCGAAAACTTGGAAACTACCCGTATCTGCTTTGTGGCTATCTTGGGCATTGTGGCTTGTGCAACATCACGTCGGCACATTCGGGGTGCAAACGACAGCCAATCCAACGGGTCCAGTTGTATGTCTCGGAGATAGCCTGACGGATTTTGGCTATCCTCAAGAGCTTGAGAAACGAATCAGCCAACCAATTGCTGACTTTGGATTCAACGGTTACACGACGGCCGATGGTTTGAAACTGTTGCCGGAGATTGTGGCACTCAAACCTCAGACAGTCATCATTGAACTGGGTGGTCACGACTTCAAGAATGGCGAGTCTCGGTCCGCAACTGCGGAAAACTTGCGGCAGATGATCGAAGCTTTTCGAAGCAGTGGTGCGAAGGTCGTTCTGGTTGAAGTTCCACGCGGATTCATCAACGATCCGTGGTTCGGTTTTGAGCGTCAGCTCGCAAGAGAATATGACTTGGATCTTGTTCCGGATACGATGATTCGTCGACTGGTGTTTTGGGGTCCCATGATTCCACCCGGAAGTTTGGTTCCGCCAATTCAAAGACTAAGCGACGATGGACTTCATCCAAACGATCTTGGTAATCGAATGATGGCAGAAACTTTGGCAGGCTATGTTAGCGAACAGTAGCCTGCCAAGTTTCAACTTCGAAGTGATTAATTGGCTTCAAGCTTTGCAGCGTGATCAACCCAAGCTTCTTGCATCTTGAAGACAACCGCGGCGAGAGCACCTCCGGCCATTGGACCGGCGATGTACAGGACGATATTGGCAAGTGCTGCCGGATCGCCACCAACGGTGCCGCGAATGATGTTTGGACCAACGCCAACCGCTGGATTGTAGGCACCACCAGAAATGCCACCGCCAGCGAAAGCAGCAACAACCACGGTGAATCCAATGGCCAATCCGTAGAATGAGTTGCCCTTGGTTCCAGATGAAGTTGCCGTGTTCAGAACGACCAACGCGAGCGCGAACGTGAACAGGATCTCGATAACCCAAGGTCCGATCGTTTGCATTGAGTGTGGTGCAGCAGGAGCCACATTGGCGTAGACGCTCATCGCATCTTCACCGATTACGGGCAGAACGATACTCGCCAAGAAGGCCGCAACACACGCGCCAGCGACTTGGGAAATCCAATACGGAACAACATCGACCCAGCTACAGGCACCACGTAGGAAGCAGGCTAGGGTAACGGCAGGATTGAAGTGCCCACCAGAAATGTGGCCGCCCATGTAAACCATGATCATCAGCGTGCATCCGATTGCTATCGGAGCCACAATTCCTGTGAATTCGGTACCCTGGGTGGTCATCAGGCAGATGACGAACACAAGAAAAAACGTACCGATAAATTCAGTTAAGTACTTAGCAAAAGCCATTGGCGGTAACTCATTTTAAGAAATGGAATGTCACATTTGAAAGCGATGAGGCCCCGATCTAAAGGGACACTCACGTACGTCCTGAAGGACGCAATTGCCGTGCCCGATTGCCAGAGTGTCGTTAGTCGAAGGTTTTTTGGCGTTCTTATGCAGGGAAAGAACGCTTTTCCGCTCAAATTGAGACCAACTACGGGGTTTTGAGAGCTCGATTTATCGAGTGATAGCGAATGTGATCAGCATCACCGCCCACACAACGTCCAAAAAGTGCCAATAGCTGGCGCAGTTATCAACGGTCCAATGTCGCTCATGGTCGTACTGTTCTTGATAGGCGTTGTTGATCACGACGCCAAGGAACACCAAGCCGCCCAATACATGCAGTGCATGAATCAACGACAGCGTGAAACTCATGCCGTAGACCTTCATCGAACCATCAGCTTTGCTGAAGTGTTCACCTAACAAAT
The DNA here is from genome assembly GCA_938010615.1 of uncultured Pirellulaceae bacterium. Lineage (GTDB taxonomy): Bacteria > Planctomycetota > Planctomycetia > Pirellulales > Pirellulaceae > Mariniblastus. The sequence goes on along the minus strand of CALLUY010000007.1, from coordinate 16,187 downwards.
GAGCCATGCCAAAAGATTGAGCGATGACAAAAATGGTCGCAGAGATGCCACCTACGATCAGGAAGAATCGAAACTCCTCCTGTCGTTCACGTCGAACCATATAGCACGCTCGATGCAGTGCTACGCTGACGACGACCAACAGCACGGTGCTCAACCAGAAAGAGATCGGAAGCTGCAGCGGTGTGTATGTCTCGGGGCCCATCGTCGCGATTGAATTGGGAATCGCATCAGGGATCGGGTTAAAGGCTTGGTCTCGAATGACCAGGTAAGTGATCAGGCTGCCGAGGAAGAACATTCCTAGCGAGGCGAGAAACAAAAAGAAGGCAAGCTTTGCCTGATAGAGTTTTTGGCGAGCAGGAATCAGGTTGATTGATTGCTTCAACATATTCCGGCTCGCAACAGAAAAAAGGATTACTCAGCAGGGCTCTCGGGAGCCGCCGCTTTGGCTGGTTCAGCTGCTCTTGGGAAAACATCAATGCTTTCCTTGTACGCGCCGGTGTCCAGCAAAGTTACACCGATAAACAGGGAAACAAACAACGTGGACGAAAGGAAAAACAAAATGTTGAATCCTTTGTCCCAAAACATGTGCATGAAAAACGCACATACAAGCGCTGCCTTGGCGGTAGCGATCAGCATGGCGATCGCAAACGCGAACTGAGCCAGTTCGATGTTCGACGTAACGAGCGTCAGGATCGTCAGGAAAACCAACGCTAGGAAAACGCCAATCAACAACGGCAGCGGTGCGGGGTGGTTGAATGGAGGATGGTCAGAGTGATTGGAGCCAGCCATGATATTTCAGTCAGCAAAAAGGTGAATCATTAAGTTTAAGGTAACGGAACTCGTCAAAAGTTCCGATCGCCGTTTGATTCACGGAAGTCTTGACGACGTCCGCTACGATCGACGAACCTAGTCAATCAAATACAACAACGGGAACAGGTAGATCCAAATCAGGTCAACCAAGTGCCAGTAAAGACCAACGTAATCGACGGGCCCAAAGTAGTCCGGTCGCCAGTGTAGTGCCAGACAACGCCAGAACACCCAAGCCAAAGCGATGATGCCGGCGATGATGTGGATCGCATGCAAGCCAGTCATGCAGTAGTAAATACTGAAGAAAGTTCCTACATCGCGATGCATCGGTTCTTTCGCAGCACCGTGAGCGGCATGGCCATGATCACCGTCATGAGAATGATCGTCATGAGCATGGTCATCGCCGGCGTGATCGTGGTCGCCTTCTTCGTGCGAATGTTCATCATGCTTCTCGTCCTCGTCGATCGACATGGCCTGCAAAACCAAAGGCGAAGCAGCGACTTCATGACTCGCGTGAGCATCACCACCGGCGGTCAAAGCCATGAATCCCAGTCCGACTAACGCACCGAGGAAATAGCCTCCGACGGTAACTGCCATGCCACCGAAGAACTTGGCAAGCAAATCCTTTTCGGTCATCTTCGAAAATACAGATGCACCGATAAAGCCAACCAACAACAGAGCTGGAATGACGCTGAGTTTAATCAGGTAGGGTGAAATACCTTCGGGGTGATGTTCGGCGTAGTCGAAAGTACTACGAACGAAGATACCCAGATCCCATTTGTGACTGTACTCAACGGCTTTGACACCAAGGAACATTGCGGCACAAACCATGGTGATCAATGTGTAGATTCCACACTTCTTGTTGTCACCGTTTTGAGCAGCATGAACGCCCAACGCCATCGTTAGACTACTGAACAGAAGAACGATCGTGTTCATCGCACCGAGGTTCTTGTCCAGAAAGTGGTGTGCTTGCTGGAAAATCTCAGGGTGATGGATTCGATAAAGCGTGTACGCAACGAACAGTCCGCTGAAGAACAGAACTTCTGTCACCAAGAAAATCCAGATTCCGAGCTTGCCCGAATCGAACTGCTGTTCCGCAGATTCGAAATGGTGAGCAATAAACGGATCGTGGTGGTGATCGTCGTGTTCGAGGATGTTGTCAGGATCGGCTACGGCCATGGTTGGCTCCGAGGCAGTCGGCAAAATGTATCAGGTGATTAAGCGTCCGAAGTCTTGCGACTCCGGCTACGAACTAGTGGTGAGCAGGAGTCTTGCGAGGTGGAACCTTGGCAGGATCAGCCAACTCACGAGGAATGTAAGTATCAAGCGTCTCATCGTAGACCTGCGAATCAAAATCGTAAGGATCCGTCATGATTGGCTTGTGGATAAAGTTGTGAAAATCAGGAGGCGAGCTCGTTTGCCATTCCAGTGACGCGGCACGGAAGGGATTCGAACCACATCGCGGTCCCCGGAAGGCCGCGTAAGCCAAAACGACGAAGCTGACGACGATTCCGATTCCCAAAACGAAAGCACCAACGGTTGACCACTGGTGAAAGATTTGGAACTCAGGGTCGTAAGACGCGTAGCGACGTGGCATTCCGCGTGAACCCATGACGAACTGTGGGAAGAAAGTCAGGTTGAATCCAGCGAATACCAAGAAGCAACCAACGCGACCCATCAAGTCGTTGTACATGCGGCCGAAGATTTTTGGCCACCAGTGGAACAAGCCACCAAGGAACGCCGTCAACGTTCCGCCCACCATCACGAAGTGGAAGTGAGCAACAACGAAGTAAGTATCGTGAAGGTGAATGTCAACCGAAAGTGTTCCAAGGAACAAACCAGTCAAACCACCGATGCCGAACAGGAAGATGAAACTCAATGCGTAACACATTGGCGTGTTCAGCAGGATCGATCCCTTGTACAGCGTCGCCAACCAGTTGAATACTTTCACCGCCGACGGAATCGCAACGGTGAACGTGATGGCACTGAAGATCAACGTCACCACAGGCGACTGGCCACTGGTGAACATGTGGTGCCCCCAAACCAAGAAGCCAAGCAGCGCGATCGCGACACTGGAGAACGCAATGAACGAATATCCGAAAATACGCTTCTGGCTGTAAACCGAAATCAGCTCACTGATGATGCCCATCGCAGGCAAAATCATGATGTAAACCGCCGGATGCGAATAGAACCAGAAGAAGTGCTGGAACAGAACTGGGTCACCACCGTAAGTCGGATCGAAGATACCGATGTGCATCGTTCGTTCCGCGATCAGCAGCAGCAGCGTGATACCAAGTACTGGGGTCGCCAGAACTTGAATGATCGAAGTCGCATAAAGTGACCACAGAAACAGTGGTAGCTTGAACCATGTCTGGCCCGGAGCACGCATTGTGTTGATCGTGACCAGGAAGTTAAGGCCGGTGAAGATCGAACTGAAACCGAGGACGAACGCCCCAAAGGTCGCGAAGATCACCGCCGACGATGTATCAATACTGTAAGGCGTGTAGAACGTCCAACCCGTGTCGAGTCCACGTCCGGAAAGGATGGCTGCAAACAAACAACCGGTTCCGATGATCCACAGGTAGAAGCTGGCAAGGTTCATCCGCGGGAAGGCAACATCCTTCGCACCGAGCATCATTGGCAACACAATGTTACCCAGAGCAGCAGGAACACTTGGAATAATGAACGAGAACACCATGATCGCCCCGTGCAGAGTGAACATTTGGTTGTACATTTCGTCCGACAGCATGGCTCCCTGATAGGAGAACAAGTGCGAGCGGAGCACCAATGCGAAAACTCCAGCCAGCAACAATGCTGCGGTCACACCGATCAGGTACATAATCCCGATGCGCTTGTGATCGAGCGTGAAAGCCCAAGACTTCCAGCCTTTTTGGTGGTTGAGATAATTCACCGACGGAGTGTCGAAGATTTTGTTTCTAATTTCTGCGGATGCCATGATTGATACCTGTTGTTCGTGAGAACATGCTCTTCAAAAGTGAGCGGTAAAATTGTGTCGTTTAAAAGTTGGCGTAATTGGTTGGTTGGTCGGTCGTGGTTGCGGCTTCCAGCCGCAGCATGTCTGCAACTCGTGGTTGCGGCTTCCAGCCGCAGCATGTCTGCAACTAAGTCGAAGTATTTTCAGCTTCGGCCTCAGTTGGTTTCTCGTCTTCTTCTTTTTCGACTTCGCCTTCCGGCTTGTCAGAAACCGATTCTGGATCGTCAAGGTACTTCAAGAACGCGATGACTTGATTGACGTCTGCTTGAGTCAACTTGCCTTTGAACGAGTTCATCTTCGAAACCGGTCCATAGCCTGCGACAATGTGCTTTCCCGGTTCCATGATCGAATCGTAGATGTATTGTTCGTCAACTTTGACAGATCCACCGCCGTGCAATGATTCTTCCCCCTTGCCCCAAAGGTTGCCAAAGCCCGGACCAGTCCCGGCTTCAGCGGTCTTGTTGTGGCAACCGGAGCAATTGATCTTGTAGATTCGCTCGCCGTTCTGCCAAGCAGGATATTCGGCTTCGATCCACTGCGTGTCTTCCTTGCGACGTTCATCACTCGCGTGAACGGTCACCATCGTTCGCATCTTCGAGTGCTTCTGACCGCAATACTCAGTGCATGCCAGTCGAAACTCTCCCTCTTTGTTTGGCGTCAGGTAGGCGTACGTGTAACGGCCAGGAACGATGTCGACTTTCTGGCGAAATGCAGCGATGTACATGCTGTGGAGCACGTCAGTCGACTGCATGACCAGCTTCGTAGGACGACCGTTGACCAAGTGCAATTCAGATGAACTATCTCCGTCCGGGTAAGTGAACTTCCAGTTCCAACGCGAAGCCGTGACCTGAATTTCTTCGGAGTCAGCACGAGGAATCCTCATGTTGAAAAAGCCTTCGGCACCGTACCAGAACATCACGACCAGCAAGATACTTGGTCCAACTGACCACGCGATTTCCAGATTTGTGTTGTGTGATGGACTCGGCTCAGTATCTAGGTTTCCATCCTTGCGTCGGTACTTGATGCAGAAGTAAACCATCGCGCCAACGATGGCGGCGAAGAAGACCAGCGAGATCCAGAAGATGTACATGTACAACCAGTCCACGTTCGGCGCAAAATCCGAAGCCGCTTCCGGGAACCAGTACTCAGACGAGTACCATCCGGCGGTGCCATCAGGGCGCTCGATCGCGTGGGCAGGAACAGACGTATCGTTGTTCATCCCGCTGACGATCTTGGAGATCTCTTCGTTGGTTTGTGCAATGAGTGTTGGTGGGAACCAGTTCATTATTCGCTCGTAGGTGACAAAAGGATGTCGTTTTCAGTATCAAAATCGGTGTTCTCAGGTTTGGCTTGAATGTCATCAGGCCTTCCTTTTCGGAAGAACCAATAAGGGACAAGTCCCACAATCAAACCAACCACGGTTAAAAGGCCGCCGATACGCATAATCGCCATGGCCTCAAACGTGTATTTTCCTCGTGATTCATCGTAGACAAAACAGCCCAGTGCGTAGCTTGCCCAGTCAAATGCCGAACCGCCGATCTTTCCTTCGGAGGTTTCGATCAGAGCCTTTTCGATCGTATCCGGTTCGTAATTCAAACCCGGAATGTAGCGTACGATTTTTCCGTCCGGTGCTACTAGAATAAACACCGGTGGGTGTGAGTAAAGCTTCTGCGACGGAACGTACTTATATTTGAATCCGCAAAGGTCAGCCAAGTAATCGATGGCTTCCTCTTCGCCCGTCAGGAAGTGAAAGCCGTCGACGCTCTCGCCCTGGTTGTACATGTGAACGTATTTGTCTTTTTGCTCGCGAGCTTTCGAAGTTTGCTCGAGAGGATCAATGCTGACGGAGACCATGTCGAAGTCGACACCGACTTTGAATTTGATCTGACCCAGCGACTTGACCATGTTCTCCAACTGAACGCTGCAAAGCTTTGGACAGTTAGAATAGTTGAACGACAGCATCAGTGGCTTGTCGCCGAAGTAGTCGCCGATTTTGACGAAGCGGTTGTCGTGATCGTGGAAGTGAATATCCGGATCGATCATCGTTCCGATATTTGGCTCAACGCCCGTGCCCTGAGTTGCTCGGGGGATGTTGTTGATTCCAAGTGGGTCTTTGTCTTTGATCGCCGGGTCGTCAGCGAAAACAGGTGAAGCGCAAGCACACATCAACAGCAACACAGAAAGTAGAACTTTCGCGTTCAGTGTTGAATTGGATTGTGAGATTGTGTTTTGCATTTGATTGTTGTTCGTGGTTGCGGCTTCCAGCCGCAGCATTTTTTCACTGAGCACAGCTGCGGCTGGAAGCCACAACCACGTACTGTTAATGACTTCCGTACTTCTCCAAAACTTTCCTGCTGGCCTCTTCGATCGAGATCGTGCCTTCCCCGCCTTCGAGCACTTTCTTTTGTTTTGCAATTTCGACGTTCGCTGGTGACTCCACAATCTGTGCCTGTCGCTTGGCTTCGAAACTGGAGGTCATCGTGTTAAGCAATCCCTTGACGAACAAGAACGAGAGCAGTGTGCAGATAACCGCAATTGCTCCGTAGTACAAAACTTTTCCAACTGGAATATCGTCATATCGATTCTTGCCATGCCCACCAGAAGAGTGGTCATTGGCGTGATCGTCGGTTGCGTGTGCTGTTTCAGTCATGATTTCGCGTCATTTTGACTTAGTTTGTGTCTTTCGAAGGCCATTCCGAATTCCGGCCGCCGCATTTGATTTAGTGAACTTCGTGGTTCAATGCTTCGCCCAATCGAGGGTCCTGCAATGTCACCAGTGGCTTGTCTCTTGTGACTAGGAAAAAGATCCCCATGAACAATCCGATAATTCCGACTGTGCAAGCAAGATCAGCCAGCACTGACATGAAACCGAATCCAATTTCGCCGCCGGCTCGAGCGTACTGTGGCATCACCAACCAGTACAAATCGATCCAATGCATCACCAACAAGTAAATCGTGGCGATGAACATCAGGTTTTTGTTTCTTCGCATCGTACGTCCCATCATGAACAGGAACGGCACGAACAAGTGGCCGACTAGCAGGATGATGGACAAGATTCCCCATCCGTTTTCCAGATCCATTCGGTACTCGTACCAGAATGTTTCTTCCGGAATGTTGGCGTACCAGATCAGCATGAATTGGCTGAACGCGATGTAACCCCAGAACACGACGAAGCCAAACATCAGTTTGCCCATGTCGTGGTAGTGTTCGGTTGTGACTTCGTCGGTGATGCGGCCGCTGCGTTGTAAGTTAAGCGATGTCAAAGTAATCAGCGCCAGCGAACTGAGGACACTGCCAGCAAAGAAGTACACCGGGAACATCGTGCTGAACCAAAGCGGTTCCAGCGACATCAACAAGTCCATTGAGCTAAATACGATCGATGCTGCGAACAGGATCATCGCTGGAGCAGAAAACGCCTGCATCCAACTAGTTAGTTTCTTGTCGCCGGTCGTATCTTGCTTGAGTGACGTTCTCAGGAAGAACGTGGCCATGCCGCCCCAGATGCAGAAGTAGATCACCCAACGAATCGCGAAGAAGCCTTTGTTCAAGTAAGCAGCTTTCATCTGTTCAAGCGGTGGGCGGTCTGCAAGTGGCAAATTCGCAACGGTATCTTTCAGGTCATTCGTGGCGTGCGTCATTGACCAGCCACCTTGATTCCAAACGTAGAGGCCATCGCTGGACAACAACAGTGGAATCAGGATCGGCAGAAACAGGATGAACAAAACAGGAAGACATTGAGCGTAAAGCTCCGCGATACGACGCAAGGTCACATTCCATCCCGCGCGAGTCAGATGCGAGATCGTGACGAAGAACAACGAACCAATGCACATCGTTAAAACGAAAGCAAAGTTCACCAAATAGATGTAGGAAAATCGCTGGAGCTGGAATTGCGAAAGAGCGTAGGCGAGCCCGACTCCGACCGCGCCTACAATCAGGGCAAGCGGCATCAGTTTCACGTGGGCCCCGCCAAGGTCCACGATCGGCGATGTGATTTTCGCTGGACGTGTTTCGTGCATTTCAGTTGGCTTGTAGTTGGTGAGTGATTTGTATCGTTGTCGTGGTGGTGGCTTCCAGCCGCCGCTCTATTCTTCTTTTTCTTCTTCAGCAGCTTCCAGTTCAGGAGCCTCTGCTTCCGTAGCAGCCTCTGCTTCAGCAGCCGCATCAGCACCAACAGGCGTTATCCCTGTCTCTTGCAGTGCCTTCACGTAAGCCACAATTGCCCAACGATCCGCCACGGGAATCTGGTCCTTGTAGGGACCCATGTTGTTGCGACCGTTAGTAATCGTGTCGTAGATCCGACCCGTCGGGTTCTTGGAAGCGTCTTTGACGACCGCATCATGAAGCGACTTCGCAGCCGTCCACGTTGCCTGACCGTTTGCCGCCAACGCAACCGCTCGTTGGTTCACCAGCCCGTCACCGTTTCCGGCGTAGCCATGACAAACCGAGCAATAAATGTTGAAACGCTCTTTACCGCGAGCCAATGTCGTTTCGTTGACTTCGAAACCTTCCGGGAATCCGGTAATCCACTGATCAAGATTCTCTTCTTCATCTTGAGGGCCAGTGGAGGCCAGCATTGATTTCTTCATGCCGACCGTCATCGAAGCGTTCGCGAAATCCTTTTTGATGCCGCGGAACATTTCAGAATCGGTTTCCAACGATCCAAATCGAACGGAACCTTCAACCGGTTGACGCATCGCTCGGCGATTCGCGAACAAGTACTCCGGGGTGTCAGGATCTGAAACATTGGGGCTCAAAACCTGAGTCTTGAATTTGTGTTGCCAGTCCATGTCGGGAACAACGTGCAAACGTGGTTTGGTGTTGGTTGCACCGTAAGCACTGAAAATCGCAACCGGAGGAATCAGCAACAGCAGAGCACCAATCAACGCCATCGGAGCCATCCACGCAGGAAGCTTCGTATCGGTTAAATCTTGATTGACTTCTTCAATCGCAACGGCACCCCACTGATTCAACTCAGCTTCGGAATCTGATTTGTCGAACTTTTCATCCTTTGCTTCGAGCATCAGGAAGAACTTGTCGTTGGTGACTCGTTTGAATCGCGACACGCGGTGCAGCGGATTCGAAAGACGTGGCAACTTGTTGATGATCCACATCCCAAAGAACGTCGCAAACGCACTTGAGAGAACGATGACTTCGAACGTGACCGGAATGTTGGCCGGCAGGCTGAAGTGCGGCTTACCGCTGATCAAGAATTGGTAACCCGGAAAGATAGGAGACTGATCAGTGGAAACGCCACCGATCTCGCCGCCGTTTGTGTAAAACTGCATGCCGAGTCCAACACATACTGCGCCCAAGGCGACCGCCAGAACGATGAATGGCAGGAACGAGCGTTTAATGCCGAGCGCTGGATCGATTCCGTGAACCGGAAACGGAGTGAAGGCATCCATCTTCTTGTAGCCGGCTTCGCGAGCATTGTTGCACGCCGCCAACAGCGAAGTTGGATCATCAAACTGAGCCAGTAGGCCGACCAGTTCTTTGTCGTTTGAGTTGTCAGTTTCGTTTGCCATATCGTTTTGCCAAAAATGAATTCATCACCCTCCAATTTGGAGGATTAGTTCAGCAGCTTCGCTGCCGTTCGAAGGCGAAACCCATTCCGAATTCCGACCTCCGCATTCCGATTTGTATTAATGTCCGTCTTCCATCGGCATGATGCTTTTCACTTCCGCCATTGCGATCACAGGCAGGAAACGACAGAACATCAAAAACAGCGTGAAGAACAATCCAAAGCTGCCGACCAGCATGCTGATGTCGACCCACGTCGGATGGAAGTAAGCCCAACTTGATGGAACAAAGTCACGTGACAACGAAGTAATCGTGATCACAAAACGTTCGAACCACATTCCAATGTTCACGAAGATACAGACGATCACCATGAACCACGGCGTCGTTCGACACCACTTGATCCAGAACACCTGCGGCGCTAACACGTTGCAGCTGACCATGATCCAGTAAGCCCACCAATAATTTCCAAAGGCTCGATTACTGAGCGCGAATTGCTCGAACTCAACACCGGAATACCAAGCCATAAAGAACTCGATTCCGTACGCCATACCAACCATCAGACCCGTCGCCATGATGATCTTGTTCATGTTCTCGAGGTGGCGAATCGTAATCAGGTTCTCCAATCCGCACAGTTTTCGAGCCGGCACCAATAGTGTTACCACCATCGCGAATCCGGAGAAAATCGCACCCGCAACAAAGTACGGTGGGAAGATCGTTGTGTGCCAACCCGGCAGCTGCGAAACCGCGAAGTCGAAACTAACGATCGTGTGTACAGACAGAACCAGCGGCGTCGCGAGTGCGGCAAGGATCGTGTATGCGATCTCGTAATGATGCCAAGCTCGTGAAGATCCGGTCCAACCAAGCGAAAGGATCCCGTAAATGAATTTTCCGATCTTGCTGCGAGTCCGATCGCGGAAGGTCGCGATATCGGGAACCATGCCCATGTACCAAAACAGCAGCGAAACCGTTGCGTAAGTTGAAACGGCAAAAACGTCCCACAGCAGCGGACTGCGGAAGTTTGGCCACATCGCCAAGTGTTCCGTTGGAATTGGAAACAGCCAGTAGAAAACCCACACGCGACCAATGTGCACGCCTGGGAAAAGTCCGGCACAGACAACCGCGAAGATCGTCATCGCTTCCGCAGCACGGTTGATACTTGTTCGCCAATTCTGACGGAACAGGAACAGAATCGCACTAATCAGCGTTCCCGCGTGGCCGATACCGACCCAGAAAACGAAGTTAACAATTGGCCAGCCCCAATAGACCGGGTTGTTGTTACCCCAGACGCCGGTTCCGGACATCAACAGGTGATTCACACACGCACCCAGCAACCCCAGCAGGCTCAGCGCGATCAGAAGCAGCACCCACCAAATCATCGGAGGACGCTCAGCATCCCAGACGCCGCAAGCAGTATCGGTTACGCCTTCATAATTCAGGCCACCAAGTACCAGCGGCGATCGATCTGCTGGATCGTCGAGGGTGTTGTCGAGTTGTTTTGGGTCAACTGTCGTTGCCATGTCAAATTCTACCTTCGTGGCGACGGCTAAGCCGTTTTTCAAATTGGTAAGGTTTGTTTTGGTTTTTGCGACGGCAGAACCGTCACGACTTCAAACTAGTGTCCGATCTTTGACTTTGAATCACGATCATCGTGATCAACCAAAGACGGATGTGGGTTACTGACCCGAGCCAAATACATGGTTCGTGGTCGGTTGTTCAGTTCTTCAAGCATCGAGTAAGCTCGCGGATTGGCGTGAGCTTTCGCGACTTTGGATTCCTTGACATTCAAGTCACCAAATTCAATCGCCTGTGTCGGACAAGCGTCCTGACAAGCGGTCGTGATTTCGTTGGCTCCAATTTTGCGATTGCCTTCTGCCTTCGCTTGGATCTTTGTGTTCTGAATACGCTGCACGCAATAAGTACACTTCTCCATGACTCCGCGGCTACGAATCGTAACTTCGGGATTCATCATCAAGTTCTGGACATTGCGATCGCCATGCGAAAGCTTGTCAGCACCTGGGTACTTCAAGAACGTCTTCGCGTCGCCGTAGTTAAAGAAGTTGAAGCGACGAACCTTATACGGGCAATTGTTGCCGCAATAACGTGTTCCGATACAGCGGTTGTAAACCATGTCGTTCAAGCCTTCGCGACTGTGAACCGTGGCCGCCACAGGACAAACAGTCTCGCACGGAGCGTTCTCACAGTGGTGACAGGCAACCGGCTGATGAATGATAACTTTGTCGTCCGACTCGGCGGCTTCATCGTTGTAAAGATTGTTGCCGTAGTAACGGTCGATGCGAATCCAGTGCATCTCACGTCCACGCCAAACTTCCGCTCGACCGACGACAGGAATGTTGTTCTCCGCTTGGCAAGATGTCACACAAGAGTTGCACCCAATGCACTTGTTCAGGTCGATCGACATACCCCAAACGTTTTCGTGGGCAGGGTTCTGTGCCGTGTATTCTTCGCGAGAACCAGGCGTCAGGTCGAACAACTCGTGATGCATGTGGAACGCTTCAGGCCACTGCGGTTTGGCGTGATGATGATCGTCATGCGAATCGTGATCATGTTCCTCTGCCGCTTCTTCACGCTTGCCTTTAATCGGCAGGCCTTCACCAGGGTTGAAGCTGACGTTGGTCACGATCGGCAACGAAGTGCTCTTCGGCAATGTTGAGCCGTGTTCTTTCTTATCGTCGTGGCTGTGATCGTCGTGGCTGTGGTCATCATGATCGCCGTGATCATGTGCTCCAATCGGATGAGCTTCGAGGAACTCGCTGTAGCTCTCGAAAGTTCCCTCGCGAATCAAACGTGAACGATCCGATTCGTTCTTATCTTTGTTGCGGAACATTCTGTTCTGAATCTCACCGCGACCTTTTTCGTCGATCGTCCAAGGCTCCTGGATCAAAGCTAGTTTGTACTTCGTGCCCGAGCCCGTGATGATTCCGGCATCAAGACCGCTCACGAAATTCCACGTGTCGGCAGTTCGCAATTTGTCAGAGCTTTGACCGACTGGCTTGACGCGATTCGCCAGGTCTCCACCGACACGGCCAGCCATCGTGCGACCGTAACCCAATGGCAAACCAATCGAACCGTTTGCTTGTCCGGGTTGAACGTTCACAGGAAGTCGAACTTCCTCACCACCGGCCAATGTCACGGTCGCCTTCGTGTTCTGTTTAAGACCAAGCGACTCCGCCGTCTTTGGCGAAACGGAAATGATGCCGTCCCACGTGTGCTTGGAGATGAAGTCAGGCAATTCTTGCAGCCAGCCGTTGTTGGCGTAGCGTCCGTCATAAACGCTGCGTGATGGATGGAAGACAACTTCCAGCTTTCCATCCCAGTCGCTTTTCCAAGCATCCGTCGCTTCAATGGAAGCTTCCTTGGCTTTCACTTCAGCTGCCTTCGCAGAATCAGCAATGAAACCGTTGTGAACCGCTGTCGTCCAGTCAGAATCAGAAAGGCCAACCGTCTTTTTGACGATGTCCATGCCCTTGCTCACCTCACCGGTCGCGATCACACCCAGCGTCTCGATCACCGAAAGACCACCGAACAAAGGATTGATCAATGGCTGCCCAACGCAAACGGAACCATCGGCAGCAACGCCGTCGGTCCAAGACTCAAGCGAATGACAAACGTTGCTAACCCATTTGCAGAGCTTCGAAGTTTCGTTGCGGTAGATGGAAACGTGAACCGAAGTCGGAACTGAAGCAATCGCTTCTTCAACGCCGGCGATTCCCGCAGCTGCAAAAGCTGGATTACCGCCCAGCACGATCAGCGTTTTGATCGAGCCCGCATCGGCAACAAATTTCGCAAGTGAATCCAAACATCCATCACGATCCGCATCAGGATCTTCTATGTAAGCGACCGTCTTGCCGACATTGCCGTACTTGTCATTCAATGAGTGAGCCATCGCGTGAACTTCTGCTGGCTGGCTTTCGCCGACCACGATCACACCGGTACCCGGACTGTCAATGAAGTCCTGAGCCATCGCTGCAAGGACTCGATCTCGATACGCCAACGACTTGTCGACTTCAGCTCCCGCAGACGCTCCATCGATTGCTTTGGCCAACGAACCAAGGAAGCCCGCCATGTCACATGAGCGAACCGAAAGTCGATGATCTGCCGAAGCACCGGTTTGCGTAAACTGACTCTCGACAGAATACATGCGACTCATCGAACCGCCGTCAGCGTTACGACTCTTGCCAAAGCCAACTGCGTTGGCGATTGAGCCGGCATCGGTTCCGCCGATAATGTCGGCGTCTAGCGTGATAATGACTTTCGCGTTTTCAAGCTTGTAATGCGGGCGAACGGCTTTACCAAACGCAGCCTTCGCACCGGCACGGACGTTGTCATCGTTGACCGAAGCAAACGTGTACCACTTGGCACCCTTCCCTTCGAGCTCTTTCTTCATCCGCAAAACGGAAGGCGAACTGGTTGGCTCAGCCAGAACGGCCAGAGACCCGACATCTTTCGAAGCCGCAACGAGCCCCTTCATGATTTCATCAGAGCTAGTTTCGGTGAAAGCCCGAGCCGCCAGTTTCTCCTCCGGGTTTACCTTTAGCGGTGCACGCAAACGATCCGGATCGTAGAACTCAAGGATTGTCGCCTGAGTGAACGATGAAGACGCGCCCAATGAACTTGGGTGATTCGGGTTTCCGTCCAGCTTGATCGGACGACCGTCGAAGTTCGTCGACATGATCGGCTGCGCAACGCCTGCGAACTCAATCATCGAAGCGAACTTTTCCGGAATCCCGGGAATGCGACCCTGAGGACGGAATGCGAACGGAACGATTTTCTCTTCTTCGTAGCGGCAACCGGCGGCTCCACCAAGAGCCAACGACGCGCCCATGATTTGCAACCAACGACGACGCGAAACGCCATCGTCCTCGAAGCCTTCGGTCGCAGTGCCGAAGTCACGCTCGATCGCTTCGTCGAAACCGTCCATCTTCTGAATTTCATCCAGATCAGGAACGTTGACGATTTCCTGGGCTTCTTTTTGTTTTGAGTAAGGCTTGTTCATGTTCAGCAAGCTTCGCAGTAAGCGTTGATTGAGTTGATGGCGAGTGCGGTGTGGGTCTTTTGAGTTCGAGTTTTGGACTTAGCGGTGACAAGTCGAACAACTGACGTTCGGGTTGATGTCCAGCTTTTCCATCCACTCTTTTCCGTTTGCTTCCGGATCCTCGATCTTCAGGTCCAGCTGAGTCACGAGGGCTGGATCACGAATGTTCGGTGCCGGATTGCGGTGACAGTCGAGACACCACTTCATGGAAAGAGTTTTCTTCTGTTCGACGACTTCCATTTGGTCGATGCGACCGTGACACGAAACGCAGCTCACGCCTCGCGAGATGTGGGCGGCATGATTGAAGTAAACGAAATCGGGAAGGTCGTGGACGCGTTCCCATTGCACGGGACGTTCATCATTTTCCAAGCTGACACGAATCGGTTCCAGCAAAGTACTTTCAGGGTGAATGATTCCAAGGTCGCGACCTGTTTGCCAAGAGCCGTCAACCATTTCGCCCGTCGTGCGGTTACCACCGTGACAATTGCCACAGGTTGCCGAAGGAGGAATCGCAGCGTGTCCGGCTTTTTCGACTGTGTTGTGACAGTAACGACAATCGAGTTTCAGTTGACCGGCGTGCAGTTTGTGGCTGAACGGAACGGGTTGCTTGGGTTTGTGTCCAAGGTTAACCACTGTTGGATGAATTCCAGCGAACAGACAAGTTGCCAGATATCCGGCAACACTTGCTCCGCCCAAAATCAGCAGGACAGTGAATTTGTTGACCCACGTGGGGAAATGAAACTCTTGCATAACGTTCACTCATCGGCAGATGTCTGCGTGACGGAGTGCTCTATTAGTAAGTCGTAATAAAACTGGAACAATGACTCGAACGCGGTCAAACCGGTCGGCGCAAAAACTCTGCGCTTCGGTCCATAGGATACCGCGTGTATCGGCTTTCATCGACATGATAAAAAGTCGCACCTCAAATCATGCAGTGTTTGACGCGTAATCTAATTGCCACGAAAAGTCCGTGGCAGATGTGTCAAAGTGTCACAAGCATGCGTGTCATGTGCCGTAGCACGGCGGTCTCCGCCGTTTTTAGATTCGTCTCACGGCGGTCTCCGCCCTTTACATGCATCACGGCGAGACAACTTACGGGCATTGAGTGTCCCTACTTGGGGTTCTGCGGCGGGCACTTTTTCGAAATCGAAATCCTTTGCCACGCTATAAGCTTGGATCGCTAGGCAGTCGCGTTGCTGGTGAACAATCTGAATAAGTAAAGATGATGAGAGGCTGGTCAACCGACAAAGATCCGCTCTCACAAAGCAGCCATGAATTTCTGCGAAGCAATTCACGAGTACAACCCAACGCCGTGAAGAGTTTTTCGAATGCCGAAATTTCATCTTACGCATCGTTTTCTGGCCGGACACCCGGACGCTCACGCGTCTCGGCAGTCAAGTGAGCCGTTGGCCGTAAGGCCTCGGGTGGCCACTGTCCGACGATGGAGGAAACCGCAGCCGCAAAAGTGAGCCGTTGGCCGTAAGGCCTCGGGTAGCCACTGCGAAAAATGCAGGCCTTGCTTTTTGCCGTCTGGAAACTCTTCACGGCGTTGGGCAGAGCCCCGGTCATTTGCCTAGCCCAGCCCTTCTCCCAGTGTTTTCGTTGCTTGACCAAAAAACCCCTCCTTTGATGGATATTCTAAGGCAAACACTTGCCGGTTGACTTCGGCCATTGTTACAATGCGACTCGGTCTCTTACCTTTGCAATTCCCCCCTAGATTCTCATGCACAAACATCTTCGATTTCTCCTTGCAGTAATCTGTGTTGCCATTGCGACCGCCAATCTCAATGCAGGATTGGTAACGTTTGACTT
>CALLUY010000006.1 GCA_938010615.1 uncultured Pirellulaceae bacterium | reverse complement strand
TTTCAAATTTGAAGACATCGAAATCGTTGACTACGATCCGCATCCAGCGATCAAGGGCAAGGTGGCGGTTTAGTTGATTGCTGCATGTTGTTCGTATTGACTGGCTTTGGCTGATCTTTGATTGAGCGAACTTCCTTCAGCGGGACACACCTAGAGGCGTTAACTACGAACATTGCGCAATCACTCAAGAGAAACCATGATTGAAAAAACAGTTTCGATGATCGTCGCCGCATCCGAAAACGGAGTCATCGGCAAAGACGGCGACATGCCCTGGCGGCTATCGGCGGATCTAAAAAACTTCAAAGCGATCACCTTGGGGCACACGATCATCATGGGGCGTAAGACTTGGGATTCGATCCAGCGTTTGCTTCCCGGCCGCCAAACGGTGATCGTGACGCGGCAGAAAGACTTCAAAGTCGACGGTGCGATCGTGGTCGGAAACCTCGAAGAAGCCCTCGCCGCCACCGAAGACGAATCGCCATTCGTCGTTGGCGGAGCAGAAATCTACCGCCTTGCCCTACCCCACGTGACGAAGATTTACCTCACGCGTGTCCATGCCGAAATCGATGGCGATACCTGGATGCCGGAAGTCGACTTTTCCAAATGGAACAAGCTCGAATCAGTCTCTCATTCGTCTGATGAGAAGAATTCCCACGACTACTCGTTTGAAATCTACGAAAAAACATGAGTCCGCCTCCCTGCTGAACAGCTTATTTTCAGGGAACTCTCGGCCAGAATGGATCAAATTGAGCAGCGTCACGCGGCTATCCTTCAGGTTTCACATGATTCCTTGAAATTTTCGGGAAACGCTCCGATCTTTAAGACACCCAAACGCTGATTTGCATTTGTCTGGGAAAAATCAAAAGGCTACAATTCAGCGGTGGCTCGGCTTGGGTCACTGAAGCGATGGCGTGCCCAAAGCTTCGAACAAGACACTTGAGCAAATCAGGGTGAGTTGTGGAAGTAAAAATCAACACCAAGAGCGGTGAACTGACCGACGCAGTTAAAGAGACGATCGAATCAAAAGTCTCCAAATTGCCTCGTTTTTTTGAACGCACAACTGCCATCCAGGTTATCGCTGATTTAGAGCACGAGCCAAAAGTCGAAATCATTCTTTCGGCAGAAGGTTCAAGCGATTTCTTCGCTTCCGACGTGGGAGCTAACGTGATTGCCGCGCTCGACACAACCATCGCCAAGATGGAACAACAGCTAAGAAAACACAAAGAAAAAATAACACAACATCGCGATCGACACTAAACGTCCACCAGTCCGGATAGCGTCCGCATACTGACCATCGTGTCAGTCTGCGGCGTTGCCAACCCATATGTTGGTGCCGGCTGCCCTGAAGAGACACAGCAATCCCATCGCTGAATCTCGCAAGTAGGGGCGGGTAGATGCTGTGCGCCCTGCGATACAAACCAAGGAATCGACACTATGAAATTTTCCGACTTCATTAACAACAAAGCAATTAACGCGAGTGTGGAGGCGACCGATAAGGAAGCCGTCATTCGTGAACTTGTTGGAGGACTTGTGTCTTCCGGCGGTCTGAAATCAGCCGACAAAGACGCGATCATTCAGGCCATTTTGAAACGTGAAGAACTGGGCACCACCGGCATCGGCCGTGGCATTGCAGTTCCTCACACCAAGCACGCCAGTGTCAAAAGCCCCGTTGGAACGGTAGGGGTCAGTCCAGACGGCGTGGATTTTAAGAGCCTTGACGGAGAGCCAGTTCAGTTGTTTTTCATGCTGATCTCACCTCCGGATCAACAGAGTGAGCACCTCAAGGCGCTCGAGAACATTACCAAAAAGCTTCACGACGAAACGTTTTGCCGTTTCCTGAAGCAGTCCAAGACTGCCGACGACGTAAAGCAGATTCTCGCCGAAGCTGACGACAATCAGTTCGTTTCCTAGTTCACGGTTTACCGATCCAATATCCAATGTCCAGTACTTCGGCTACCGCTAAGGTCATCATTCAGAATCCCCAGGGACTACATATGCGCCCTGCGTATCTGTTTGCTGAAACGGCATCGAAGTTTGAAAGCGAAGTTGAACTCATCAAAGAAGATGTTCGAGTCAACGGAAAAAGCGTGCTGGACATACTGACACTCGGTGCCGCACAAGGAACTGAAATCCTCGTCGAAGCGGTGGGCAACGATGCCCATGCAGCCGTCGAAGTACTGGAGCAACTAGTCGCTTCCGGATTTCCAACTCCTGAGAAACCGGACGAAGCGTCCGAATCTCAGGCCTGATGTCGTTCTCGTTGTAGATGTTGTTTCGGTTGCCGACCCCAAGGGTCCGCCGATGTACCTGCTAATTGAAGTTTTCGAAGATTTCGAAAGCCATTCTGGTTCGCGGATGATGCTGCGCATGTTGCCAGCGGCCCTCAATCATTCACACACGGCTTGCGCAAACGTTGCCTTGCCGAAAGGAAAGCACAGCTACCATGAAAAAAGAAATGCTAATCAATGCGCTTCAATCTGAAGAATGCCGCATTGCAATCGTTGAAAATCAAACGCTGGAAGAGCTCAATGTTGAAAGAGCCAGCCAGGACAACTACGTCGGAAATGTCTATAAGGGCAAAATCGTCAATCTCGAGCCGAGCATCCAAGCGGTGTTCGTTGACTTTGGCGTTGGCCGAAACGGGTTTTTGCACATCAGCGATGTTGAACCCAGTTACTTTCGTCAGGGCGGTTACGATCCCGACGAAATGATGCGGAAAGAGAAAGCCGATCGTGCCGCTCAACAGCGAAACGGTCGCAGTCGCCCGCCGACTCACGGTGGGTTTCGTCCTCGTGTGAAGCCTCCGATTCAGGAACTGTTTCAGCGTGGTGATGAAGTTCTGGTCCAGGTCATCAAAGAAGGCATCGGCAACAAAGGCCCAACGCTTTCGACTTACATCAGCATCCCCGGCCGCTATCTGGTTTTGATGCCAGCCCTAGGGCGTGTTGGCGTTTCACGAAAAATCGAAGACGAAGACGAACGTCGTCGCCTGAAAGATTGCCTTTACGATCTCGATCCACCGAAGGGGCTGGGCTTCATCGTCCGGACTGCCGGAATGGGACGATCGACCAACGAGCTTTCTCGTGACCTCGAGTATCTGTTGCGGTTGTGGAAGTCGATCGTAAAACGAATTCAAGATGTGCCAGCTCCAACGGATATCTACGAAGAGAGCGACATGATGATTCGCACGATTCGAGATACGCTTAATGATGACATCGATCGGGTCATTATCGACTGTCCGGATGCCTACCAACGGGCCAAAGATTTCCTGAAGTTGGTCATGCCAATCATGTCGGACAAGCTGGAGTTATACAAAGGCAACGATCCGATGTTTTATCATTTCAAGGTCGAGAAAGAGATCGCGAAGATTCATTCGCGTGAAGTGCCGCTGCCTGACGGTGGCTCAATCGTGATCGATCAAACGGAAGCCCTTGTTGCGATCGACGTGAACAGCGGAAATTTCCGAACAGATGACTCTGCCGAAGAATCGGCCTATCGACTCAACATGTCGGCCGCGCGTGAAATTGCTCGTCAGTTACGTCTTCGTGACCTTGGCGGTGTGATCGTGAATGACTTTATCGATATGCGTCGCGAGAAAAATCGCCGCGGTGTCGAGCGAGCATTGCGTGATGCGATGAAGCGTGATCGTGCCCGCACGAAGATCCTCCGAACTTCACCGTTTGGATTGGTCGAGATGACTCGGCAGCGGATCAAGCCGGGTTTCAAGCGATCGCTCTATCAGGAATGCCCTTGCTGCACTGGTCGCGGAAACGTGAAGACGGCTGAAAGTATGGCGTTGGACGTGATTCGCATGATGTTGGTTGCTTCGGAGCAAAAGAACTGTTCGACTGTCGACATCAAAGTTCACGCCGATGTGTCTTCGTACTTGAACAATCAGAAGCGTCGCGAGCTTTCAGATATCGAGAAACGTGGCTCGATGGAAGTTCGCATCAACGGAAGTGAAAGTGTTTTCCCAGAGTTCTTCGAAATCGAGTGTCGCGACGACAATGAGCGAATCGTGCACTTGCCGGAGCGACTTGGCGCCGGGAAGTAGTGCTAAAGGAATTTTCCTTCTCCGTCTAACGTCAATACCGTTCAATGAAGCCAAAGTCTCGGTGGCATAGGCCTCTGGCCTGTGTTCTGCATGTCCACAAGCCAGAGGCTTATGCCACCTCCCAACTGCAACGACCCTACTGAAAAGGCAAAACGAAGGGTGACATCACCTTCATTGAACGGTATTGCGTCTAACGTCTAGCCGGAGGCGACTTTCGGGACAACACCTAGTGAGGTTCCACAAAGGTAGGGTGATCGAAGCTCAACGCTTCAACCAATGCGATTGAATGTAAACTGGCTACCGTCCTATTTCTGGAGACCGACCATGATCTTCAAATGCTCGACTAAACTGGGTCGACCGAATTGGGGCGGCTGGGGAGGACGATACAAACTTTACAAGCCAGCGCCCGTTAAAGGCGATCCGGGATTCACGGGCGGCGTTCCGTACGAACCAGAGACGCGTGAGATTTGGACGGACGTGGAAGATGAATACACTCCGTTTGTTGCCAACGAATATGGTCGAGCGTTCCAACGGGCCAAAGAATCTATCAAAAGCAACAAGATCACGATGCCTCACGCAATCGTGAGGCATGGCACCTAGTGCAGCGATACCGCTAAGAATTAGGGTTGGCAACTAAGTAGCTCGTCTCTCCGAGACGATTTTCCACGTCTCGGAGAGACGTGCTACTTTGACAAGCAATCCTAAATTTGAGAAGTAACAATGCACTAGAGAGCGATTCAATTCAATTTCGACAATGACTAAAAGCCGTTCCACTTACCAAGCAAAGGTCGACCAACTTGACGACCGACCGGTGGTCGATAAGTTCGCGGCGGGGTAAGCAGCGGTGGAACTCCCAGCGGTCCAAGGCTACCGCAACATGAAGTAACGGGCGCCAATTGAGGAACGACTGTTGGAGTTGGTGTCATGTTACAGCAACCACATCCATTGCCGCCTTGGCCAATCGTCAGGGGGCTGTAAGAGCTGCTCGGAGTGGTCACCGAGGAAGCGCTTGGTTGTCCCATGATCGTCGGAGCGCTGGACATCATCGTTGTGCCGAACTGTGGCGTTGTTTGCATGACAGAGTTGGGCAGTGGTGTCACGGTCATTGGAGTGCCTTGGACCACAATCGGCGATGCCGCCAGTGTAGAAATCGTCGAGCCGGTTTCAAGTTGGGCATGTGAGCTACTGCAAGCAATGGCCGCAATCGCGATGGCGGCAACGGTTGGAATGATATTCTTGAATCGCATACTCGAGTCTCGCTGGAGGGATTTGGTTTCAGATAACGGCCCGTGCGAAATGCGCAGCACTGCCGATCGGAATTAGAGTCAATTCCGCCGATCCCGAAAATATCGTTTTGCAGCTCAAAGTGACAGCATGTTTCAACACCACCGACGTTTGAAAGTGTTGTCTCGTTCGTCCTACGAAAAATCGCAAGTTGCACACGTTTTTATTCCGAAGGAATTTCAGCCATTAGCCGGAGGTCGAGCGTAGCGACCACCTCCGGAACCTTGAGGATGCACGATTCGATCCTGAAGGGATCGCAGCAACCGTCCGCTGTGATCCCTTTGGGATCATGTTTGCTTTTCGACCGAATCCGGTGATGGCACTGCGCTTATCACCGGCTAATAGCTTGAATCCCTTCGGGATGGGCCGATAAAGTGCACCATCAAAAATTGCGATTCGGACTTGCACTATGGCAATACTCACTCGTTTGCGCTTTTTGATGTTGCGCATTTAAGTTGGGATTTCTTGTTTTACATGACAATACGCGTGAAAATTGAAAAATACGAAGCGTTGCAATACAAGCCCGACGCGCAAGCGAGGGATCGGGAAATCCTCGGAAATATTCCCTCGCTTGCGCGTCGGGCTTGTATTATGGAAATACTCCCTCGCTTGCGCGTCGGGCTTGTATTATTCGCGATTGTATTATCAACG
>CALLUY010000005.1 GCA_938010615.1 uncultured Pirellulaceae bacterium | reverse complement strand
GAAAGTTTTCAGATTTTGACGCCAATGGCAACATCACGGAGGCCCTCGCGTTAAAAGGTGATCCGCCAACGGCTTGCACCACACGAGACCTCCTCGCTCGTTCGTGATCGCGATCAACTCCAACTCGCCGCCGCAATCGCGACATATCGCCAGCAATCACCTTTACTATTTCCCCTGCCTTGCTTTTTCAAACCCCTTTTCGACCAACGCATCAAAGCCGTCAGCCAACGGACGGATATCGAAACCGTGCTGTTGCAGTTCTTTGGCAACCATGGCCGCTCGACCACCGCGTTTGCAATGCGTGTAAACAATCTTGTCGCTTGGAACCTTACCGGAAACTTTTTCTCGATCGCTTGCGATCTCCAGCAACTCACTCCGCGGAACTAACGTCGCGTCAACTAGGTGACCTGCATCCCATTCACCTTGCTCGCGAACATCCAGCAAAACAGCCGTGCCGTTATTTAACCCGGCTCGAACATCTTCCAGAGTGTCAGTCGTGTGGCCTTTCTCAGTTTTCCGTTCGGCTTTCTTGTAACGCTTCAGATACGAAGTTTTAAAAATGTCGTCAATCATTTCAATTTCTTCAAAACCGGCCAACTCGATCTCTTTCGAAAACGTTTCACGATCCGCTCGAACGTGATTCAGAATCCACTCGGAACTTTTGCCTTCCACGCGATCGAATTCAACCAGAACAACGACTCCGTCGGGCTTGAGCGCATTGCGAATCGAACGCATCGTTTTGTAGGGAAACTCGAAATGGTGATACGTATCGCAGATGAACACGACGTCCACTGAATTTGCGTCGAGCCCACAAGTTGTCTGATCGCACAGAACGGTTTTTACATTCTTCAATCCGTCTTCGGAGCATTTTTCCTTCACATGATCAAGAAACTTTTGACTGATATCAACCGCGTAGACTTCGGCAACTTTCGGTGCCATCAGACGCGTAAACAAACCAGTGCCGGCACCAATATCCGCAACGACCATCGCCGGGCGCAACTGGCAGGCGTTTACGATTCCCTGACGTTGGTCGAAAATCTCACGACCTTCTTTTTCAAATCGCTCAACGAACGAGCTAACAACATCGTCCGTCGCGTTGTTGAATTTGTCATTGATTCCAGGCCGAACACTTTCCTGTTGAGCCAGAAGGTTCGAATGATTCAGACTCAAGCACAATGCGAAAACGATAAAGGCAATTTTTTTCATAGTTGTTCCAACGAAACGGATGCAATCAATTTTCAATTTTAGTGACAATGACTCTCCCTGCCCACTACTGAAGTTCCAAACTGTTATGGCGAGCCCAACGGCGGATCAATGCCATTGAATGCGGCGTAGGATCGGCGTTACATTTTGCTTTCGCTTGGACGATCCGCCGACTCGCAGGCCAAACTTCGACCGTCACAACACGGCGTTCAACGGAATCGACGCACTTTCGAAGTGACCAAATTGAAGATCGACCAGAGCGACAAGACGATTCGTAAACGGCGACGCAGTGCTGCATCAATCCACCTTCACATCGAAGCTGAACCGATTCCAATATTTCCACGATCTTCCAAGTAACATTTCCGTCGCTGACTGAAAATTGTTGGATGCCCGACGGAGACCAAACACGATTTCGCATTGCGACCTCGATCGGCGTGCTCATCGGAATATCAATTTCGCTTCGCCAGTTGCGCATGTGACGACGAAAGGTACGAAGTGTTCGACCTCGAAACGAAAACTCCGGCTGGAGCGGAACGTTGTCGTGAACTCGATAGCCAAGCACCTCGGATGCTCCAAGGTACTTTTGTCGCCAAACAAAATTCGCGATTTCTCGCATCTCTTTTGAATCAGGCGCAACGATGCTGCGTTCACGACCTTCTGGCTTCACGTTGCTTGCATAGATTAGAAACCGAATCAACTCTTGCCAGAACAGTTCTTCATAGTCAAAACCGTTACAGGCGATCACGATTTGAGTTGCCAACGAATGGCTTGCACCAAAGGCAACTGCTTGGGCCCATCGAATCGTGTTCGCAACGCCAAAACGATCCGGAGCGTTGGCAAAACAATGCGCAGCCTTTCGCGTTAGACGTGAATTCAATCCACTGTTCGCCACAGCTTTACGTGGGCTCACACCTCGCACCATGTCCAACAGAATTTTGACTTCCGCCGTTCCCCCAAACCATGCCCGATGAGCAAACTCAGGGACATCGAACTTTGCAAACAGATGCTTCGAAAGCGAATGGATTGGATCGCCATTTGGAACCCAATTGTGTGGCGAGCGAACCATACGGTCAGAAAACATCGCCATTCGCGCAACAGCACGAACGCATTTTTCTGTATCTCGTTGTTGTTGTTTCTTGGATCGCTGGCGAAACGAGCGCGGACTGAGCAGACTGGAATTTGCCCGAACACATTCAATCATGTGATTGTAGTGAAGAGAAGCAGCCAGCTGCGTTGGACGATGAGCACGTATCAGACGATCCAACAGGTCGCGTCGACCTGCGGATTTCGTAGTCATTTGATATTCCAAAACGAAGAAGCGAATTCACGCCGCAAAATCAACAGCGCGATAAAGCGTCATCGGTTTGGTCACGAGATACGTGTAAGTTTCATCAGACAGCCATATTAGAAGAGCGCAACAACGTCAGAAATTGACGCGTGCTTCTTTTGAGACGGTGAAGCGGCGAAAAGGTTCGCTCCTTTAGAGAGCTTTTAAACGCGCGAGCGAGTAGACCCAACCGCGCGCGAACGTCGGAAAATCTTCACTTGCTTGCGCGGCCATTGCATGGTTTAGGATGCCCGCCCAAATCCTAACCCGACGCGTAAGCGAGGTGCGCCCTGGTACCTCGCTTACGCGTCGGGTTAAGATGGCAATATGAAACGCCGCAACTACCGAATAGCAGAGCCCTATGACAGTCCATGCAATTTCCTATTGCGCTTCGGGCTTGTACGATCTCGGACAGCTTTGAAAAGATTCGCAGTCGCTCGTTGCTGATTTCGTTCTTTCAAGCAACTATTTTGCCTTCGTCATGCCGTTAAGAACCATTAAAGGCGAATCACTAACCGTAGCCAAACCAATCGTTTGCGTCGATTTTCGTTTTGGGTGATAAATAAAGGGGCGAAAACGCAAAGGGCGATTTTGCTGTGCTTGATCTTGGTGAATATTCCCAACATCAGAGCATGTTCCTTGACCACCATTCAGGACCGGAAGCTTGAGCATTGACTACGTAGAATACGCGCGTGAGAAGACACTTTACGCATCAGATTACGAGCATGACAGTTGTGGCGTTGGATTCGTCGCACATGTTAAAGGCACACCTTCAAGGGCGATCGTCGTTGACGCTTGCGAAATTCTCGCGCGGATGGAGCACCGGGGAGCCTGCGGTTGCGAAGCCGAAACGGGCGATGGAGCCGGAATTTTGGTCGGCATGCCAACATCGTTCATGCGCGAAATGGCGGAGATCAACTACTTTGACCTCGACTGCGAATTCTTCGGTGTCGGCAACGTCTTTCTTCCAACCGAAGAACGTGCCCGGGAACGCGCCAAGAAAATGTTCCAAGACATGACGGCCTCCTATGGTCAGCGTTTTGTCGGGTGGCGAGAAATCCCGGTTGATCCATCAGGAGCAAATATCGGTGCCTCCGCGATCCGCGAAGAACCAAAGATCCTGCAAGCATTTATCGCGCCCGCCGATGGAATCGATCAAGATGAATTCGAGCGAAAACTTTACTTGATTCGAAAGCGAGTCTCACACGACGTCTATGAAGCTGGTTTCGACAAGCGGAAACTGTTTTACGTGTGCTCGCTTTCATCGCGCATCCTTATCTATAAGGGAATGCTCTCAACCGCCCAGTTGCCGCTCTATTTTCTGGACCTCCAAAAAGAGACGTTCACAAGCCACCTCGCTATGGTGCATTCTCGATTCTCGACCAACACGCTCCCGGCTTGGTCACGAGCTCAGCCGCTTCGCTGGATGGCTCACAACGGTGAGATTAACACGCTTCGAGGAAATCGAAACTGGATCACGGCTCGACAAGGTTTGATGAAAAGCGAACCGTTTGGCGATTGCTTGGAAGAACTTAAACCGATCATCGAACAAAACGGAAGCGATTCGGCCGAGTTCGACAACGCGATGGAGTTGCTGATGATGGCCGGGCGCGAACTGCCCGAAGTTGTCATGATGATGATTCCAGAAGCGTGGCGCAATCATCAGACCATGCCAGAGAACAAGCGCGCGTTTTACGAATACCATTCCTGTCTGCAAGAACCTTGGGACGGTCCGGCTTCGATTTCGTTTACCGACGGTCGCGTCATCGGCGCGGTGCTCGATCGAAACGGTTTGCGTCCGAGTCGATATTATGTCACCGATGATGATCGTGTGCTGATGGCCAGCGAAGTCGGTGTGCTTGATATCGATCCTGCGACGGTTGTCCAAAAGGGACGGCTCGAGCCTGGAAAAATGTTTTTGGTTGATTTCGATAACGGCCGAATCGTTGCTGACGGCGAGCTCAAAGATCGCGTCTCGAACCGACTTCCTTACGGAGAGTGGCTCAAGAACCAACGTCTGACTTTCGATGACCTGCCAGCTGCAGACGCGGCTCCAATGCTTGACGAAAAGGAACGTCTCGCCCAAATGAGAGCCTTCGGTTACTCAAATGAGACCATGGATTTCATGCTGTTGCCGCTGATTAAGGTCAAGAAAGATCCGATCGGCTCGATGGGCAACGACATGGCACTCGCTTGCTTGAGCGATAAGCCACGACTGCTCTACGACTATTTCACGCAGCTGTTTGCTCAGGTGACCAATCCTCCAATCGATTCGATTCGCGAAGAAATCGTGATGTCGGTCGAGTGTTTCATCGGCCCTGAAGGCAACTTGCTCGATACGACTGAGGCTCAGTGCAAGCGACTTGTGCTGCACAGCCCGATCCTTGATTTCGAACAGATGGCGAAGCTGAAAACTTTGAACCATCGAGATTGGACGTCCCGTTTGATCGACATTACGTTCGACGCAAAAGAAGGCGAAGCCGGCTTCATGACTGCCCTCGAACGGATCCGAAAAGAATCGGAGCAAGCGATCGATGACGGTTGTGCGATCGTGATCTTGAGTGATCGTTCCGTTAGCGCTGACCGGGTGCCGTTGAGTGCCTTGCTGGCGACGAGTGCGGTGCATCATCACTTGATCGACAAACATCTTCGAACTCGAATCGGCATCGTTGTCGAAACTGGTGAAGCTCGCGAAGTCCATCACCATTGCTTGTTGACTGGATTCGGAGCCGACGCAATCCATCCCTATCTTGGATTGGAAGCGATCATCCAACATCACGCTCAGAGTGAAGATTCCGACCTGACGGCTGATCAGTGCATTGCTGCGTATCGCAAGGGCGTTATGAAAGGCATGTTGAAAGTTCTCGCGAAGATGGGAATCTCGACACTGGCGAGTTACAAAGGCGCTCGAATCTTCGAAGCCATCGGACTCAATGGCGATGTCATCAGCGCTGCGTTCCCGGGCACGGCCAGCCGAATTGAGGGAGTTGGCTTCGACGTACTGGCCGCCGAAGCGATCCGTCGTCACAAATTGGGCTACCGCAAAGACGGCCAGCTTCCGATTGTCGATCTGGAAACGGCTGGCACGATGCACTGGCGGCAAGGCGGCGAGAAGCACGCTTGGACTCCGCTGAACATTGCCGACATTCAAACAGCGGCGCGAAACGGTGACGTCGATGCTTATGAACGTTTCGCCAAAAGTGTCAACGCTCAAACGGCACGCGAATGTCACTTGCGCGGCCTACTGACGTTTCAAGAGGACCGTGAACCAGTTCCGATCGAAGAAGTTGAATCGGCTAAGGAGATTGTTAAACGTTTTTGCACCGGTGCGATGAGCTTCGGTTCGATCTCTGCGGAATCGCATGAGACGCTGGCAATCGCCATGAATCGGCTCGGCGGTAAAAGTAACACGGGTGAAGGCGGAGAAGACTACAAACGCTTCGAAGTCCAACCTAACGGTGACTCGCGACGTTCGGCGATCAAACAAGTTGCCTCGGGACGTTTCGGAGTGACGGCTTATTACTTGGCCAATGCGGATGAGATTCAAATCAAGATGGCTCAAGGAGCCAAGCCCGGAGAAGGCGGAGAACTTCCCGGTCACAAGGTCGACGAAACGATTGCGGCAACGCGACGTTCGACGCCAGGCGTGACGCTCATTAGTCCTCCGCCACACCACGACATCTATTCCATCGAAGATTTGGCTCAGCTGATCTACGACTTGAAGAACAGCAACCCTTCCGCCCGAATCAGTGTGAAACTGGTCAGCGAAGTTGGCGTTGGAACAATCGCCGCTGGAGTTGCAAAAGCTCATGCGGACAACATTCTGATTTCTGGTTGCGGCGGCGGAACAGGCGCCTCTCCGATCACCAGCATCAAACACGCGGGCATGCCGTGGGAGCTGGGGATTGCCGAAACGCATCAGACTTTGGTGATGAACGATTTGCGTTCGCGAGTGCGATTGCAAACCGATGGGCAACTGAAGACCGGACGTGACATTGTCATCGCGACGTTGCTCGGCGCCGAAGAGTACGGCTTCGCGACGGCTCCGCTGATCACGCTCGGCTGTATCATGATGCGGAAGTGTCATCTCAACACTTGCCCCGTCGGAATTGCGACGCAGGATCCGGAACTTCGGAAGAAATTCAAAGGCAAACCGGAGCACGTCGTGAACTATCTGTTCATGGTCGCTCATGAAGCTCGTGAGATTATGGCCAGCCTTGGCTTCCGCACCATCAACGAAATGGTTGGACGAGTCGACGTGCTGGACGTGCGACAAGCAGTCGATCATTGGAAAGCTCAAGGTATCGATCTTTCCAAGGTTCTCGCACCGGCGAAGGGGCCTTATCCGGATGTCGAAGTCTACTGCACGATCGATCAAGATCACGCTCTGGATGAGGTATTGGACTGGGAATTCGTTAAACATTCCAAGCCCGCGATTGAACGAAAAGAAAAGGTGTCGATTGATCTTCCGATCAGAAACATCGATCGTTCTGCAGGAACCATCTTGAGTCACCACGTTGTGAAAGCTCACGGACCGGACGGGCTTCCCGATGATACGATTGAAATCAATCTGACCGGATCGGCTGGCCAGAGCCTTGGTGCGTTTCTGGCACGTGGAGTTTCAATCACCGTCGAAGGCGATGCGAATGACTACGTCGGCAAAGGCCTTTCCGGTGGACGCATCGTCGTCAAACCTCCAACCACATCTAAGTTCGTCGCCGAGGACAATATCATCATCGGCAATGTCGCTCTCTATGGAGCGACTGAAGGCGAAGCTTTCTTCCGTGGTATCGCTGCAGAACGATTTGCGGTTCGAAATTCGGGGGCTTCGGCTGTAATTGAAGGCATCGGAGACCATGGCCTTGAGTATATGACCGGCGGACGAGCCGTCATCCTCGGACCCACAGGACGAAACTTTGCGGCTGGCATGTCGGGCGGATTTGCTTTTGTTCACGATCCTGACGAAAAACTTTTGCAAAACATCAACCTTGAAATGGTCGATCTTGAAGCAATGGAAAAACCAGAAGACATCGCCGAACTGAAAGACCTGATCGAGAAACATTTCCGATACACAGATTCACCAGTAGCGAAACGTTTGCTCGACGACTGGACGCAGGCCCTTACTGAATTCCGCAAAGTCATTCCGATTCGATATCGCGAGATTTTGCAAGAACGAGCTCAAGCGGCGAAGGCTCGTCGACGCGTTTAGAGTTTGTAAACTTGGAACCGTGGTGCCATGCCTTACACTTGCGTAGGCATGCCACCCAATAAAATTAAACGCACTAACGAAAAAGTGATCCGTCTGCGAGCCAATACGCAGCGCAACCACCACTAAGAACAAAACGGACAAACACATGGGTAAGCCAACCGGATTTATGGAATTCGATCGACAGGATGTCGCCTATCGCGACCCGGTGGAGCGAGTCGGTGACTGGGACGAGTTTCTGGTTCAAATCAATGATGACACTTTGCAAACGCAGGGGTCTCGGTGCATGGACTGCGGAATTCCGTTTTGCCACACCGGCCAAATCGTGCAACGAATGGCGACGGGTTGTCCCGTCAACAATTTGATCCCTGAATGGAATCACCTGATCTACCAAGGCAAGTGGAAAGATGCGCTTGATCGACTTCACTTGACCAACAACTTCCCTGAATTCACGGGCCGCGTCTGCCCAGCCCCTTGCGAAGGTTCCTGTGTTCTTGGGATCAATGAGCCACCTGTCACGATCAAAAACATTGAGCGAACCATCATTGATCGTGGCTTCGATGAAGGTTGGGTCAAACCACGAATCCCACAGAATCGATCTGGAAAAACAGTCGCTGTTGTTGGCTCCGGTCCGGCAGGCCTTGCCTGTGCGGATCAACTTAACCAATCTGGACACACCGTCACGGTCTTCGAACGCGCCGACCGAATTGGTGGACTGCTGATGTACGGCATCCCCAACATGAAGCTGGGGAAAGAAGTCGTCGACCGACGCGTGCAATTGCTTGCCGACGAGGGTATTGAATTTAAAACGGGCGTCGAAATTGGAACGAATATCTCGGCTGATGAAATTAAAAGCACCTTTGACGCCATCGTGCTTTGTGTGGGAGCAACCCAACCTCGCGACCTGAAGATCCCAGGCCGGACCGCTTCTGGAATCCACTTCGCGATGGATTTCCTGACGGGCTCAACGTCTAGTTTACTTGGAGGCGACGCAGCTCCGATCAGCGCGAAAGATAAGAACGTTGTTGTGATTGGCGGCGGTGACACCGGCACCGATTGTATCGGGACTTCGATTCGGCAAGGCTGCAAGAGCGTCGTCAATCTGGAGATCGTGACTCGACCACCCGACGAACGAGCTGACAGTAATCCTTGGCCGCAGTGGCCAGTCGTGTTCCGCACAGATTACGGCCACGCTGAAGCGAAAGCCAAATTCGGTGAGGACCCAAGAATGTTTGCGGTAGAAACGGTTGAGTTCGTTGCGGACAAAGACTTCAACGTTTCGGGCTTGAGAACTTGCTTGGTCGACTGGTCTGCGGAACGCCCTGGCGTCGCACCGTTCTCCCGAATTGAAGGTACTGAACAGGACATCGAAGCCGACCTTGTATTCCTAGCACTTGGATTCCTAGGACCGCAGTCGTTCGTCGCAGAAGCGTTTGGACTCGAGTGCGATGCTCGTTCGAACATTCTTGCCACTGAGTCAGACTACTGCACAAGCGTTCCAGGGATTTTCTCGGCTGGCGACTGTCGTCGTGGTCAAAGTCTTGTCGTCTGGGCGATCCGCGAAGGACGCGAAGCAGCGGAATCATGTGATAAGTATCTGCAGGCGATCGCAACTGCGTAGTATTGTTGCTCAATTTTGATGGATACCAAGTTCCAGAACTGATCACTTCCAACAAGATTGATTTATCATGCTGGCCCTATCAATTCCGTTCTTTGAAATCGTCGGCATGATGGGAGTGCTGCAGATCCTGTTGGCTTTTCTGCTCTTGCAGTTAGACAAGCTAACGACTCGGACACTCACCTATCAATTGCTCAACGCCGTTGGGGCCGCGTTGATCCTGTATTCGCTGTGCTTCCGATTTAACCTTTCAGCGGTGACAATCGAGACTTGCTGGTTGCTGATAAGCATCTACGGAATTGTTCGAATTTTGAGCAGGACTGACAAGCCAGATCCGAATGGCGAAGCCAAGTAGCACGTCTCTCCGAGACGTTGAAAATCGCCTCGGAGAGACGAGCTACGTTGGTCCACAAAAAAAACGGGAGCAGATCGACCGAAGCCATCTGAAATCCCGCGTTTTTAACAGTCTTCTGTGTCTAAATCGCTACATCAACTACGTGGCGATTGAATCAAGCTTTTCCAACGCACGAATAACGTCAAGAGCTTGTTGAGTCGAACCTACCTTTGCGACGAACTTCTTTGCTTCAATCAAAGCCTCAAGAGCGACATCACCATTGTTCTTAGCCGGACGTCCAACTCTGCGAACAGAACCATTCAGGTTTGCCGCTTTACGAGGCCGACCACGGCGACCACGTGTCAGACCAGCTTTTGACTTTACGTTGGCAACCATAGCAGCAGTCACCTTGATACCTTTTTCCTGCATCGCTTCAACAACAGCTTTCGCAGAAGCCGCACGATTCGAAGTTACATACTCTCGAATCTCTTGTGACTTATTAACTTTCCTCTTAGCCATAACCTTGTCCCCGGATTAAGTTGCAATAAAACCGTCCGGCCAGCATAGCTAAAAAAGAAAGTTTGAAAAGCATTCAACTTATGGAATCTCATTAACAGATTCGAGACAATCGATAACGGTGCAAAATCAGTTATTCACGCGGAGCATTGATTGTTAAAATCAAAATGACATCAGTGAGTCTTCGTAGACTATTTTACAATAACGATATCACCTGAAATCGCCGCTTTAAGTGATAACCTTAACGAATCCTGTTACGCAGCGGCCGTGGTCGCCAACGATTTGAAGCCGTCGGATTGCCGTCACCTTCCGCATCTGAAGGCTTGGCCGAATCCCCATTTCGAAGGGGTTCAATGCCTTCGAGTTCCCGATCAAGTTCTTTCAACTTTGATTCGACATCTGAGTCCAAGTCAGGTTCGTCCAATGAGTCCAGATCGATTGTGTCGTCATCCTCATCGTCAGGTTCTGTTGAAGTCGGTTCCGGTGGTGGTGTCAGATTTGAATCAGCGGACGGCCCAAACAAAGTTCGACCAGGATCAGAGATCGCAGATCCAACGCGACCATAAGATCGATCCGCACGTTGATGCTTTCCACCAAACGTTGGATAGTCGTAGTCGAATGGACCGCAACACATGCTGCAGCCAGACGCAAATGCCAACAAGACGATAATCATACAAACGAGATTCTTCATGTTACTTGTCTCCATCGTTTTTAGTGACGATGCGGCCGATCGTTGCTGTTGTTTTAGTTTTGCCTGAGTGCGTTTGGTCAGCACCAACCTTGCTCCAATTGATCCGAACAGGATTATTTGGAATCGGCTTCGGAGTGCTTGTCGCCCCAGAACGAAGCATGGACGTTTGGGCA
Organism: uncultured Pirellulaceae bacterium; assembly: GCA_938010615.1. Classification (GTDB taxonomy): domain Bacteria; phylum Planctomycetota; class Planctomycetia; order Pirellulales; family Pirellulaceae; genus Mariniblastus. The sequence goes on along the minus strand of CALLUY010000005.1, from coordinate 18,515 downwards.
GGAGGCACTCGCTTTGCGGTCGAATCACCCCGGTCTTTTACGGGAACAGCCGACAATTTTCGATTCGACGAGTTCGAACTTGCCCTCGAAGAACGAGCCCGCAATTTCTTTCGCGTGCCAGTCGATTGACTCACGGCAGCATCCTCTTCGTAGGAAACTACTCGAACTGTCGTATCAGTTTTGACGTTCGACAACGGTGGCAACTCGGGAGCCGGAGTCCCTTCAAGAACTGGTTCGATGGTTTGAATGTTAGAAGGAATCAATCCTTCGTTTGGCATCAACTGAGGGTTTCCAAGAATCGGTTCGTTATACGGAACCGTTTGAACTTCTCCGTTGATATCACCATACATTGGTTGGTTCGATCCAGAGTATGACATTCCCGCACCTGTCTTACGACCGATGTTCATGTTGCTTGGATAATCTTCGCCGCGGCTAATAACTTCTGGTCGTGACCAACCATAGTTCAACTCACGACTGGCACCACGACGTCGCGAATACTCAGCAGCATCCATATAAGCTTTGCCGGGCCATGGGCCTTCTTCAAAACAAATGCCGCAGTAAGCCAAGGTGGTTCCCTTACGTCGGTGAAGCAGAGCCAACATTTTGTTGTACTCAGTAACTGACTGGTAGAACGCGATTTCTGCTTGTGACAATCGACGCTGTGATTCCAGAGCTACATCAAGTGTTTCCGCTCCGGCAGCCTCAAGTTCATCAAAGACATCTTTCTCGATTTTGGATGAACGCCATCGGTTGAAGTGAGAAGTTGCCGTTCGCAGCGTTGCCGCCATTGATTGCAATGTCTCATGAATCTCTTTGTTAACGTCCAATTCAGAATCTTCGAGCCTGGCGATTTCACGAGCCAGTTTCAATTGAGCATTTCTAACGTTCGCAAGTTCTGCTCGATAGCCAACTGGCATACGAAAATCGACGCCGATTTGCAGTTCCTGATAGCTTCCATCGTACAGTTCATTCAACGCACCACTGCCAGCATTCGGAAAAGGTGTTCCTGCGTCCGTCGTTCCGAACCTGTTTCCAAGCCCAAGGAATCGGTACAGTGCCGTAAGATTCATCTCTGGAAGCAATCCGTTTTTCGAGTAGGCGACAGCGAGTTCACGCTTGCGGATCTCCCATCGGATTGAACGCAGTTCTGGACGGTAAGTTAGTGCCTCACAAATGGTGGTGCAGTAATCGAACTCAACAGGGGCGAAGATCGGTTCGTCAACTGGACGAATCATGTTGCCATCGTTCGCCGACCAGCCAAGCAAAAATCTCAGTTGGCCTTCCGCCTTCAGAAGCGTGTCGTACGCTTCGGTTACTTGAGCATCGAAGAACCAGTATTGTTCGCTCGACTGAGCAACCTGCTGACGATTGATGTTCGATCTTTCGTCAAACTGGTCCTTCACGATTCGATAGGTATCCAGAGCGGCATCGCGACCAGTTTTGGCCGCTTCGAGAGAACGATAAGCCGCGTACAATTCCCAATACCGGATTTCGATGTTGGTCACAAAGTTCTGTAGTTGAGCTTCGAGGTTTGCCAGTTCTTGATCGGTTCCGATTCTGGAAACAACGATCGGCATTCGATTGATGAATGCTCCTCGCCCGCGAAGCAATGGTTGACGAACTTCGGCTTCAAATGATGTTCGGTAAAAGCTGTCTAGGACTTGGAATCCTTCTGTAATGCCCGGCGTCAACGGATCGTCAACAGGGTTTGAGTTAGCCGTATAGACATTGACGTTGCGAAAGAACATTTGAGTTCCGTTCGCGGCCTCTTTGGCGATTTCTGATTGCCATTGAACTTGATCTTGCTGGAAGACCAAAGGTTGGTTCGGGTTAGTCGCGACCGTATTTCGAGGCTCGTCAGACTTCGTGTAGTTCAGACTGCTAGTCAACTGAGCATCAAATTGCGAAAGTGCCGCTTCAACACCTTGGTTGGAATCCAGTTGCGTGTTGGTCAGGATCTGACCGGGAAGTCCAAGTTGCCCCGGAGTACCAATCGCACCAGGCTCCGTTTCGCGGATCGCGATGTTGTAGATCGTGCCCACAGCATTGGGAGCATTGATGACAGTATCCTGCCCAGGCAGAACGCGGAGTCCTTGCAAGGCTGGCGTGCCGTAACCGCGGAATAGCTTGCCGTTTTGCAACGCACAGCTAACGCAGTCTTCCAACGACATGTCAAGGAAACTATCGAAATCCGGATCGGCAACGGTCATCGGAGGACGAGAAAGATTCACTTCGTCCAGCGATGGCACACTGACATCTGGATACTCGATACTCGTCGCCTGATCAACGTAGTGATTCAGGGCGCCGGTGTCGTTGACGTAAATTGGCTTTGAAGGAGTGCAGCCGACCATCATCATTCCGATGGTGGCGATCCATGCCAAACTGTTTTTTGGGGTGAGTCTCATAGGATCCGTATCCTGTGAAAACGTTTTAAAAAACGCTTTCGCGACTCGCAGCAGCCGCGAAAACGCCAGACAATAACTTGCCTGGAACCCCCCAGTTCCTGGAATGGATCTGAAAACACGCCGCAGCGCAATCACAGATATTCCGTTACAGCCAACATCGTCCGCACGGTCCGCAAACTTTGGCTAATCCTAAAAGTTTGCCAAGAACCATGGATTTCGATAGCAGTTTCGCGTCAGCGATTCGAATGGACCGCTTCTTTCCGCCCAAATCATCCCCCCAATTCACCGCAATCTACCTAAAGGACTGTTTCCCCCCATATGTGTTGTTTTTGCGCCGTAGAGTTCGCTTAATCAATACTGTGGTCACTTTGCCTCGAACGAGCGTTGGGGAAGCGTTTTAACGACAACGATGAAAAAGCAGCTGGACAACCTTTTCAAATCTCTACTTGGTCCCGACATTGAGTTGTCGTGTGCCGACGAGGCTGCGCACAAGGACCAACCAAGTGATCAGGTAGTTTCCGCATTCGAACTTGAGTCTCGCATCCTCTACAGCGCGACTCCAGTCGAGTTTGTTGATCCGCAGCCAGAACCCATTGAGATCGCAGATTCGTTTCTGCAAGCCACAGAAACCTATGAAGTCGCGGCGATGTCTGCGACCGTTCCGACTTACGAACTTCTAATCTCAAGTCTTGGCAACGGAGACAGTTGGGACGCCAGTGAACTGGTAAGCTTCGACGATCCTAACTTGGTACTGGGACCAGCCACCGACGGGACATTCTCTCCGGCATTCGACCTCAACGCGTTCGCATCCAACAACGTGCTTTTGCGCGATGCTCACTTCGTACATCACGATATCACGTTGGGAACAGGATCCACTTCATTTGATTTGCAAGTTGGCGACATCCTGTTTACGGTCGATGGGGGCGGGACATTAACTGGAAATTCGACCTCAATTACGGCCGAATTGGACGTCTATGTATTTCGCCCTGATCACCTTGGTGTATACGACAGCGGTGAGTTTCACTATCTCGTAGACAATCCATATCCAAACATTTTGGGCGGATTGACACTGATCGACAAACCTGGCGGAATCACGCTTGGCGATGGCACCACGATCGATGAAGGGACAATTGTCACCGCAAGCAATATCCCATTTTTGGGAAACTGGATTTCAATTTACGAAACTGAACAAGTTGGTCAGGGTACTTCAGAAGGTGACGAGACGCCCTTTTTCATTCCTGCGTTCGACTTTGGAATCAACGTACCAATTTCGGGACTACACATTGTCCAGGATTCGATGTCTCTTGGCGGCATTGACTTCTTTGAAGGCGACATCCTCTTTTCCATTGTGAACTCTGACGGATCTGTCGGATCCAATGGCGTTCAAATATCTTCTCGTGACATTGGTCTTCTTCGCTACACTGGCGGTTCCTGGGAGGCAACAAGGTTGGTCGACGGGTCCGACGTTGGCCTGTCAAATTTCTCCGAATTGGTTGATGCGATCACCATTGGCATCGCCAACACAGCACCAACGTCTATTTCGATTGACAACGCATCCGTCGTCGAAAACACCGACACTTCAGGCGGTCTCGTCGTTGGCTCGCTTTCTGCTTTGGACAACGAAAACAATCCTCTCACCTTTTCCGTTTCAGGTTCGTCACCATTTTCAGTCGTTGGCAACGATCTCGTACTAACAGGGGTCGGAATTGATTTCGAAACGACGCCTTCTTACACGGTGACAGTTCGCGCCACCGACCCGGGAAATCTCTTCGTTGAAACCAATCTAACAATTTCGGTCACTGACGTCGACGAAACCCCAACGGTCAGCCTACACAACGTGTTGTTGGAGGTTCCCGAGAATACGACCGCACAAACAAAAGTGGCTGACATTGTTGTTGAAGATGACGCCCTAGGATCTTGGAACCTGAGTCTTGGTGGCGCTGATGCAGGCCTTTTTGAAATCATCGGCGACGAGCTGTTTTTGAAAGCTGGCAGCAATCTTGATTTTGAGACGCAAGAACAACTGGATGTAATTGTAGAAGTTTACGATCCTGCGTTGGGGACATCCCCGGATGACACCGCAAGTCAATCGATTGACGTGTTAGACGTTAACGAGGCCCCAACAATCACGTTGCAGAATACGATCGACACACTGCCGGAAGATTTTGACACCACAACGCGAACCAAGATCGCCGACATCCTCGTGACCGACGACGAACTTGGGAACAATAGACTTTCGGACAATGGACCTGACCAAGGACTTTTCGAGATCATTGGGAATGAGTTTTTTCTTCGCGCTGGTGTGACGCTTGATTTCGAGTCTCACCCGATCCTTTCTGTCTCCGTCAACGTAGATGACTTGGCGCTGGGAGAAGGAGATGTGGCTTGGCACACGATCACGATTCAGGATGTCAACGAAGCGCCGACGGTATCGCTGATCAACACACTTAATTCGATCGATGAGACCAACACGCTACGCACCAAGGTTGCTGACATTGTTGTTTCTGATGACGACCTTGGAACTGAAAGTCTTTCGCTTTCAGGTGCCGATGCGGCATTGTTTGAAATTGCTGGTAATGAGCTGTTCCTGATCGCAAACGCTGGCCTCGATCACGAAACAGTACCGCAGCTGGACGTCACCGTTTCGATTGATGACGCTCAAATTGGAACGACAGTCGATGATTCTGACAGTCACACACTTTTGGTTGCTGACGTAAATGAAGCTCCTGAAGTGTTGAATCCGTTGGTAAGTTTCAATGTTGCCGAAGACGCTGCTGACCGTGTGATCGATCTTTCCAACGTCTTTACCGATGAAGATCTCAATACGCTTAGTTTCTCTCTGGGAGCCAACTCCGATCCCTCGATCGCAGCGGCACAAGTCATCGGAAATTCGTTAGTGATTGATTTCCTTGACGATCAATTTGGTTCATTCGATTTGGAAATTGAAGCCTCTGACGGTGAGTTTTCCACAACCGATACACTGACAGTCGATGTGAGACCCATTAACGACGCACCGATTCTCTCGGGCGGCGCAAACCTGAGTGACATCTATCGCGACTCAGATCCTACGGGAGAAACCATACGCGACCTCGTTGAACCATTGTTTTCAGACATCGACGTTGGAGACCAGTTTGCCGGCATCGGAATCGTGTCCAATGATGCTCCGGCATCCGAAGGCAGTTGGCAGTATTTTGACACCGCTGGCAACCAGTGGCGCGACATTGGTGTCGTACGTCCACTTGACCCCATCACCAATCCAGTGCTAAGCACTCTTCTTCCGGCGCACTTACTCTCTGCTGATACGATCGTTCGCTTCCTGCCGGCTACCGGATACGTTGGAATTCCAACGCCCCTCGAGTTTTTCGCCATCGACAGTTCCACTACACACCCCTTCAGTGGCTCCACGCTATCGAGACTTTACACCTCACTTGTTGGCGACGTCTCACCGTACTCTGAGGTTACAGCAGAACTTGGAATCGAAGTAAAACAGTTTGGCGTTGCGGTAACTCCGACTTCCTCTGGCACCACCAGCGAATCGGGCAGCAACGCTTCGTTCAGTGTCGTCTTGTTGAGCGCACCTGCGAGCGACGTTTCAATCTCAGTGACCAGCGATGACTTTAGCGAGGGTATCGCTTCCACAAGTCAGATTGTGTTCACGACCGAAAACTGGGCAACGCCTCAGATCGTTAACGTAACCGGCGTCGACGATCTCATAGACGATGGAAACCAGAACTTCACAATCGTTCTTGGCCAAACAGAAAGTTCCGACGCGCAATACAATAACATTGACGTGGACGACGTTGCCCTGGTCAACATCGACGATGACACAGCCGGAATTATCCTTTCAAAGACAGTGCTCGAAACGGACGAAAACGGTTCAGCCGACGAATTCAACGTGAGCCTGAGTAGTCAACCAACTGATGTAGTTCTCTTGAATATCGTCACTTCGAATCCCGAGGAAGTGGCACTTTCAACTCTAAACGTAATGTTTACACCAGACAATTGGAACACCCGACAAAGCATCACCGTCACCGGAATTAATGACGGTCTGAATGACGATGACGCACCTTTTTCCATCAGCATTGTCGCGTCCTCCGCGGGCGATCCAAACTTTAACTCCTTGAATTCAACAACCATTACCGGCACCAACAACAGCTTTATTGCGCCGCCAATTGATGAATCAGTTGACATCATCAGCAATGCAGTTCCAGCAACGATCGATGAATTCGAAAGCAACGACGTTCTGATCGACCCCGACTTCATTCGTCGGGAAATCGCTACCGAAATTGGAGTCAATGAATTCGCCAGCCAAGCACGTCGTTTCTTTATTGCGAATTCTTCAGGGAAGGTTTCTTGGGATTTGGACAGCGAGATTTCGAGAAGTAATTTCTATCGCAATGTTGACTTGCACGAACAGATGTTCATGGCTCAAGACGACAAAGGAAAACTCGCAGATGAAGCCGTATTGGAATCTCGGAACCGCAACGACTTCCAGTTGGACTCACTTTGGAATACGCTCGACGTCCTCGACGAAGACATTCAAAATCAGTCTTCGATGCCTCAAATCGCAGTCGGAACTGTGGCGGTCACCTCGATTTTCACCGCAGGATATCTCACTTGGCTGATTCGCGGAGGGCACTTGCTGCTTGGTTTGATTTCTGCGCTTCCTGCCTGGTCCTCGCTCGACATGCTGGCTGTACTTTCGCAATCGGACGACGACGAAGGTGACGAAGAAGGTGGCTCAAACTCGCTTGAATCTCTCGTTACCAGTCCCAATGAGAGTTCACCTGAAACAGAAATCGATAACACCCCAACACAACGGATTGTCGACCAACCTCAACACACCGCAGTATGATGAAACACATCCCGGTAAAATACAAAATCTCTCTATTCCTCGTCGGCTCGTTGCTATGCGTCATGTCGCTGGTTAGCGCAATCGTCAGCGCGCTGGACGTTGGACCCGACGAACGTGCCGCGATCATGCGCGGTCGCGGACAACTCTGCGGTGCGGTTGCGATCAACAGTTCGGTCTTGATCAATCGTCGAGAACTCGTGGTGCTCCAAAAGTCTCTCAAAGCTGTCGTTGAGCGTGACGACGATATCCTCTCCGCGGCACTGCGTTCACGAACCGGACGAATCGAAGCTTTCGCTGGAGACCACAAGAACAATTGGAACGAAAATTCAGTACAACCTGTTGAAACGCATGTGGCGGTTCCTTTGAGCTATGGAAAACAGCAATGGGGCCAACTTGAATTCTGCTTCAAACCCGTCTACGAAGATGATTTTGCTGGTGGCTGGCTGAGCCCAATGGTGCTCTATCTTTCACTTGTGTCTTTCGTCTGCCTTTTCACTTTTGCGTATTGTCTTGGCAAAGTACTGAAGCAATTGGATCCTTCGAAAGCCGTGCCACGTCGAGTCGAAGATGCGTTGAACACTTTGACCGAAGGGCTCATTCTGACCGACACCAAAGGGAAAGTTCGTTTGGCAAACGATGCGTTTTCAAACTGGATCGGTTGCGAATCACAAAAACTTATTGGAATTGATCCGATTGAGCTACCTTGGGCGGCCGCCGAAGCCTCAACCAACAGTTCCAATCAACCAAGACTGATTGGTACTGAAGAGGAAATTGCCATCCCTTGGAACCAATCGCTTCAATCTGGAAAGCTGGTTACCGGAACGTTCTTACGTCTGCCGAATCAAGACGGCAAGGTGATGACGTTGATCGCGAACTCTTCTCCAATCATTGGAGCAAAAGGGAAGTACGTTGGCGTTCTGACATCATTCGAAGATGTTACTGACCTGGAAGATCACAAGATCGAACTTTCGAAAGCCAAGGAAACTGCGGATGATGCAAACCGTGCGAAAAGCGATTTCCTTGCTCGCATGAGTCATGAAATTCGTACGCCGATGAATGCAATTCTCGGTTACGCGGAAGTCCTGCGAGAGAACCTCGAAGAAGACCCGGCGACTCGACAGCAGCATCTGACCACAATTCACAGCAGCGGCGAACATCTACTCGCTTTGATTAACGACATTTTGGATCTTTCGAAAATTGAGTCCGGGCAACTGGAACTAGAAAAAGCTCCTGTATCAATTTTCCAAGTTATCGGAGACGTCGAGTCTGTTCTCAAAATTAAGGCACAGGAAAAAGGCATCTACCTGAATTGTGAGTTCGCTGGCGCTATGCCGGTTTCGATTAACGCTGACTCGGTAAGACTTCGGCAGTCCATCATTAACCTCGTCGGCAACGCAATTAAGTTCACCGAAGAAGGCGGAGTCACTGTACGCACAGAACTGATTCCGCAATCTGGCACTACGAAGCTCAGCATTAGCGTGATTGATACGGGCGTCGGAATGACACAAGATGGCGCGCAAAAGATATTCGAACCATTCTCTCAAGCTGACACATCGATTACTCGACGATTCGGCGGCACGGGACTGGGTTTGGCAATTTGTAAAGAACTCGCAGAAAAAATGGATGGAAGCATCACCGTCAAAAGCCAACCTGGAGTAGGAAGCACATTCAATCTGGTTATTGACATCGGTGATATTTCCGGCATCGAATTGGTCAGTGAACATGATGCCAAACTCAAGCGTCGCGACGAAACTCCGACCGACGTAAAGGTCGAGGTTCCACCAATGCACGTTCTTGTCGTGGATGACGGTGAAACGAATATCCAATTGGTTTCGGTTTATCTTCGCAAAGCAAATGTTTCCTTTGAAACCGCTTCGAACGGAAAAATTGCAGTCGAAAAAGTCAATTCTGGCAACTTCGACGTCGTCCTGATGGACATGCAAATGCCCGTCATGGACGGGTTTCAAGCGACAAAATTGTTGCGAGAACAGGGTCACACGCTTCCAATTATTGCACTCACCGCCAACGCAATGGCTCAGGATCGGAAACGGTGTCTCGAAGCTGGCTGCAATGGATTCTTGACCAAACCAATCAGCCGAGACCGTCTCTACAGAGAGATCTCTTTGGCAGTGACTGGAAATGTTGTCACGCGTGATGTTGCTTCAACCTCACCAAGCACGATCTCGCCTGCTTCCACACCAACAGATCCTGTGGCGATGATCCCTCCGTCGGTTGCACCAATCGAAGATTGCAGCAGCCTCACGGTCCCCGATTCAGCAACTGTAATCGGCACCAACACGGATCCGATTGGCTCTTCATTGCCAATGGACGACGAAGACTTTGTCTATGTCGCACAGCTTTTCGTCACCAACTTGAACACGAAAGTTCAGCTCATGGTGGAAGCGCTCAGCAATCGTGATTTTGTCCAGCTTTCCGCGCTAGGCCATTGGCTCAAAGGGTCAGCCGGTTCTGCAGGATACGACGTTTTCGGAGATTCTGGTGTGCAGTTGGAAGACGCAGCCAAAGACGAAGATTTGGAATCATGCCTCACGACCGTTCGTGAAATATGCTCTTTGGCCAGTCGCGTTCACGTCGATTCGAACCTAGTCAGCACGGAAATAAGATGACGACTCAAGGGTTAGCACCCTCAACCGAATCAACCCCTACAACCTGACCAGTTGGCAAATATTAGCTCAGCAAATGAAGTCATATTCAACGCAACTGTCTACCAAAAGCTAAGTACTTGCATCGAAAACCTTTCGAAGCGAATTGGCTGTAAGTTTTAGAACGATGTCAAACACGGAACAAAATACAATTTCCCATACGCTCAAGCAACCAGTGCTCATTGGTTCTGTGTCGCAATCACCGTTCTCTTTTCCACGTCCCACGGACGACCTGGTAAAGCAAGCAAGAATCGTGGTGATTGATGATGACGTTGCAACGACGGAAATCATCCGTAAATTCCTGTCAGATTCCGAATTCACAAACATCATAACGGTTAATGATTCGGCCGCTGCGATGCAGAGCCTCGAAAGCTGTCAGCCAGACCTCATTATTCTTGACTTGGTAATGCCAATCAGTGGCGAGATCATCCTCAATCAGGTCCGCACCAACAAATTGCTCTGCAACGTTCCAATCTTGGCAATGACATCCACACCAACCGAAGAAATTCGGTCGAGACTTCTCAATCTTGGGGCGAACGATTTTCTCGCCAAGCCCATTGTTGCGAATGAACTTTTCGCTCGCGTCCGCAACACGCTTTCATCGAAAGTCGCGTACGATGAACTTAAGGCACAATCTGAGAAGCTGAAACAGGACGTTTTGCGAGACACGTTGACCAATACAGCGAACCGTCGCGCTTTTGATTTCGAGTTGAATCGAAAGATGCTTGAGTGGACGCGTCAGCGAACTCATTTTGCACTTTTGCTCATTGACATCGACCACTTCAAAAAGGTCAATGACACGTTTGGTCATCAGGCCGGTGATGTCGCGTTGCAGTCAATTTCCGCATCGATCACACGGGCGACTCGCGAGATCGATTTGGTCTGCCGAATTGGCGGAGAAGAATTCGCAGTCATCATGCCGATCAGCAATCGATTCGAATCTGCGCGAGCAGCAGAACGAATTCGCCAATCTATAGAAAAAACTTCAGTCATTCTCAAAGGCCAAAAAGTACGCCTGACGATCAGTATTGGTGTCGCCAATACGCTCAAAGGCGACGACACGTCGCTAATCTTCAGACGTTGCGACGCCGCACTTTACGGCAGCAAGCAACGAGGCAGAAATTGCACAACGGCTCACGATGGTTCGAGCTGCATTGCCATTAAAGATGTAAACAGCAACAACCTCCAGAAACCAATTCTGGTGAAAGACGTCCCTGAACAGCTCAACGTAACATCCGCGAAAGTGATGATTGTCGACGATGAGCCTTCGACTGCGATTGTGGTCAAGAAATATCTGAAAACAGCGGGATTCGAAAGGCTACTCATTGAAACAGATTCAACAAATGCTGTCGAAAGAATCATTGAAGAGAAGCCAGACCTGCTGTTGTTAGATGTCCACATGCCAGGCGTTTCCGGTATCGAAGTTCTGGAAACAATCAGAAAAATTGACTCAACATCTGCGATTCCCGTCATCTTCCTGACTTCATCGACCGACGCAAAGATTCGGGTAAAAGCCCTGAACCTCGGCGCCAACGATTTCCTCGGAAAGCCTGTCGTTGTCAGTGAATTGATCGCACGAGTTCGAAACACTTTGCTCGCCAAAGCTCATGTCGACCTCTTGGCCAGTTACTCTGCAAAATTGGAACAGCAAGTCGAAACTCGCACATCGGAATTGGTTGCATCACGTCGGGAAGCCATCCAGTGTCTTGCTCGTGCTGCCGAACTTCGGGACGACATTACCGGTCGCCATGTAATTCGTGTTGGTCGATACGCAGCCATCATCGCTTTAGAACTGGGATACACGCCTCAACAAGTCATCGACCTTGAGCATGCGGCTCAGCTTCACGATGTCGGCAAGATTGGTATTCCAGATTCGATTCTGAACAAACCAGCAAACCTGACTGACCAAGAATTTGCGATGATGAAAAATCACTGCCGAACCGGTAGCAGAATCATCAGTGGCGAAAAGCTTGATGCAACCACGACCTTGAAACAAGTCAAAAACATCGTCGATGAATGCAGTTCACCGGTCATGCGACTGGCAGCAATCGTCGCTGAAACTCATCACGAAAAATGGGACGGCACTGGCTACCCGCATTCGTTAAGCGGAGAAGCCATTCCAATGGCAGGTCGCATCACAGCGATTTGCGATGTCTTTGACGCGATTAGCACAAAGCGTCCCTACAAAGAAGCCTACCCGATAGAAACATGCTTCCAAATTATTCGGGAAGGAAGTGGTGTTCATTTCGATCCAGCGGTCGTCGATGCGTTTTTTCGCCGGCGTGAAGAAATCCTTGAAGCCTACAACGAGTTGAAAGACTAGGCGTGGATTCCAATCCCACCGGCCTTCAATTGGCTCGCCAAAACGCTGGCTGATTCAAAGACTTCCGCTTGCATCCCCGCCAACCTAGCCGCCTCAACGTTCTCTGGCTTATCGTCGGTAAAAAAGATCTCATTGGCTTGGCACCCAACCAATTCGTTTGCCATCCGAGTGGCGGACTGATAAATCTTCCCATCAGGCTTCATGCTCTTTTCTTCATAGCTGAGCACACGATGGTCAAACAGTTTTCCGATTGCGGCAAAATTCGTGGTCGCAAATTCCCAGTGAGCGACGCAGGTATTGGAAAGAATTGCCATTGGAAAATTGATTCCACGCAACTGAGCCAAAACATGAACGATCGGCGTGTTGAGCCAGAAAATGTCGGCGATCGCCAGCATCAATTCGTCGTGGCTTACATCGCAGAGAGCCAGTTCGCAAAACAGCCTGTGAAACTCAGCACTGTTAAGCTCACCTCTCTCAAAGCGGTTCTCCAAATCATGGGGCGGTTTAAAGAGAAGCGCGTCCGTTACATCCGCAGTCTTATTGGAGAGCTCTGCGACTTGATCAATCAATAACTGATGATCAAACTCCAACAGAACTTTACCCATATCGAAAAAGACAAATTTGATTGGAGTGGCCATAAATTCAGGTGTCCACAAGGGAACGGATGGGAATATCTATCGTACAATCTGCTTAGTGCAGCGTTACTTCTCAAGTTAGGATTGCTTTGTCAAAGTAGCACGTCTCTCCGAGACGTCGAAAATCGCCTCGGAGAGACGAGCTACTTAAGTTCATATTGAAAACATGCACTAGCAACAATTCGCACAACAGATGCGAGAAAATTTCTCGCTCAATACATGCGAGTAAATTTCTCGCAGCAACAAGTAAACAGGAACAGCACGAAGATGGCAAACGCCAACCAACGACCAAACAATTTGCAAGCACTCGTCGACAGTGGATGGAAATCAAAATCTGTCAAACAGGAAATTCAGGACAACTTCGTGCAGATGTTGGCGTCCGGCGAGGAACTTTACCCGGGAATCATTGGCTACGACAATACAGTCATCCCAGAAATCAACATCGCCCTGCTCTCCAATCATGACATGCTTTACCTTGGCGAAAAAGGGCAAGGAAAAAGTCGACTGATGCGAGGCATGCTTCGATTCTTGGACGAGTACATTCCTTACATCGACATGGATTCACCGTTCCATGAAGATCCGTTGGATCCGATTTCAACCGCAGGGAAAGAATTCATTGCCTCACACTCTCCCGCCGACACGCCGATTAAGTGGTGGCATCGGGAAGATCGCTACGCCGAACGGTTGGCTCCTGGAACGAAGTTCGCCGACATCATCGGCGAAATCGATCCGGCGAAACTTGCCGGTGGAGTCAGCATGTCGTCTGAGGACGCTTTACATTTTGGATTGATTCCGCGGATGCATCGAGGCATTTTTGCGATCAACGAACTTCCGGAACTTGATGAGCTTGTTCAAGTTGGACTTTTCAACATTCTTGAAGAGCGTGACGTTCAAGTCCGTGGTTTCCCTGTTCGATTCGAAATCGACGTGTTGATTCTGTTTTCAGCGAACCCATCGACTTACAACCGCAGCGGCAAAGTGATTCCGCAACTGAAGGATCGAATTGGAAGTCTGATCCAAACTCATTATCCAGAAGATCGCTCAGTTGGGATCGAGATCATGGAGCAGGAATCTCAAATCGAACTGGAAGGAGATTTTCCAGTCGCGGTTCCGTACTTCATGAAAGAGATCTGCGAACAGATTACGGTTCAAGCCAGAAAGTCGAAGTACATCGATCAGCAGTCAGGTGTCAGCGCTCGATTTAGCCTTGCGAATTTCCGCACCATGGTTTCGAGCGCTCGACAGCGTGGCATTGTGCTTGGAGAAAAGCCCGCTGTTCCTCGAATCAGCGACCTTGGACATCTCTACACTTCATCGCTCGGGAAATTGGAGCTGGATTTGATGGGCAGTCATCAAATGTCTGAACGTCAAGTCCTGGACAGCATCGTCGCCGAAGCCATCAACGTCGTGTTTACTGAGTATGTAACCGAACACGGACTGGACGACATCTCGGAGATTTTTGGCAAAGGTGTCCGCATCGAAGTCGGCGACATGATTCCGTCGTCTCAGTATGCTGAGCGGCTCAAACAAGTCCCGCCAGCATGGGAGAAAGCGTTTGAAGTCAACGGTTCGTCCAACGAAGCCGTTCGCGCATCGTGCGTCGAGTTTGTGCTGGCTGGTCTTTACTCAGTCGACAAGATTTCTCGCATGCAGGACTACGGACAGTCAACGTACGAGATTTAAAGTAGCCCAGCTCTCCGAGCTGGTAGCGAGCCGTGCTTGCGGCTTCCAGCCGCAGCTCATTCAGTTGCTGCGGCTAGAAGCCGCAACCACGTCTTACGGCGAGAACACCGGAACGTAGTTCAGAGGCATCTGCAAAATGATTCCGGCCATCGCAGCGCCGAACTGCGGTCCGGCTTCACTTGAACGCCAAGAACCATCATCCGCTTGATCCGCCAACAACACATCACGAATTGCCGGATACCACGTGTTCCAATAATCACCACCAGCATGCCACATCGCCTGGACCGCATAGTAGTGCGTGTAGAAAAAGTGCCCGCCGCGTGAAGAACGTGGCTTCGCAGCTTTCAAACGCTCAAGCGCCTTCTCAACCTGTTCGCCTTCATAGATTCCGGCACTATAAAGAGACGTGACTCCTGCGGCAGTCATCGCCATCGTCGAATGGCCGCCACGAAGCGTGTACCGAAAGCTCCCGTTGGTGTTCTGACTCTTCTTCACATACTCGATACACTTCTTGCGAACTTCATCCGACACATCAATGCCCGCATCACGAGCACCGCGTAAGCCCATGATTTGGCAAACCGTAATCGAAAGATCAGCATCGCTTTTCACAGGTTCGTAACGCCAACCACCGTCGTCGTTTTGGGTCTTCGAAGTCAACTCAACGACTTTGCGAAGCTTTTCACCAAGTGCAGCCTTTCTGGTCATCCCATAGACTTGCGACAGGAACAACATACTGAACCCGTGACCGTACATGCGCTCGCTCGGCAGATCGCGACGTGAAATGTAGCCCGTATCCTGCACATTGTTCATCACAAACTGAGTCGCATTGTCGATCGCTTTTCCGAACTTGCCAAAACCCGGTGCGTAACCGCCACACATCATCGCTAGGCCACCTAGGGAAGCCGTCGCAACTCCAGACTGCAGACCGCTGGCCGCGAACGCGCCACGATTCCTTCCCGTTTTGATTTGAGAGCGAAGCAGATAGTTCAACGCTCGATCGATCGCCGCATTGGTCTCCGGAGTCATCAGCTCGGCAGGCGACTTCTCATTCGCGGACGCTTTGCGATCCCGAACAGGCGCCGCAGACGCCACCGAACCGCTGCCAACGGTCGCTAAAGCTCCGCCAAGAACCAACTTGTTAAAATCTCTTCGATGTTTCATAAGAATCAACTCGCAAGATTAAGACGACTAAAAATACCAGCCTTCACAGCTCCGGGCCGCATATTCATTGGCGCTCCCTTCAATCCTCAACAATATTCTAGCTCTTGACCGCCTTTGCGACAGCATCACTATTCGAATTGAAGATCCATGTCCAACGAATTATCGCTGCCCGAATTGACCGCAGGAGATTTAACCCCATAATCAGTGGCTAAATTCGATTACAACAAAATAAATCTGGAATAAATCGCTGCAGGGCAGGACTTAACATGACGACATCGACCGTAGAAATCGACCAATTGGCCATTAATACCATTCGCACACTGTCGATGGATGCCGTCCAGGAAGCCAATAGCGGTCACCCCGGAACGCCGATGGCACTGGCTCCGTTGACCTATTCGCTGTGGGCGAACTTTCTCAATTACGATCCCGCCAACCCGAATTGGATGGCTCGTGACCGGTTCGTTCTTTCGTGCGGTCACGCCTCGATGCTGCTGTATTCGATTTTGAACCTAGCAGAAGTTTCCAAAGTCGACGAAGCTGGAAACCCAATCGATGGATTGGCCATCACCCTAGAAGACATCCGTAACTTCCGCCAATTGGTCAGCCCGTGTGCTGGTCACCCAGAATTTGGTTACGCCGCAGGAATCGAGACGACCACTGGTCCGCTCGGACAAGGCATCGGCAACAGCGTCGGCATGGCGATCGCAGGAAAGTGGCTTGCCGCGACTTATGACAAACCAGGTTACGACCTATTCGGTTTCGACACCTACGCAGTTTGCAGTGACGGCGACATCATGGAAGGCATCGGTTGTGAAGCGGCTTCATTGGCCGGTCACTTGAAGCTTTCAAACTTATGCTGGGTCTACGATGACAATGAAATCACAATCGAAGGCCGCACCGAATTGGCTTTCAGTGAAGACGTCGCCGGACGTTTCGAAAGTCTCGGCTGGAGTGTCGTGACGGTCGAAGACGCCAACGATCTCGGCGCGCTTGAAGCTGCTTATGCAAAATTCAAGTCAACGAACGACAAACCAACGCTGATCGTCGTCAAAAGCATCATCGGTTACGGTGCTCCAAACAAACAAGACACGTCAAGCGCTCACGGTTCACCGCTCGGCGAAGAGGAAATCAAATTGGCCAAAGAGCACTACGGCTGGACGGCGGACAAGTTTACCGTTCCCGATGGCGTGATGGATCACTTCCGCAGCACCATCGGAAAACGCGGAGCCGATGCTTACGCTCAATGGAACGAGTCGTTTGCGAAATATCAGGCTGAATTTCCTGAGCTGGCGAAACAGGTTCAACAGATGCAAGCGGGCGAACTGCCGGACGGTTGGGAGTCATCGCTTCCTGAATTTCCAGCCGACGCGAAAGGAATGGCATCACGTGCTTCCAGTGGAAAGGTGCTCAACAAAGTCTGCGGCAGCATTCCGTGGCTAATCGGTGGTTCAGCGGATCTTGCCGGATCAAACAAATCAAACAACGACGATCCAAACGCGGGTCATTTTTCTGCCAACGAATACGATGGCAACAATTTCCATTTTGGAATTCGCGAACACGCGATGGCTGCAGCCAGCAACGGCATGTCGCTGTGCGGAATTCGCGCTTACTGTGCGACGTTCTTCGTATTCACCGACTACCTCCGCCCTTCCCTGCGACTCAGCAGCATCATGCATCAGCCAGTTCTGTACATCATGACGCACGATTCAATTGGACTCGGCGAAGACGGCCCGACTCACCAACCGGTTGAGCACCTTGCGGCCTGTCGTTCAATTCCAGGCGTACTTGTCATGCGACCAGCGGATGCAAACGAAGTCTCCGCCTGTTACAAAGCAGCTCTTTCTGACAAGAAACGGCCAACCGTATTGGTTTTGTCTCGTCAGAATTTGCCAACGACTGAACCCGGAAACGGCGACGCTTCCAAAGGTGCTTACGTTTTGCAGGACTGTGACGGAACTCCCGACGCGATTCTGATGGCATCGGGCAGCGAAGTTCAAATCTGCGTCGACGCCGCAGCGAAGCTAACGGCAGACGGCAAGAAAGTTCGCGTCGTCAGCGTTCCTTGCTGGAAACTGTTCGATGATCAGTCGGCCGAGTATCGCGAATCAGTTCTTCCAGCTGCTGTAACCAATCGCGTTGCATGCGAAGCGGGAATCAAAATGGGCTGGGAAAAGTACATTGGTGCTGAAGGAAAATTCGTCGGCATGGATTCGTTCGGAGCTTCTGGCCCGTTCGAACAGCTATACGAAAAGTTCGGCCTGACTCCGGATGCGGTTGCCAAGGCAGCGTCTTAGAGCCGCTGATAGTAGCTCGACTCTCCGAGTCGTATGTCGCGGCGCCAAACGACTCGGAGAGGCTAATGTTTTGAAGTTGCACGATTAACGTTTAGGGGCAAAGCCTCGTTCATTTGTCCAGCCCAGCCTGAAGGGCTGGGAACACATTTGAACAAGAAACGAGAGGGCCAACGGCTCGGCAGTTTGTCTGACTGAATAGGTGGACAGCTTCCAGTTCACCGGGCCGCAGCAAACTAACGAACCATTCAAAAGCCGCGCGGCCCGCGGCTCCGTGTGGAGCTATTTGTCATCCGGCGGTTCGCTGAGGCATCCACCGAATTGTCACCATTGTCCGTTATTCTAACGCCATCAAGAATTCTTTTCGGGCACTTCCAAGACTCAATCGTACATTCGGCTCACGATTCCTCGAAGGTCGTCAAATACTTCGTTGATGAATGTCACATCCGCAATTCGTTCATCTTCGTTATCAAACATGGCCGCTGGCATTTGTTTGACG
>CALLUY010000004.1 GCA_938010615.1 uncultured Pirellulaceae bacterium | reverse complement strand
AACCACGTTCTAGTCGTCTTTCTTGCCGCGGTTTTGTTTCTCCTGAGCCTTCTTCTTGGCGGCCAGAAGTCGGGAAGTGTATTGGTCTTCTTCCTGCTTCTCGTCTCTATCAATCTTCGGTGGCGGAGCAGGAGTCTTGGCAATTTCACTGGCCAAAATGTCATCCAGCTGTTGTTTTCCGCTAACTTGAACTTCTGGATCCGCTTCGAACTTCGTTGCCGCACGCCGCGATTCGATATCTTTCTCGATCTCAGCCTTGCGACTTTGCAGTCGTGAAATGCTCGCCGGAGCCGCTTGTTGCTCTCGCTTCAATCCCAGAGTCGTCATCAACGATGCCCATGCCGGTGCAACCCACTCGAACGAAACGGCAACGCGTCGAATGAAAACGTCGGCCACGAAAGTCAATCCGCACAAGACAACCAACAATGGCCAAATGTCTTCGATGTTGATCGCCGCGGTGAGCGTCGGTGTGAAGTTGTTGTGTTCGAGAAGTTGTTCGAAACCAGTCTTGGTCAAGTTACCTGGAATAACGTCGCCTTCTTCGCCACCACGCGGTTTGTAGTTGGCCAGCGATTGCATCAGAGCCACGTTTGACTCGCGATCCGAGTACTCCGAAGAGTAAGCGATGTTGACACCCGTTGTGAGCCGTTCGTATCCTTCGCCCGGAAAGATGGAAGCGAGAAAGTTGCCGTCTCCGTTGGCAGCTGTTTCAGCGGTGTATCGTCCTGGCCCTGCAGGCTGGAATTGCAACGGGAGCGTTTTCCCGTCGGGTCCGATTCCCGTTCCAGCGATGTCAAGAAAGTTAATGAACTCATCGTTTTCATCAAGTGCCGTCACCGTGACTGAAACTCGTCCGTCACGATGTTCGGTGGCGACGGTAAAGTTGGCACTTTCGGTGATCGGTCGCATGGAATGACGGATCGCCTGAACAAACATTTTGTCGTACTGGCTAGTGTTGACCCAAGGTGCGGTCCATCGGCTTCCGCCATCTGAAGTAAAGACGGTCGCGCGGCCGTTACCAAACCGCCACGTCGCGAGCAACGTGGAATTCTCTCCGCCATCGTCTGGATCACTGGAAAGGGCCAGCTGTTCGACTAGGCTATTTTTCTTGATCGTCGTCATCACGTAGCCAAGGAACGGCGGCAATGCCTCGACGTCGATTCCTTGCATGATTTCGTGACTGGAACCTTGAGCGGTTTGAATGACAGAGAACCCCGTTTTCGATTCCCGGATAACCGGCTTGGCGACTCGACGAGCTTCACGTTGGTAGATCTGGGGTAACGCTCGAGCGTCCTTGATCACATAGTATCGACCGCCTGTGACGTTTGCGATCTTTTTCAATGGTGTGCTTCCAGCCGGCCCATGCGTTCCAACAGCACAGGTTGAGATCTTGATTTTTTCGGCCACAAACTTTTGCAACAACGCATTGGTTGGTGGGGTTGGGTCCCCGTCACTGATGATGATGACGTGCTTCATGGACGCATCGACATTCGCCAAACCTGAGAGCATGATCTTCATCGGGGCGTTAAAGTCCGGCATGTCTCCGGTTGCCATGCGGCTGATCATGCCCTTCATGCGTTTGCGATTTCCGTATACGCGATCGACGCCTTTAGGGAGTTTCCACAACCAGCGTGGCTTGCCGCCCCAGTCGCTCCAGTCGATTACGCCGCAGTAGTCCATCGGGCCAAGCACTGCCAAGGCTTCCTTGGCTATTTGAACTTGCCAATAGTTGGCGTTCGGCATCTCACAGCCGTGCATCATTAACGCCAACGCACCGACCGCTGAGACTTTGTCGTTCTTGATTTGGAAGTCGACTGGCATCGCTTTTTCGAGCGGCGAATTGGACCAGCCGCCGGCTCCCAACGCACGATCGCCACCAATCATCACGATACCGCAGCCGAATTGTTCACAATTGTCGACCAACATTTGAACTTGAGCATTACTAAAGGAATCAATTTCAGCAGGTTTGTCGCTTGGTGCATCGCTTCCGGAAGCTCGCGGAACGTTGGCCATGATGATCGAGTCATACTGCAGTAGTTCAGCGGCTGAGGTGTAGAGCGACTTGGTTGAGATGACGTCGACTTCGATCGAATTCGACTGCAATGTTTGAATCAGGTTTTGAAACTCGCCTTGATAGAAGCCGTCTTCGATCAGCAACACCCTGCCTTTGCCTCGAACGTGAGAAAATGCCGTCGCCCGATTGTTCTGCTTGATTAGGTCATCCTTGTCGTCATCGGGAACGAACTTCGCTTCGAACGTAAACACGGAAGCCTGCTCGATTTTATGTTCGAAGCCGAGGATGTTCTTGCCCGGTTTCAGCTCAACTCGTTTTTCGAGAACCGGCAGATCAGAATTCTTTGAAGTCGGCGTCAGGACGAGGCGGCCTTTTACAGGATCGGCGTTCGGGTCCGTTGTCTGATTGTTAACGACGACTCGAGCTTTGAATTCTTGGCCGCGTCTGAGTTCTGATGGGAGGACAATTTTTTCAACCGCGACATCGTCACTGGCCAACCGATTCACGGGCAAGACATTGATGCCGATACCGTCTTCGGACATCGACTGCGCGACCGACAATGCATCGCCAATATTTTCGTTGCCATCGGTGATCACGACGACTCGTCTAGCGGTGCCTTCCGGAAAAGAGGCTCTGGCGAGTTTGAGTGCCGATTCGATGGAAGTCTTGTCGCGGTTAAGATCAAAGTCGGATTCAATCTGTCCGATCGTCGGAATGTCGCCATCAAAAGGAGCACACTCGATCTTCGCCGTTGTGCCGAAGATGATGACTCCGGCCATGTCGTTGGTGTTTTTGCGACGATGAGCTTTCACTTCCTTGGCCGCGTACTGCAGCATCAAGTCACGTTGTTCGACCGGGATGCTTTCGCTCTGATCCAACAGGTAGATGACGGTTAGGCGATCGGTCTTTTGTTGCCACTGCATTTGTGCGAGTGCACACACAAGAATCGTAAGAACGGAAGAGCGGAGCAGAATCGCGAACCAGCGGCGGTAACGTCCAAGGCCTGCCAGCGAGTTGAAGCTATAGACCCAGATCACGGGCAACAGCAGCAAAAGCAGCAGGAACCAAGGGCGATCAAATCGAATGTCAAATCCAAGATCCATGTTGGCTTCTCCGTCTAATGGCCAGCATCCGTGTTGGATGGCTCCTATTTTCGGAACCTAATCCCATCCCAGCAGTTCTATCAATATAGCAACAATTCCCGAGCATTGCTGAATAGTCCCAGCGTATGTGGGGGGCGGCAGGTTTCAGGATTGTTGGGCGATCGTAAAAATCCTCAAACTTTTTGTGTTCCAACCAGGTACCATGGTAACCATCAGAGCGCGTGGGTAAGCCATGCGCCCAGCTTCAAAGCAGTAGTATTTTTTCCCGAAGCGGCCAACTTGACCCAGTTGCCAAGACCGGGGAATAGCCCGGCGTTCGTCCGGTATTTTCCCCAATCCCAATCGCTGACAAGGCCTTTGTTTTGCGGCGTTCTATACTTATTAGATTGACTTTTGATTCCCAGAAGGAGTTTGACAAATGCGACTTTCTCGCTGTCTCCAAATGATGCTCATCGCGATCCTTTCCGGATCGATGATGACAGGCTTGGCACTCGCCGAAGATCCCAAGCCAGAAGTGAAAAAGAAACCTGAGTTTCCGACATTGGAAAAGGTGACTAAGGACTACACCAAGGTAGAGGGCGACGGTGGTGCGTTCTACGAACTGTGGGTGAATAAAAAAACTGGTCAAGTTCTGGGCAAGCTTCCCAAGGACTACGCCAAGGCTCGTCACTACATCGCCCCAACTGTTGCCGGTGGTGAAATTTTTGCCGGACTCCAATCCGATGCAAAGTATGTCTACTGGCGAAAGTTCGGTAAGCGTCTGGCGATGATGGAAGAGAACTTGCGGATCAAAGGTTCGGACGCAGAGTCCAAGTCCTCGGTCAATCGTTTGTTCACCGATCGCGTT
>CALLUY010000003.1 GCA_938010615.1 uncultured Pirellulaceae bacterium | reverse complement strand
CACTGCCCCACCGATCAAAATACAAACAAGCGGCCACAGAAACTGTGGCCACTTGAGTTGCCTTAAACTCAATACCGTTCAATGAAACGCTTTTGATCGATTATCGTCGTTTAACGTCAGTACCGTTCAATGAAGGTGATTTCACCCTTCTTTTTGGCTTTTCAGTAGGGTCGTTGCAGTTGGGGAGGTGGCATAAGCCTCTGGCTTGTGGACATGCAGAACACAGGCCAGAGGCCTATGCCACCGAGACTTTGGCTTCATTGAACGGTATTGCGTATATGTAAACGAGTCTTCGACTGATCCTGCTGACTCGAAAAAGTCGACGTACCTGTTACTGAAGAATCCACGCAGTCACAATCGCGCCGTTGAAGCAAATGAACGCTGACGAGAAATATCCCTCTTCTGACTTCGAAAATGACGATTCGCCCGAGACGACTCATTTTGAACAATCGTGTTCAACCAGGCGAAAAATTCCGCTCGCGTTTTACCTCGAAAGTCTTCAATCCCGTCGACCATTCGAATCAGCGTGTGCTGAACGATGTCCGATGGATTTACGTTTGAACGGAGCGAAGCGTTGAGCTTTCGATCTGCCATCATGGTCAGATAGCTTTGGACTTGCGTCGCCAAATCTGACTTGGCTTGCGCGTCTCCGCCACGAGCTTGCTCGATGAGCAATCTGACCGTATCGAGCTCAAAATCGTCCTGTTCGTCCAAGACTCATCCCCCAAGAACCCAAACCGCAATCCAATCAGACGCGGATTCTCCCAAAAGTCCAACCGTCAGTTTACTTGGTTTTGGGGCATTGTTGTCGTGTTTTTAGGTTCGTTTCCAGTTTTCCCGTTTGGCTTATGGACGAAATACGGGCAATGACAACAATGGGGATCGGTTGGTGGCAGCTCACCAGCAATTTCAATTCGGAACGAAATGGCGTTTGGCTTTCCGTCAAACCATTTGGAGAAAAAATGACACCAGAGATTTTGGCGATCGAACGTGAAGTCGATCAACTTAAAGCGGATGGAAACGTTCCTGAAGCCATCGAGAAAATGAAAGAAGCGTTGGCCATCGACGACAGCTTCGCTCGGGGTCACCTGACACTGTCTGTGCTGTACGGCAAAGTCGACGAGCATCTGAAGTCGGTTGAGCACGCCGAACGTGTGATTGAACTTGAGCCGAACGACAAGTTCAACTACGTCGCGTTGAGCGAAACGTATCGACGAGCCTTCGAAGGAACGCGAGACGAAACGTTCATCCAAAAAGCAGAAGACGCGAAAGCTCGCGCTTCGCAGGGTGGCTGAGGCTGCTAAAGCCAGAGTTCAGTTTGAACTCATTTGACCCGCTACCGTAAAACCTGCATGTCTACGTGACTTTCACAAAAAGCTGACGTTTCATGCAGGATTTTGCCTAATTTATCCGAATTCGGAACACATCGGACCAATCCGTGTTTAATGATGTAGGAGCGTCATGCTCTCGATCACATCGATTTTCCAAGGAACAGAAATCAATGAATTTGCTGAAACGAATTTTAACAACAACTGTAGTGGCATCTGTTGCATGCTTGCTTATCAATAACAGCGCTGAGGCTCACGACTTTCTGAAGAATCCGATCAAAGAGCGATACGGCCTGAAGTCGGCTTCATGCTACGTTTGCCATCCTGGCAGCAACAAGGCGATCAACAATGCGTTTGGCTTGAAATTCAAGGAAGCCTTCAAGGGCAAGGACTTCACCAAACGAGTCCACGACGCAAAGGACTTGAAGAAGAAAGACAAAGAAGCCGGTGAGAAGGCACTGGATGCGATCGAAGTCGAGATGATCGCCGACTTCAACACTGCGGTTGTTGAAATTGAAAAGATAAAAATGTCGTTCGCGGAAATGGCCAAAGGGGGAATCCTTAACGGCACCAAGCTTGAGAAGACCTCCATTGCCGAGATGGGTAAAGCCCAAGGCGTGGAAGATAAGTAGGTTCGAAAGAGCTTTTGATTCACCGTAAGCCCGATCACGTTTTGTGAGCGGGCTTTTCTTTTGGCTGTGGACGAACGAACGATTGGCGATCCGAAGACCAATTCGGTACAATTGCAGGTGAATTGATTTCAACAAATCTTCGAATCGAATATGAATCCTGAATCAAGCGACGAACAACCGGAACCACAGCACGTCGAACAGTACGTCGCGGAACTAGTAGAGGAAGATCCAAGTTCTTCTGACGAGGGCGTTGATATTGGAGTCATTGGGTTTGCCACGCCTGGCGTTTCCTACGATCCAAGCATCCTCGTTCCGCCAAAACGGAAAACCGAAAAGCCAGCTCCCAAACATATGGAGCATCTTGCTTCCAAAGGCGGCGCCATCGGAGCGATCGTTTTGGGAGTGCTCGCCTTTTTTGGCTCGTTCATCACCTCTTATGCGATCCTGAACTCGCTCATGGGCCTCGCGTTGGGGCTTTGGGGTTTGAAATCAAACTATCGACGAACCGCCATCATCGGCATGGCCCTGTGCTTGATCGCAGCCTTCTTTTGCGTCGTCGAAATTTCATCATGGCTGCAAACCATCTGGCCGACTGAAGAAACGTTCTAACCGTGTTTTGCATGTTGTTCGCGGTTAATCCGAGAGAGATCGTCAATACGCACAACTCTCTACTTGCTGCTCAGTTCGATAATTCCATTGAATCCCATCGGCGGTTTCGACTCCGCATGACCGCGAATATAGCTCATCAAAAACTGGCTGCACGGTTCTTCTTCCATCGCCTCAAGCCTCTCAATTGATTTCGCCCAATCACCGGACTCGAAACTTTTCAAAGCAGCCGCATACTGCTCCAACGTTGAAGAATCAGCCTCCACCAGATCATCCGAAATAACGCGATGCACGACCGCCGGAACTCGCAGACCATACGGCAGGAAACTGCCAAGCCGCTGCAGCGTGAAATGATGTGGCTGGTCCAAAACCTGATTGACGGTTTCCTCATCCAACAAAATTGAGCCGCCAAACCATTTCGTCATGCCCTCCAATCGCGATGCCAAATTGACGACCGGACCGAACGCAGTCACTTTCACTTGATCACTCGTGCCAATCTTCCCAGCCACCGCTGAGCCCGTCGCGATTCCAATTCCCATTTGAAAATCTCGCAACGGATGATTCGGATCCGAGTGAATCTCTGCAAACTCGCTTTTGATTTTCACCGAAGCATCGATCGCCCGGATCGCCCGATCGCTCTGATTCAAAGGCCAGCCCCAAAATCCCATCGCGGCGTCACCATGAAAGTCGCCGATCACACCGCCAAATTCGAGGATCGAACGCGTCATGATGCCCAGCGAATTACTCACACGGGAAAGCAGCTCCAACAAATCGCCCGCCATCCGTTCGGATGCTTTCGAGAAACCTCGCAGGTCACAAAACAGCACGGAGACTTCACACTCTTTTGGCGTCAGCACATCTTCGGGATCGCGGTCCGAGAACGCCTCAAGCACTACCGGCGAAAAGAACGATCGCAAACTTGCCTGACGTCGCTCAAGCCGCTGCGCTTCGAGGAGGTTCTGCAACGTTGACGCAATCAACTCGCAAAACTTAATGTCGCCCTGAAGGTCAAGTTCTCCCGATCCCGAAGAATGATCGGAACCGGAACCAACAGACAAACGATTTTTTCCCGTAACGTAGATACCCCAACCTTTGGTTACCGACCCCGTCAACGGACAAACGAAAGCCCAATCGTTGTCCATGTCCATCGTGTACTCGGGACCACCGGCACGCGTCTGATTCCAAATGTGCTGCACGACTTGACCTTCGGTGATCGCTTGGCGAATCAATCGTTCACTTGGAGAA
>CALLUY010000002.1 GCA_938010615.1 uncultured Pirellulaceae bacterium | reverse complement strand
GCGCGTCGGGCTTGTATTGGCGCAACATCAAAACTTGTGCTTCGTGCTTGGTGTGATCATCAGAACCTAATAGCCGTCGTTGTTTGCCGCGGCAACTTCGATTGGAGGTAGTTCGAGACGTTTACGAGCTTCATCCATCATGCCAGCGGTTCGAGTTGCCCCACAGCGAGACACGCCTAGTGCTCTAACCGCCAACAGAGCATCCAGATCGCGAACGCCTCCAGCAGCTTTAACCTGAACATGGTCGCCTGACTTTTCTCGCATTAGCTTGAGGTCCTCATGCGTCGCTCCGCCGGTGCCGTAGCCCGTCGATGTTTTGACCCAGTCAGCGTTTAGCTCGGTACAGATTTCACAGAGGCGAGTTTTCTGCTGGTCATTGAGATAACAGTTCTCAAAAATGACTTTTACCTTTTGCCCGGCAGCATGAGCCACTTCGATGACCGCCGCAATGTCGTCGCGAACATAATCCCAATCGCCGCTGAGAACTTTGGAGATATTGGCAACCATGTCGAGTTCTTCGCAACCGTCAGCAATTGCTTGCTCTGCTTCGGCGCGTTTGATCGCGGTCGTATTTCCACCGTGCGGAAATCCAATCGTCGTCGAAGCCTTAACGTCGCTTCCGGCGAGCATCTCGGAACACTTTTTCAGATGGTAGGGGAGAATGCAGACGCTGCCGACATCGTAAGCAATCGCAAGTTGAATTCCGGCTTCCAAATCAGAGACGGTCAACGTCGGATTCAAGAGCGAATGATCGATCATTTTGGCAACGTCGAGGTAACTGTAATCCATTGATTTTCCTAAAACTTTACTGATTCAATTTTTGACGTAAGCGAGTCTCTCCGAGGCTCGTTTCGTCTTGGAGAGACGGAGCTACAAGCGAGGAATGAAGTTACGAAGAAAGGTATGACACTGTTTCAGCGCGAGTTCGCGAGCTTCGATCGAACCTTCATACATTCGATCTTCGACTTCCACGCAAACCGATCCTTGAAAGCCCGTCTCACCAAGCGCCGCCACGAACCGCCCCCAATCGATCTCACCGAGGCCGGGCAGCTTTGGCACATGGTACTCGTTGGGATACCCCAGAATACCGACATCGTTCAAGCGATCATAGTCCATGCGTACATCCTTGGCGTGAACGTGGAAGATTCGATCGCCGAATTCTTTCATCGGAGCAATCCAATCCATCTGCAACCAAACCAGATGTGATGGATCGTAGTTCAAACCAAAGTGTCTGCTCGGGATCGCTTCGAACATTCGCCGCCAGATGGCAGGGCTCGTCGCTAGGTTCTTGCCGCCTGGCCATTCGTCTTGCGTGAAAGACATCGGACAATTTTCAATTCCGACCCGCACGTCATGCTGCTCTGCGTGTTCAATCAACGGAGACCAGCGATCAAGAAAAGGTTGCCAATTCTCATCGACTGACTTTACGGGATCCCGCCCAATGAATGAGTTGACTTGACGAACGTCAAGCCGCGCCGCCATTTCAATCATTTTCGTAAGGTGCTGAGCTGCCAAACTGCCTTCGTCCCCGTGCGGCGAAAGTGGATTCGGATAGTAGCCAAGGCCACTGATTTGGACGTCATACTTTCGGCTGAGCTCATGAACATTGGACACACTGGCTTCGTCACATTGAGTCACGTCGAGGTGGGTCACGCCCGCGTATCGACGTTCCGCTTTTCCGACAGGCCAACACATTAACTCAACGCAATCGTATCCGTATCGAGCTGCAATCGCGAAGATCTCTTCCAACGATGCATCGGGCAGTACAGCACTTACAAATCCAAGCTTCATCATGGCGGTCGTTTCCGATTTCGATTTCGATCAAAAGAACGTGCTGACGCATCTGGAACCGAAACGGCTACTCGACTTTCGCGTTCTTCATATTGAAAATCGCCCACGTCGTTCCGTCAGGGCCTTCGTACTCTTTCAAGTAGAGCGTGCCACGAATTTTGAACGGACGAACGAGGTAGTCGGTCTTGGTCCCCTTGGCCAATCTTACCATCACACAGTCGTAGATGGCGGCCTGAGGACCAAAACAACACTCCTTGTTGTCGCGAACGAAAACGAAACCTTTAAGGCCGGATGCCTTGAAAGATGGTTTCATATAGCCGCCGAGGGTAATCTCTTTTCCATCGAGAGCCTTGACTTCTTCGGAAAGCAACGATCGCTCGAAAGCTTGGCCAATTTCGATGTCAAATTTGAGGTCATCGAAAGTCAAATCCATTGAGTCGCTGGCGGTATCGATTGGCAGCAACCGTTCGCGTTGCGGCTCGATCCATTCTTCTGGCATTTCGCCGCGTTTGAGTCGAGCTGGTTTTTCTTCCGGTTGCGGATCAGCGATTTGAACGATTTCCACGACTTCTGTTGGTTCATCGTTGTCGGAAGAGGCAGCTTTGACGGGCTCACTTTCACAGCCGGAAAAAATCGAGAAGCTCAACAGCATCAAAGCTGCGGCGAAAATGGATTGCGTCAAGGAGCCAGCAGAGCTGTTGCGTCTACTGTCGCCACTTCGTACTTCGTGGCCAGAATTCACTCGCTTGCTACTGGCAATCACAACCCGACGCGTAAATTTTGAAGTTTTAGCGTTTACGCTTAGGGGCAAAGCCCCGTTCATTTGTCTAGCCCAGCCCAACGGGCTGGGACTTACATTCACCCGATTATTTAGGACCAAGGGTCCGGCCCATTTGCTTCGGTTAGGCAGCACTCGCGCAGCAACTGGTCGGGCTTTCAGCCCTTGTGTTAATCTTGATCGAAAACCCAGCCCGATGGGCTGGGCTAGGTAAACTGCTGGGCCGTTGGCCCGAATCGAATACAGAAGTGCAACTTCAAAACTTGTAAGCGAGGCATCTGCCTGCACCTCGCTTACGCGTCGGTTTAGGATTTGCGCGAACAAACCAAAAATAGGCCATTTCCTTTTCCGCTTCGGGCTTGTACTGCAACTACCGCACGTAGTCTGCTTCGATTTCATAGTACACTCGCGGGATATCATCTTCATGAGAACGTTGGGCGCGGGTATTGAGTTTGAATTTTCCGCCGATGCGACGTAAGCCGTAGCCATAGTTTACGGTATCGTCGCAGTTGATTTTCACTGCAACAACATCCGTCGCGGCTGGATCGCCTCCAAAGCAACAATCACCGAAGTCGCCGACCATAATGAAGGACTTCAGATTGTACTTCTTGCCGCTTGGCGGGCGAACGTAACCTTTGATGAAAATCTTTTCTCCATCAAGCTCTTCAGCCCGTTTGGGATACTCCGTCGCGTCGATTCCGCGGCTTGATGGTTTCAGTTCAGCAAACGAAATCCGTCGATAACCTTCTGGAACTTCCGTTGCATAAATGAAGCTATGCATTGCGCCGCTGGCGATCAAGCAAACAAGGCTCAACAGCAAACCGACTCTGGCCGCTCCTTTACCCACCAACTCGTCCGGATAAGCGCGAATCGCTTTGTAAGCCAGTAGGCCAAAGATGATGCCCAAAATCGGCAACAACATAAACACTTGAGTGAGAAAAGCCGACAGACCAAGGACGCCAAAAATCACCGACGCGACTGCCGTCTTGCAAACGGACTGGTAAGCAGCTTCTTCGGTGAACGCAGACTTAACTGGCTCGGTTTCGAGCGGGCTTTCTTTGGTCATTGTGTTAGACATTTGCAATCAATTCGTGGCGGGATGCGAAATACAATTCTAGCATCGGAATTTCGCCGATACTAGAAAATCAAACGCTCAAACCAGCCGCTAAGCACCGACCACAGGAGAACAAACAGGACGACCGACACACCCATCGGGATGAAAATGATCTGCCACGTTAAATTCGGAGCGATCGCAACGACAGGGGCTGCGGCAACCGGGGCAGAAGTCGAAGAAGCCACCTGAGCCATCGAACGGGAATTCTGGTTTGAAGCACTCTTGTTGGATACGAACGTTTGCTCAATCGGGTTCGCTGAGTCCGAATTTTCAATCGAATCCACAGTTGGCTGCTCGACTTTCTTGACAACGTGCCGCTCAACCACAGGATCTTGGACCAGAGAAACGAACTCAGTGGTGTCCTCAAGTGGGGTGAGGCTCTCATCGGGAACCGGAGACGAAAAACCAACATCGATGTCGGACTCTTCTTCATCTGCCGACTCCTGCCCGTCTTCTTCGTCGCTTTCGTCCTCATCAAAGTCCATTCCACTGAGGAATTTCGCGCGGGCGATCGACGCGGCATCCAATTCTTTCAATTCCGCAAGATGCGTTTTGGCTTCAGGCAACGGGCAAGCCATCAAGTAAGAAGCGATCGGGACACGAATCCAGTTGTCGTCTTCTCCACTGGTTTTGAAAATCGAAACCAGCTTGTCCATCACCGTCCAGTCTTCCCAACGAGCCAAATCGGGAATCACGAGATCTCTGGCTTCCTCGTTATCCAAAACCGTACGCGCTGCTGCGATGATTCGATCCTTCGGAATGATGTCTGTTTCTTCAGCGTGAAAACGCAACGCCTGCATCGCCAACATCGTGTAGGTGAATTCACAGTCCTTCTTTTCGAAAAACTCTTTTTGAATCAGATCCATGCCCGATTCGCCTTTGAGATTCAAGTAGCACGCGATCAACGCTTCGAGGCCACGCATTTTTTTGCGACTGCCAGAGAGCAATAACTCTTCCAGCATGCCGGCGTCTTCCGCAGAGCCGCAGACTCCAAGCATCGTGAAATACAATCGGCGTCGATTCGGAGAAGTCTTGTCGTTTTGAATCAATGAAATGATTCGCTTGCGATCCATCCGATCTTTGAGCTCAATCAAGTCCTCGTAGGGGGCCTTCGCGAATTCATCGTAGGCATCGAACGCCAGAAGCGACTCTTCGTCCTCGAAGTAATCCTGGAAGAACGCAAGCCGATCGGCACCTTTTTCGGGAAGCGAGTCAAGCTTGCCCAAGTACTCCAGCACGCGATCGGTGGCCTTCATCGGAGTCGACCAATTGATATCTGGAGGATTGACACCCATTACAAAGAATTTCTGCCCGATTGGATATCGACCAACCAGCAGAGCACGGAATTTCATGCCTTCCTTGACCAGCTCTTTTCCACGGAAGACTTTGACGATTTCAAACTTCGCTCGTGGAAGCTCATCATCGTCCTCGTCGGGCTCAGGGATCTCAAGCAGCTTTGCGGAAACGACGACATCCTTTGCCGACATCTGATCGGTGAAGGTCAGGCCAACACTGGCACAAAAAGGACAGGCTGAAACTGAAACGTTGGCAAAGCAGGCTTGGGCCAACCCCACGGCGCAAACCATGACTCCGAACAACAATGTTGTTTTGAGAAGAAGGTTCTGTAATCGTGAAGCAAGTTTCATGGCCATTCCGTTGTTAGTGCCGAAATTATAGCGTAACAAATCAAAACCCCAGCCCTAATTTGAAACTCTTTTTTGCTGTGGAAAAAGCTTGCAGGGAGATTTTTGCAAATTCGTCGAGTATCCCGCGAAAGCGAGGTCAGCTGCCGATCACAGCTTTGATAGCTCATCAACGAAACAAACCGCCTACTTACCCAACGCCTGCGAGACATCTGTTCGGTAAGCAGAAATAGCTGGATAAATCCCGACCAGAATTGCCAGCAAAATCAAGCCCGGGATCAGCAACAATTCCGGCGAAACCTCCATCGCGGAAAGCCAACCCGGAAGCGTCTCAGCACCCGGCAAAAACGCAACTGGTATGCTCGGTGCGAGGTCAAAGAAGCCCAACTGAATTCCAGTT
Source organism: uncultured Pirellulaceae bacterium (assembly GCA_938010615.1). Lineage (GTDB taxonomy): Bacteria > Planctomycetota > Planctomycetia > Pirellulales > Pirellulaceae > Mariniblastus. The sequence continues at coordinate 58,091 of CALLUY010000002.1, read as the reverse complement.
TGTTGCTCAACTGCCGGCGCCATCGCAACGTTCAGCGCATGTCCGGCTATCCAACCAATGACGCCAGCGGCCAACGCTAACAAGATGGATTCGGACAGCATGATCATCAAAACTTTGGAGCGACTGGCACCGAGTGCTCGCATCACCGCGATCTCGTGCTTTCGCTGGCTCATCGAGTTATAGATTCCGACCAAGATACTGATCGACGACACGATGCAAATCAAAAAAGTTAACCCAAGCAGAATCTTTTGAATCGGATCGACGAACGTCGCGAACAACTTCGTAACCACCTCAACCGGATTCACAGCCATCGCAGCATCCTGCCCACTTTCAGGTGAAAACGACGTCCAGTCGAGAGACGACTTAAGATCACCCTTGTTGATTAGCGGCGGCAAAAACTGTCCCACCGAATCGATTCCGTCATCGCCAACTTCACCACGGATCAGCAGCGAAGTGACCTCCCGTTTTTCGATCGGTAATCGAGCAGGTCCGGGCGTGACATAAGAATCATCGATCGGCGCGTCTTCTTCGAAAACGAAACCCTCTTCTTCCAACTCACGTCTCTCCCGCTGCCGTTTGGTAGCCGCTCGCATGGAGTCATCTTTAATTGACTTCGTGTGGCCGTCCATCAAAAAGAAGCCTTCCATATTCAGAAACAGACACTTGTCGCTGGGAGAACCAGACGGCTCCATGATCCCAACAATGTGGAAGTCCGTTTCGTGAATATGCGAACCTGAACTATTCGGGTCACCGTGCGTGGGCTGAATCGTATCGCCAATCTTCAAGCCACTTTTGGCAGCAACCGCAGAGCCAATTACAGCTTCGTAGAATCCGTGTTCTTCGTTGTACTCATCAAAAGCTCGACCTTCCGCGAATTCAAATCGGCGTTCGGTTTCGATGTCCAGGACCAGTTCCGTAAAGTAAGTCGGCTTCGTTCCGACGCATCGGAAATTTGATTGCGTCTCTTCGTCGACCCAAAAGTCACCAAGGTTAATCGGCACGACCGTGTGGACCCACGTATCGAACATGCCGCGATCGTGAAACCGCATCCTCTTCATTTGCTCGACATCGGAAACCGCAGCCGCGAGCTCATGCCCCAGCCCGGAAATCGAACTCACTGGACCGCCGACCAAGCCCGCCAACTTCAATGAATCTTGCTCATGCTGCTGGGACACCATCCCCAACGAATGCCGCATCTCGCGCTGGCGCTTTTCCTTGTCCGCAAACGCAAGATAGTACTCGTAGGGAATGTTCTCCACCGGCGGAGCGAGAAAGAACACGCTACTCATCGTGAGCTGAACTTCGCCGCCTCGGGCTCCGCACAAAATGTTGTAGCCGAACGTTCGACTGTTCTTAAAAGATTTTGAAACGATGCCGTGAATTGAGATCACGGACACAACCATCATGATCCCCAGCGCCATCGAAAGGATCGTCAAAAGAGATCCGATGCCGCGGTGCTGAATGCTTCGCCAAGCGATTTTGAAAACGTTCATGCGTCTCCTCCGTCGGCGGCCGCACTTCGCAAATCAGCAACGACTCGATTGAGTTCATCCAACCGCACAACACGGTCGAACTGATCGGCGACCTCCATCGCGTGAGTCACCATCAACATGGCAATGTTTTCTTCTCGACAAGTATCTTTGATTAGCTGGACGACTTGCTGTTGATTCTGCGGATCGACATTGGCCGTCGGCTCATCGGCCAGCAGCAGGGCAGGGCGGTTAGCAACGGCACGCGCGACAGCAACACGTTGTTTTTCTCCGACCGACATTTGATGCGGCTTGTTATTGAGCCGATGTCCGAGTCCGACTTTTTTAAGCAATTCTTTGGCTCGTGCCGGTGTCGATCGCTTGGCGCCAAAGCTAATCCCTAGCAACACATTTTCCATCGCGGAAAAACCGTCCAACAAGTTAAACGTTTGGAAAACGTAGCCGATTTTGTCCGCCCGGATTCGATCACGAGTCGATTCGCTATATCGAGTCAGCTCCGTTCCGTCGACGAAGACTTTGCCGCTATCGGGCTTGGTGATTCCTGAAATGATGTGAAGAAGCGTCGTCTTGCCACACCCAGAAGGGCCGATCAGAACGACTTGTTCACCAGATTCGATTTCGAAAGAGGGAACATCGAGAATCGGAACGCGTTTGCCGTCTGGCTGCACGAAGCTCTTTTTGATGTTTTCGAGTTTGAGCATGGAAGGGTGCGGAGAGGGCGATTTTTGTCCGTGGCATAAGCCTCCGGCTTGTGATTTGCCTCTGGCTTGTGATTTCATGCAACACAAGCCAGAGGCTTATGCCACCTTTTTTACCAGATTCGCTTTCTACGACCAGCACGGCAAAGGGTTCAGAGGTTTTACCTTCATCAAGTCGAAACGTCCGCTTACTCGTTTAACGGCAATACCGTTCAACGAAGGTGATTCAGTAGGGTCGTTGCAGTTGGGGAGGTGGCATGAGCCTCTGGCTTGTGGACATGCAGAACACAGGCCAGAGGCCTATGCCACCGAGACTTTGGCTTCATTGAACGGTATTGCCGTTAAACGAATAGATAATTTGATCCGCATTTAGACCTTCTAAAAACTCTGCCAGTTTTCAATCGCAGGCATCAACGTCTCGTGACCGCTACTGTCCTTAAGCGCAACAACAATGTCGGCAGAGATTGAGATCCGGGGATCCGTCGTCATATTTGGCGAGGTTGAGTGCAGCGTCTTCGACGGAAAGATCAGAATCTCTCCTTCCTCTGGTTCAACATAAATTCGATTCAAGGTCCGATCACCGGGCCGCTTGATGATGTCGAGCTCCGCTTTCGAAAGCGTAAACAAACCTGCCGCAAACTCATTGGGATGTTCAGCGACACTGAAAAAGATGCCTCCACCGTCGACGGGCTTTTGCAAATAGTAAGCGAAACTTAAATGCGATTGGTGATGAGCATGCTCAAAAATCCGTTGACCCTCACGGCTGACTGTTGCCCACGAACGCTGGAAATAGAACGAGAGCAAATCATTGTTCAAACCGAGCTCATGCGTGTAGCTGCGGACCGCACCACCGATCGACTCGAACAATGTCGCGAATTCAGGCTCGCGAAAGAGGAACTCAAACCCGCCGGTGTCGCCCAACCAAGCAGATTCCTGATCGGGCTTTGGACGTTCCATTTCGAACACGCGTTCGCAAAGCTGCTTGCGATACTCCGGATCGATATCGAGCTGCTTGCGGAAAACCGAAAGAGCAAACAGATCGATAAAGGATTCGGACATTGAGATTTCTTTCGTCGACCGATGGGCCTAGCTGCCAACCTTGGCAGGCGTACCCATTTCGATCTCGTAACCGGCACGATAAGGCCTCGCAAGCATTGCGTTCGCTTGATCGTCGCCTTTGATCGTTTCCGTCTTGCCGTCCCATTCGAGCTTGCGACCGAGTCGAGCACAGATTCCGGCCAAGTGGCAGATGTTCAGCATTCGCATGTGCGAGTGCACATCGGAGATTGGCTCCTTCTTTTCATTGACGCAATGAAGGAAGTTCGCCCAATGAGCTCGTCGTTCGTTTTGGACAGGTGTGAAGCCTTTATAAACGGCTTGGATCGCGCCTTCAGGAAGAGGATTGCTCTCCAGATCTTCGACAGGCTTTCCTTTGAGTGCTCCGCGGCTGACGAAGATTCGCCCTTTGTCACCTTCGATCAAAACGCCATTGCTGGTGTCGTGACGAATGACAACTTCGGCACCTTCAGGAAACTTAACGTTGAAATTAAATTCCGTCGCCGTGTTGTAGCGATCTGTTTGAACCGGCATTCCATCTTTGTATTCGACGGGGTGCTTGGAAGTTCCTTCAATCGAAAGCGGCTGAGTGTTCTGGCCGTTGAGTTCGAGAGCCCAAATCGCGATGTCCACATGGTGAGCGCCCCAATCGGTGAGCTTGCCGCCAGAGTACTCGTACCACCAACGGAACTCGTAGTGACCGTTAGTTTGAGGACGTCCCTTTTCCCGTACCAACGATCGAAAGTCAACTTTGGGTGCAGGGCCCAGCCAGCGATCCCAATCGAGCTCCTCCGGCACATCGACTACCGGTAGAGCAGGTGATGAAGGAGCACCACCGATCGCGACTTGGATCTTTTTGATTTTTCCGAGTCGCCCCTCTTTGACCAAAGCCATTGCTTTGACAAACTTGTCGAACGTACTTCGCTGTTGGGTTCCGACTTGGACCACGCGTCCGGTTTCTTCCTGAACTTTGCGGATCAGTTTTCCTTCGTCGATCGTTAACGTCAAAGGCTTTTCGCAATAGACATCTTTACCGGCGTACATCGCTTCGATCAGTGGCTTGGTGTGCCAATGGTCGGGCGTTGCGACATGGATGACATTGATATCGTCGCGTTCAAGGATCTTGCGGTAGTCGGTGTAGACGTCGGACTTGCCTTTACCGAGACCGGCTTTCATTTTCTCGGCTCGTTGGGAATCCGCATCAGCAATCGCGACGAGGTTCAGCCATTTTTTGGCCGCGTTGATGTTGCCCCCACCCATTCCGCCGGCACCGATCAAGCCAATGTTGACTTTGTCGTTCGCCGAACCTGTATCAAACGCCAGTGAAGGCGCGGCAGAAAAATGATACGGCAGGATAAGTCCTGCTCCAGCAGCGGATGCCGTTTTGAGAAATCTGCGCCGAGACGTGCTGCTTTTCTGAGACATGGTTCAGTCGCTTTCTGTAGTGAGTATGGTTTCGACGAGAGGCTACACCTATCGCCGGTTTCCGGCTTTCATTTGCCGATCGATTTGTCGACGAGCTTCTTGCGTCTTCAAGTTTTGGCGTTTGTCGTGAGTTTTCTTGCCTCGCGCGACTGCCACCATGATTTTTACAATACCTCGAGCCGTAAAGTACGCCCGCAGCGGAATAATTGTCAAACCACCTGCCGTTGCTTTTTCACCAAGACGCTCGAGCTCTCGTTTATTAACCAAGAGTTTGCGCATACGTTTCGGATCGTGATTCCAAAGATTCGCCTGTCGGTACTCGGAAATGTCAGCATTCACCAACCAGAGCTCGCCGCGATGAAATCGAACGTAAGCCTCGCCGAGAGAAAGTTTTCCGTTTCGGAGGCTTTTGACCTCGCTGCCGTGCAACACCAATCCGCATTCAAGCTTTTCAAGCAGCTCATAATTGTGCCGAGCCTTGCGATTCTCCGCGATCGTCTTTCCGGAAGGCGGATCCTTACCTTTCTTCTTTTTGGCGGGCTTGCCGGGAGAAGTTGGCTTGGGTTGTGATTTTTTCTTTTTGGACATGCAATGCAGTTTTGGCAAACGTGACGCCAAAATGGGTTTCCAAGGTGGCTCGATAAACCATCATATCCCAAATGAGATTGCTCACGAGAGGACTTTAACTGGAAAAAAAACGGTCTCAGGCGTACAATCTGGTTTCGTTATTTGACAAATCGAAGAGAACGTTTCATGGCTCAACTTCCAATCTTAAATCCAGGCAGCGAATCCGACAAAAGCGGCGGCTGCGGTTCCGGAGGAGCCTGCGGAGGGGCCAGTTTTCCAGCTTCGCTGACATCCGGTGACGAAATGAGCGCCACGGGTCGATTGCCGAAATGGCTGAAGCGTCAGATCCCCAAAGGGAACCACGTCAACCATACCGCGAACTTGTTGGACGAGTTGAAACTGGTCACCGTCTGCGACAGTGCGAAGTGCCCCAATAGAATGGAGTGCTATTCGCAGCAAACGGCGACGTTCATGATTCTTGGCGATACTTGCACTCGTCCGTGTGGTTTTTGCGCTGTGAAACGCGGCAAGCCCGAATTGCTTGAAATCGACGAACCAGATCGCCTCGCCGAAGCCGCACTTCGATTGGGGCTCAAGCACGTCGTGATCACTTCGGTGACTCGTGACGATCTTCCCGATGGCGGAGCAGATCACTTTTACCAATGCATCAAAGCGGTTCGCGAAAAATGCGATGCGTCTGTAGAGGTTCTGACTCCAGACTTTCTCAACAATCCAGATGCGTTGATGCGAGTCGTCGAAGCGAAGCCAGAAGTCTTCAACCACAATACCGAAACCGTTCCGCGACTCTATCGCCGTGTCCGCGGTCCGAAGTCGGACTACAAATGGACTCTGGAGATGCTGCGGCTGATCAAGGAAGCTGATCCAAACATCAAAACCAAGAGCGGATTGATGCTGGGGCTCGGCGAAACGCACGAAGAACTGTTCGACGTCCTAGCCGATTTGCGCAGCGTTGGCTGTGATTTCCTGACTCTGGGCCAGTATTTGCAGCCGTCAACGGATCGCTACTTGCCTGTCGTTCGCTACGTTCCACCCGAGGAATTCAATGCCTTGGGAGCTGCAGCCAAGCATTTGGGATTCAAGAAAGTCGCCAGCGGTCCTTTCGTAAGAAGCAGTTATCACGCTCGCGACATGGCTGAAACTGAGTAGCCTGAATCTGAACATCATGGCAATGAATAACACCCAAAAAATTGAGATTGAACTCAATGGCGAACCGTATGCGATCGAAGTAGATAGCTCGCTCGAACAACTATTGATCGCGATAGGCAAAGGAATCGAAAGCGCAGAAAACAGCTCGCCACGGCGCTTCGGTGCGGTGGCAGTTGAACTGAACGCGGAGATCGTTTCCCAAGACCAATTCAGCCAAACCCAGTTGAACGACGGCGACAAAGTAGAAGTTGTAACGCTTGTCGGTGGTGGCTAACCAAACTGAAGAAGACTTATGTCTATTGATACTCCAATTGAATCGAATCCAAATTCTGAATCAGCTGACGCGATCCCGAAAGTTGCTCCGCTGCAGATCGGATCACATACGCTTAACAGCCGGCTCATTCTTGGCTCGGGAAAGTACGACTCGTTTGAGACGATGCGAGATTCGATTGACGCGTCGGGGTGTGACTGCGTGACATTGGCTGTGCGTCGCGAGAAATTGAACGATAGCTCGGCCCGGAATATCTTGGACTTTCTCGATCACGATCGATTGACGCTGCTTCCCAATACGGCCGGATGCTACGACGCAGTCACCGCAGTGAGATGCGCTCGGATGGGTCGGGCGATCTTAGAAGGGCTAGACAACCCGGGCCAGAATTGGGTCAAACTTGAGGTTCTGGGCAACAGCCGAACTTTGCTGCCAGATCCGTTTGAGCTTTTGAAAGCAACGGAGTTATTGGTTAAGGATGGATTCGAAGTCCTGTGCTATTCGAACGACGATCCAGTGGTCGCTAGACGCTTGAAAGATGCCGGAGCCGCTAGCGTAATGCCCGCCGGAAGCCCGATAGGATCCGGCCTGGGGATCTCCAACATGAACAACCAACGCATTATTCTCGGGGAATTGAAGCGGGAAGATCCCGACTACCCCGTGATTCTTGATGCTGGTGTGGGTACGGCAAGTGATGCGGCTATCGCAATGCAATTGGGTTTTGACGCCGTATTACTAAACAGTGCAGTCGCTCATGCTGAAAAACCGATAAAAATGTCGAGCGCGATGAGGCTGGCAGTTGTTGCTGGAAAATTGGCTTTTGAAGCCGGACGAATGGGCAAATCCACCTACGGATCGGCCAGTAGCCCGGAATTAGGGGTGATTTCATCCCGCAATACACCGGACTCTTAAGGTGTTCCGTTTATTGCGGTCGTTGGGGTTCCTCCCTCAAATAGCTTGTCAAAGGAATATTTCCCTTTTTGCCTTATCCACCTTGTCAATTTTCTTGACCCAGAAGTAATTGACAGCTATAAATGGGGACTAATTCGACGGGTCCTCTCCTGGGCGCGTTGTTAACAGATTTGTAATGCAACTTGAGTTTTTGGTGTATCAATGATTAAAAAACGGAACAAATTTCAGCTTGGACTGATGCTTGTTGCTCTCCCTTTCGTAGCAACAGCAGCAGCTTCGGCTCACCAGTGGATTTCATCCACTTCTCCAATTTCGGCGCCTGAGGCAATCACGTCGTCACGGATCTCTGCAGACCGCGTTCACAACATTGCACTTAATCGCAGTGGTGGAATCGAAGGTCGCATCACGACTCTCAAGAATGCTGATGGCAAAGGCCTCGCAGACTTGAAAGTTTACTTCGTACGCAATGGCGAAATCGCACAAGAAACTGTGACTGACTCAACAGGCACATTCCGCATCGATAACGTTGCTGAAGGTGCTTACTCTTTCGTTGCTACTGGTGAGGGCGGTTTCGCTGCTTACGGTGTCAACGTTGTTGCTCACAATGGCAACTCACAAGTCAACGCAATGGAAGCAGCGGCGGTTTCTCCTCGCTTTTCTGTTGTAAAAGAAATTCTCGAAAACAACCTTCCTCAGCAAATCGCATCTGAGATCCTTGAAGGTTCATCAAACATCACTGATGAGCTCGTTGGTGCAAACCGCATCCAGCTTCAAGACGGCAATTTGGTTGGAAGCATCGTTCCACTGTTCGGCGAAATCGCTGCAGTTGAAGGAACTAACGTTCACATCATCCAGAACGACAAGCAAGTTGCTCAAGTTCAAGCTGACGTAAACGGAGCATTCTCAGTCGCTAACCTTGAGCCGGGCGTATACGATTTCGTTGCTGCTGGCCCAACAGGTATCGCAGCTGTTAGCTTCCAAGCAGTTGATGAAGAAGGTCAAATCACAGCTGAGTCAGTAATCGATTCAGATGAGATCCCTGTCGCAATCGAGCCAACTTCGTTCGTAGCGCCAGAGCCTGTCGCGGTTCAGCCAGCAGCAGCCGCTGCAGCCCTTCCTTTCCAGGATATTGTTAGTGCTGATATCCCTTACGACACTGCTTCTTCTTTGGACGTGTGCACAACATGCTCAAACGATGCTGGCTTCGTTGGTCAGCAAGCTGACTACGCCGGCTCTGAAGTTGTCTACGACAACGGTTACGACGCGGGCGCTCCAATTGAGTACGCTTCAGACGCAGTTAGCTGCGGCGGAGCTTGCGGTGCATCATGTGGTGCTACTGGGGACTTCAGCGGATTCAGCAGCTGCAATGCATGTAGCGGTGGCGGACGAGGACTTGGTGGCGGACGCTTGTTCGCTGGTGGTTCTAGCGGACTTCGTCGTCTTGCTCTTCTCGGTGGAATCGCCGGAGCTGTAGTCGCGATCGCTTCTGATGACGATGCGAGCCCAAGCTCACCAAACTAGTCGACCAGTCGACATCAAGTTAGTTACAAACTTAAGCTGCCTCTCTTTCTTGAGGCAGCTTTTTTTGTGCGCTAGCGAAACGAACGCGGCGGGAAACAAGGTTTGTGCGTGCGGTTGGCGGTTCACGCCTCGCGATCTCAAAGGTCGTTTCAGACTAATCGCTGAAATCGGGCCGATCACCAACCACAACCAATGCCGCCCACCGCGGAGGAGAACAAGACAACTCTTGGGACGAGCAACTCTCTTGCGGACACATGCTTACGGCTCAGCACTCAGATCGCACGACACAGCCGCAACAAGCCAATCAACCGCACATCGTTGACGAGTTTCGGCGACGCAAAATACACCTTTTCACTGACGCCTCTGAATCGCCTCTTGAACTGAGCGTGGCCCGCCAAGTTGTAGCAATAGCGATTGAATAACTTGGATCGGAACAGATAGCGAAAGCTGTGATGGAGAAACCAGTTCTTGCGGCAGTCGGCGTTCTCTATTTCGGCGAGCGGAGACAAGCCCAAATAGAGGTGCGTTAGCCCTTCAAGTCGAAACGCCTCGATCGCGAAACGAGTGATGCCAACCTCTGCAACTGAAGGCGCCGAGTCCGATCGCCGTTTGAACGACGTCACGTAGCCTTTGGTCTCCCCTTTGTCCATGATCGGATCAAAAAAGACGAACGCAACCTTTTTTCCCTCAGCGTCATGCAAGAAAAAGCGACGCACGGGCGCTGTTGATTCGGAATCGACTGCCCACTCGTTTGGCTGCAAGGGGCGATTCAGGAAAGCAACTTCTCGGGAACGAATGATACGAGTTTGGCGCCATTGTTTAGAAATTTCGACAGCAGAATCTCGAGCTACTGACTCATCCTTCTCTTCGACCACCTCATAATTTCTTTTGGCCAACCAATTGGAAGCGTGGCGGAAATGTTCTTTTTGTTTACCCGTGAAGTCATAGGAGCCAAGATCGATTCTCGTGTCGACGCCCATCTCGTTGATGTAAAAGCCACGTGATTCCAAAAGTAACGCGGTTGCAGCACCGACTTGATAGAAACCAGCGTTTGGAAACTTGTCGAGAAAATGTTCGATTAAACGATCACGAATTCTGGGTGAACACAACGGATCGCCGAGCACATACACGTAGCCCCATTTGCGGGCGAAGGCAATTAATCCCGATTCGTCGCCAAAGTATTCCAGTCCGTCCTGCACAGCGATCGACCAAGCCAGCGAAAAGTCACCCCAGCGCATCACTAGCTCTCTTCGAGTTTTCGAAGAAGGGGTAAAACAGGCGAACTCTGTAGCACGGTCAAGCATGATGCAGTGAGATATGGCAGTGGGTCGCCATCATTGTCGCATCGCCCACCACGACTTTCCATGCTCAATTTGAGGGAGAAATCCCGTTCTTCGTTCTTACTTGAACGGGAATCTAGCACAACTTCCGATATCGAGACTTACGCACGCTTCAACATCTTTAGAGGCACGTAAAATTTGGCATATCGTTCGCCGTCAGTGTATGGAGTACCCGCAGGATCTTTCACCAGAACGGTGGCTCGCTTGGTGATCCGGTTAACAGTGCCGAGATATCGATCGCCCTTGATACGGAACGTCACCGCGTCTCCACACCGAATCCCCATCTGTTTTCGAGCAATGTCCCTAGGTGTTAGAAGCTGGTGATTGGATTCTCGATGACCAAAATAGCTGCCAACCCAATTGCGGAATCGTTTTGCCTGACAGTTCGAATCATCCGTCGCCAGAAGTTCAACCAGGTGAATCACCTCGTGTTCCATAATTCGCTGGAGAGCCTCCAATCTGGTGTGGCAAACAACTCCTCCGACTTTGGCTTGCGATTCAATCTGGAAAGTCCCAAACAGTGGTGTTGTTGCGATGGCGATCTCAAATTCGGTGTCACGACGTGGCCCGGGACTGGTCATCGTCGTCGTGCCACCCGCGGTCGTCATGCGAGTTGAAAGCCGAAAGGTGAGTGGCTTATTGAAGTTGGCCTCGACAAATCGAGTAATCACCCCGCCAAAGAATAGCTCATCGGTGACCTGAAAAAGCGTCCCCAAATCCGCTGCCGAAATGACATCAAAATTCCCAGAATTCACGTTGGATGAATTCAGCAACATGTGTTCGTAAATTTCTCGCTGCATCGCGTTGCGTCTCGCGGGCGCGAAGTCTTGGCCTTCAATTGATCGTAGAAGCTTCGATTGTGCTTTTGTGCGCTTTGCCATGCCGTCATTATCGCAGAGATCGACGAATGCAATCAAGCGATGTGTCGCCGCAGGTCACTGTCTCACCGGGATCTCATCAGAAACCACTCATTAAGAAATTCGGTTTGCATTCAAGGAAACAAAAAGAACCTGGATGTTGAATTTAATTGCTATCACTTCTTTGCATTTAGGGCGCTCGCAAGAGTGTCCATACAGCGGAAGCCCGAGAATTTCCACTTCAAAAGTGCGCTCGCATTCAGAAGTGCAAAGCACAACATTTTGTGTTGACACCAAACCCAACAACTATATATTGGGGCCGTGACGTGGCGAGAAGTTAAGAATTGACAACATGAACACGGATTTTCGCAGTCATCTTCAAAGTTTTCTTTGATTTTGATTCGTCGACCCCAAGAGGAAGCACACAACATGTGGTGCACGCCTCTTCGCATCGACCACGACTGGAACAATAACGTTTGCTTATACCGCTTGGCGGGGATTTTTTCGAATTCGTTCGGAGATTGGACCAAACGTGTCAAAGCAAACACGGACATTGTTCAAACGTAATTGGGACAGCCCAACTTAAGCAAGGATGCGACTCCTTAACCCGCCGTTTTGTACGGGTCTGACGGATGCACCTCCCTGCTTGATGTTGATGCTTGTCATGGACTGTTTGACTCATCCGTCAAACGAACAATTCTAAGGGAGTTCAAAGGAATGTCTGACACACTCAACCCTCAAAGCGGAACTGCAGCCAATGCAGTTGTAGTTATGAACGTCACAAAGCGTGATGGACGACAAGTTTCGTTTGATGAGCGTTTGATTACTCAAGCGTTGGAGAAGGCGTTTTGCGCCGACCTCAATCTAAAGAGCGTCACAGATCTGTCACAGGATCAACTAGATAAGATTCGCGAGATCACTCGTAACGTCATTGAAACTGCGAAGCCATTTTCGTTGACGAACGAAGGTATCAGCGTCGAGAAAATTCAAGATGTCGTCGAAGCCGAGCTAATGCGTAACCAGCATTTCTCAGTTGCTCGACGTTACATCCTGTACCGTGCTGAGCACAACAAGATTCGACAGCTGCGTGCCGAAGAGAGAATGGAAAGCGAAGAAGCGTTTCCATCGATGATGGTCAATCGCGACGGCACACTGGAAAACCTCGACTTCCCTCGCCTGCGTGCCCAGATTGCGGCAGCTTGCGAAGGACTTGAGGAAACCTGTTCGGCCGAAGAGCTGTTTCTCGAAGTGCAAAAGCAGTTCTTCAATGGAATCACACCCAAAGAGATCGCTCGCTGCATGGTTTTGGCAGCTCGTGCTCGCATCGAGAACGATCCCGACTACGACACCGTCGCCAGTCGTCTTGTTCTCAACATCATCTATCGTGAGTCGCTCGGTAAGTCGAGCGCCATACAGGATGTTGCCCAGCGTTATCGTGAACAGTTCAGTGGCTACGTCGCAGAAGGCATCGCAGCCGAACGACTTTCGCCAGTACTTGGTGATTTCGACTTGGAAAGACTGGCGTCAGTCATCGCTCCTGAGCGTGATGCACTTTTTCCATACCTTGGTCTGCAAACAATTTACGACCGATACCTTCTTCACATTGATGGTCGTCGCTTCGAGTCACCCCAGTATTTCTGGATGCGTGTCGCGATGGGTTTGGCGATCAACGAAGAGAACAAAAACGATCGTGCGATCGAGTTCTACAACATCCTTTCGAACTTCCGGTTCACTTCAGCGACTCCAACGCTGTTCAACGCCGGAACTTTGCATCCTCAGCTGAGCTCATGTTACCTCAGCACCGTTTCGGATGACCTCGACAGCATCTTCAAGCAGATTGGCGACAATGCTCGTCTTTCTAAATGGGCTGGCGGTCTTGGAAATGATTGGACCAACATTCGCGCGACGAACTCGCACATCAAGGGAACCAACGGTCAGAGCCAAGGCGTCATTCCGTTCTTGAAAGTCGTCAGTGACACAGCGGTAGCTGTCAATCAAGGCGGCAAACGGAAAGGTGCAGTTTGTTCGTACCTTGAGAGCTGGCATCTGGACGTCGAAGAGTTTCTCGACCTTCGCAAGAACACCGGTGACGAGCGTCGTCGTACTCACGACATGCACACCGCGAACTGGATTCCTGACTTGTTCATGCGTCGCGTTCACGAAGGTGCAAACTGGACGCTTTTCAGTCCGGATGAAGTTCCTGACTTGCACGACCTTTACGGTAAAGCGTTCGAAGAGCGTTACACGCACTACGAGCAACAAGCAGCTGATGGGAAGATCCGTCTTTCGCGGCAAATTCCAGCTCAGGATCTCTGGCGAAAAATGCTGACTCGCGTTTTCGAAACAGGTCACCCGTGGATTACGTTCAAAGATCCGTCGAACATCCGTTCGCCTCAGGATCACTGCGGCGTTGTTCATAGCAGTAACCTGTGCACCGAAATCTTGCTCAACACGTCTGCGGACGAGACTGCGGTTTGCAATCTTGGTTCGATCAACATGCTCAACCACATCACTGATGGTGAGCTTGATCTGGAAAAGTTGGAAGAAACGATCAACACCGCTGTCCGCATGTTGGACAATGTGATTGACATTAACTTCTACCCAACCGAAGAAGCCAAGAACGCGAACCATCGCCACCGTCCGGTTGGCCTTGGCTTGATGGGCTTCCAAGATGCTCTTTCAGCCTGCGGAATCAGCTACGCCAGCGATCAGGGCGTCGAGTTCGCGGATCGCAGCATGGAAGCAATTTCTTGGTTTGCTCTGATGGCTTCGAGTCGTTTGGCAGAAGAGCGTGGCACGTATTCGTCTTACGAAGGTTCCAAGTGGGATCGCGGCCTGTTGCCGATCGACACCGTTGCGATTCTTGAAGAAGAGCGTGGCATGGCGATCGACATGGACAAATCGTCCACGATGGATTGGGATGCTGTTCGAACGCAGATCAAGAAGCACGGCATTCGCAACAGCAACGTGATGGCGATTGCTCCGACGGCAACGATCTCCACGATCGTCGGCGTGACTCAATCGATCGAGCCAACTTACAAGCACCTGTTCGTGAAGAGTAATCTTTCTGGTGAGTTTGTTCAGCTCAACGGGAAGCTCGTTGCCGAATTGAAAGAGCGTGATCTCTGGTGCGATGATTTGCTTGAAGCGATCAAGTACTACGATGGTTCAGTCGGTGAAATCCCGGGGCTTCCTGAAGATATCAAAGGTCGTTTCGCAACGGCGTTTGAGATTGATCCAAAATGGTTGATTAAAGCCGCCAGTCGCCGCCAAAAGTGGATCGACATGGGTCAGTCGCTGAACCTGTATCTTGGACAGCCGAGCGGTAAGCGACTGGACGAAATGTATAAGTACGCTTGGGTCGCTGGCCTGAAGACGACTTATTATCTTCGTTCGTTGGGTGCGACACAGGTTGAGAAATCAACGGTCGACATCAACAAATTCGGAGTGCAACCTCGCTGGATGAAGAACGCAAGTGCGTCTTCTGAAATCGGAGTCGAGCGACAGCCTGAAGTTCAGGCTTGCAGCATCGACGACCCCGATTGCGAAGCTTGTCAGTAGTTTTAGAACTGCCAAGCTTGTCAGTAAACCAACTGAAACCTGTGATTGAACCGCGACTTTGGTCGCGGTTCTTCGCGGGACCTTTTGCCAAACTAACCTTCGGAAGCTGGTTGAAAATCAGTTTCGCGAACGGTTAAAATACTACTCGTCAAATTACTAAAATTGCATGGAGTCGCAATCAATGGCTACGGACATTCGAGAAACATCTGCTGAATCGGCGAAGGAAAAACGCGTCGACGCAAGCGAAAAGCGTTTAATTAACTGTCACCAAGTTGATGTAAACCAACTAATGCCGCTCAAATACAAATGGGCGTGGGAACACTACGACAACGGTTGTGCCAATCACTGGATGCCAACCGAAGTTGCGATGAACAAGGACATCGAAATTTGGAAGTCCGATGTCCTCACACCGGCTGAGCGCCACGTGATTATGCGGAACCTCGGTTTCTTTTCGACAGCGGAAAGCCTCGTCGGAAACAATCTGGTTCTGGCGATCTTCAAACACATCACCAACGCAGAATGTCGTCAGTACCTTCTTCGTCAGGCGTTTGAAGAAGCGGTACACTCGCACACGTTCCTATACGTGGTTGAAAGCCTCGGCCTCGACGAAGGCGAAGTCTTCAACATGTACAACGAAGTTCCTGCGATCGCTCGCAAGGACGCTTTCGAAATGGAGCTTACTCGAGAAGTACTCGATCCGGACTTCACGACCGAAACGTTCGAAGGTGCTCAAGCGTTGCTGAAGAACCTGATCGGTTTCTACCTGATCATGGAAGGTATCTTCTTCTACACCGGATTCGTGATGATTCTTTCGTTCCACCGTCGGAACCTGATGAAGGGTATCGGAGAGCAGTTCCAGTACATCCTTCGTGATGAGTCGATTCACTTGAACTTCGGCATCGATTTGATCAACGGCATCAAATCCGAAAACCCTGAGCTTTGGACTCCTGAGTTCCAGCAGCAAATGGTTGATCGCATTCGCGAGTCGGTTGAGCTGGAAATTGAGTACGCTAAAGACTGCCTTCCTAACGGCGTCTTGGGCCTCAACGCCGATCTGTTCCGCGACTACGTTCAGTACATCGCTGACCGTCGCTTGGAGCGTATTGGCTTGCCTGTTCAGTACAACAGCCCAAATCCATTCCCTTGGATGAGCGAAACGATGGACCTTGCGAAGGAAAAGAACTTCTTCGAAACTCGGGTCACCGAATACCAAACTGGTGGCAAACTGGATTGGGACTGATTAAGCTGGGGACACCATCATTGAAGTCGGCCGCTGTGGTTCATTCCACAGCGGCTTTTTTCGTTCACTGCAAAAGTGACTTTACCCAACTGGTGTCATTCGTGACTTCATCGAATCGCTCCGATTCAAGTTGCTTTTTCGGGACATCTTGCCGGATATCCCGAAACGGCACATCACGAATCTTCCGATTGATCCCAATGCGCGGGTCACGCGAATTACCGCAAAATCGCTACTCGTCGCTATCTGTGAGGTAACTTTCAGGGCGATCGGTGCGCGGTTAACACTGCTGGGGGAAATCCCATCGATCTTCGGTAAAACCAACAGAGTTCTGTGACGAGCAATCCAGTGACAAAACTGTCCAATTCAACAAGCACAAAGAGAACGAATACGGACGCACGTTTCGACGAAATGCTCGCAAGACTCCGCGATTGCCAAGGGCTCGTCGAGCAAGAACTTGCCGAATACAGAAAGACCGAAACTCCGTCGTCCGATCAAGATAACATCGAAACTGAGCAAGATTACTTGCTCTCGATCATTATTCCGGTCTACAACGAAGAAGCAACCGTTGCCCGTGTTGTAAGCCGAGTCGCAGCGCTTCCTTTGAATTCTGAGTTGGTCATCATCGACGACTGCAGCACCGATGGCACTCGTGACATTCTTTCTCGAGTCGCTGACTTGCCTCAAGTACGCGTTATTTTGAAAGAAAAAAACGCTGGCAAAGGTGCAGCACTTCGCACCGGATTCGAGACTGCGACGGGCGATTACATCATCGTGCAGGACGCGGATCTCGAATACGACCCGCGTGACATCCCACCGATCATTCAACCGCTGCTCCGTGGCGAAGCCGATATTGTTTATGGATCTCGTTTCATTGGCGATGTCGTTCACGACGAAAGCTTCATCCACCGGCTCGGCAATTGGATTCTCACTCAGTCCTCCAACCTCTTCAGCGGCTTAAAGCTGACAGATATGGAAACTTGCTACAAAGCCTTCACACGTGAAGCAATGGAAGCTGTCGATCTTGAGCAAGAAAGATTCGGTATTGAGCCAGAAATCACGGCGAAGCTCGCTCGACAAGGCTTCAGATTCACCGAAGTCCCGATCAGCTTTTACGAAAGCCGCGGCTACGACGAAGGTAAGAAGATCGGCGTCAAAGATTTATTCAACGCGATCTGGTGCATTGGACGATACGGCGTTAGCGACTGAATTCTGATAAAAAGACGCCTAACCAAAGCCTAGGACATCCTACCCAATTCAATTTGCTTACATTGATGATGGCCACGATCGGTCGCTTTGTGGCTTCTTTTCTACGAAGAATCAAATCGCAACATGCAAGCTGCTCTGGAATATTTCTCATCTCTCCTACCATATCTTTGGGTGGCGTTATTCATCTTGGCAGCGCTTTTCTGTTGGGTTGTCAACTTGGTCGGCGCGCCAGGAAACTGGATCTTGATCGGCATCACTGCATTGTGGTTTTTCGTTGGGCCCGAGCAATATTCGATCGAGTGGCCCGTGTTAGTGGGACTGACCGTTCTCGCAATCATTGGTGAAGGTCTTGAATTTGGTGCTTCAATACTCGGTGCAAAGAAGCTAGGGGCGACTCGGTTGGGTGCCGTGCTGTCCGTCGTTGGTTCGATGGTCGGTGGACTGGTGGGCGTGATCATCGCGATTCCGATTCCGATTATCGGATGGATCATCAGCTCGATTCTATTCGCCTGCGTCGGAGCCATGCTCGGGACGATGATTGGCGAGAGGATCAAAGGAACTGAGAACAAAAAGAACCTGAAAATTGGAACCGCTGCGTTCGCCGGACGGCTGATTGGAACGGTCGGAAAACTATGGCTAGGATCCGTGATGCTGGCTGTCGCGGTTGTTGCCTTGTTCGTCGACATGATTTGAAAGCCAGCAACAACGCCCACCTAATGTGATTCGCAATTGAGCATGCCGCCGATGCCGCCTATGATTGGTTTGGGGCTGACAGAAAGTAAATATCATGATCCAACGTATTGTCATCATTTTTTCCGTGATGCTCATTTTTGCGGATGCAACTTCTGCACAGTCGTTTCGCCAACGCAATGGTCAGAAGACGTCATCGTCTCAAACGCAAAACCGTTCTCTCGAGCTTCGAGTTCTGGTCGACCAACGCAGTCCCATCGGAACCAGCCACGATTGGATGCAAGCTCTCGCCGAAGTTGGTGCCGACCGCGTCGTTGCCTCTAATTCCCGAGCCACGAAGCCTTCGTTCGAAGAGTTCGGCACCGGAGCGAAGAAAACGCTTGCCGTTGTCGGGATCGTGAAAAGTGGCAAGCTGCATCTTCCGGGAGGCAAGTTCACGATTCGCCAGACCACTGCCATTCGCAATCATTTGCAAAAATTGCGTGACGATGGCGCCGAAGTCACTTTGGCAGACAAAGTTGCTTTTGGCCTGACCGCAAAACAATTGATCAGCGTCCACGATCAGCTTGGGGTCAAAATTGGATCCTCAACTAAAGGGCAGAACACGGGAGAGATCGCGAACTCGTTGTTGCGACAAAGCGGCTACACTTTGTCGATCGATCGAGCCACAAGAACGGTGATCTCCAACTCGCAATCCAAACTGGATGTCGAACTCGAAGGATTCACTTTGGGGACCGGCATTGCTTTGGCACTGCGGAAAATGGGTTTGGTATTCGAACCAATTCGCCCGCAAGGCAAAGACATTCAACTACTCATCCGTTCCGCGGACGAAAAAGTCAAAAACTGGCCCGTTGGCTGGCCGATTGTGGAATCACTCAAAAAAGCTGCTCCCAAACTCTACGTGAAAGTCGACATCCGAGCCGAAGAGACGCCCCTTATGGACTTGCTCAACGCGATCGAAGGCCGCATGGAATTTCCTTTCTTCTACGACCACGCAAAAATTTCTGCCAATGAAATCGACTTGAAAGAAACCAAAGTGTCTTTCGTTCGGCCTGGCAAGAAGTCCAGTTACGACACGGTGATCGATAAAGTCCTGAACCAGTGCAAACCTAAATTGAAAGCGGAACTGCGTATCGATGAAGTTGGCAAGCGTTTCCTTTGGATAACCACTCGCCGTTAGTCGCAATACCGTTCAATGAAGGTGATGTCACCCTTCGTTTTGCCTTTTCAGTAGGGTCGTTGCAGTTGGGGAGGTGGCATAAGCCTCTGGCTTGTGGACGTGCAGAACACAGGCCAGAGGCCTATGCCACCGAGACTTTGGCTTCATTGAACGGTATTGCCGTTAGTCGCTGCCACAATCAAAGCGAACCGCTACAATTGATGTTGATTTTCAAGACCAATGAACGGCTGCTCCATGCTCAATTCCAAATTCGCGACCCATATCTTATCGTTCTGCATCGCCGCAGCCACTGTCCTTTTTTCAACGTCAGTTTCTGCTCAAGAGACAGCTCAAGAAACGGATCAGAGTTTAATTTGGCCAAATTTCCGTGGCCCCAACAACAACGGCGCGAGCACAACGGCTAAACCGCCAACGACTTGGAGCAACACTGAGAACATTGCTTGGAAGCAAAAGATTCCCGGCAGGGGATCGTCCTCCCCGATCGTAGTCAACAATCGCGTTTACATTACGGCCGCGGCGCCTGCTGATGCGAACGCTCCGAAACCGTTGAGTCGGGAAAAACTGATCGCGAAGTTCGATGAAGACGGTGATGGCCAACTGAGTCGCCCCGAGCGGCGCAAAGCCGTCGACCACCAACGCGCTTCGGTTATGCAAAAACAAAAGTTCATGGTCCTGTGTTACGACCGAGCTTCCGGCGATCCAGTCTGGCAAAAAGTTGCCACCCAAGCCACCCCTCATGAAGCTCATCATCCCGATCACGGCTACGCTTCCGCATCTCCAGTCACCGACGGCCAGCAGCTATACATTAACTTTGGATCTTACGGGCTCTATTGCTACGACCTCGAAGGCAGCTTGAAATGGAAACGGGACGACCTTGGAAAAATGCAGACTCGCGGCACGTTTGGCGAAGGCAGTTCCGTCGCGATTCATAACAACATGGTGATTCTTCCATGGGACCACGAAGGCCAATCTCGCATCGAAGCGCTCAATAGCGACACAGGGGAAACGATTTGGAAAACGATGCGAGACGAACCGACCGCTTGGAGTACGCCACTGGTCGTTGAGGTTGATGGACGCAAGCAAATCATCCACACAGGTCAAAATTATTCACGCGGATATGACCTGCAAACCGGCGAGGAGCTCTGGAAAGCATCTGGACAATCACAACGTCCCGTTTGCTGCCCAACCGTGTTCGGAACCGTCGGCTTTTTTGCGAGTGCTCGCGGTGGATCGATCCTTCAAGCGATTCCATTGGACCAGAAAGGTGACATCAGCGAGAACGGAATTGCTTGGACGATCACCAAGAAAACTCCGGACATTCCATCGCTGCTGCTTTCAGAAAACCGACTCTACTTCACTGACGCCAACAACGGGATTGTAACTTGCGTCAACGCGGAAACAGGAGAACCATTTTTTTCCCCTCAAAGACTTCCTATCGGAGGCGTGTATTCGTCACCGGTGGCCGCCAATGGCAATGTGTTCATTACAGGCCGCGATGGAAGGACCGCGGTGATCAACGATGCCGTTACGTTTGGCATCGTCTCGAAAAATGACATCGGTGAACCCGTCGATGCAACGCTCGCCCTAGCCGACGAAGAAATTTTCATCCGCGGCAAAGATCATCTCTTCTGCGTCCGCAACAAGTAAGACGTAGTTCGTAGTACCGGCTACAGTGTACAGCCGTTGCGGACGCTGCCAGCGTCCGTTGCACAAAAGGATGCTGGCAGCATCCTCAACGGATTTTTGAATCGACGAGTAGTCAATTCAGGTTTGATTGACCACTAGGTCTGCTTGTTGAAGCGAACATTCAACGACTCGTATCCAACAGCACGAGTGAACTTTTCAGCATGCTCCACGTGGGGAACGGCCTCAACCATTTCGATCGCAATGTTGCGATCGCATAGAACTTCAAGCATGGATCGAATCACCAACCTTGCGTGAGCAGCACCCTGGCAGAGATGGTCGCGAAATCCAAACGACACGTGGGGATTTGGACGGCGATCAAGAACAACATTCTGAGCATCCTTAAAGACAGACTCGTCGTGGTTCGCAGATGCCCAGCACAATCCAATTCGTTCACCCGGCGACACTTTTACGCCATGGACTTCAGCACCCGCAGGGCAGACTCGGCCGATTTGAGTCAACGGCATGAAGACGCGAAAGAACTCCTCGCTGGCCAACACGATTCGCTTCTTTTCTTCTCGCAGAAATTCCAACGCTTCCGGGTTTGTGGCAAGCCAAGCGATGATCGAAGTGATGCTGTGAATGATCGTGTCGCGGCCTCCAGCAAACGCAAGATTCGCAAAACCCATGCATTCGTCTCGAGTCAACTTCCTGCCTCGAAATTCGACTTGGGTTAACACACTAAAGAAATCGTCGCCTGGATTCGCTTCAGCTGCATCAAACGTCTCTTCAAGATACGTCTCCAGTTTACTGCCGCGTTTCGTTTCGCCTTCCTGTGGCTGAAAAACGTGAATGCCCCATTGAATCCAAATCGCAGCTTCCGTTTCAGGCATATTGAGCAAATACGTAAAAGCCCGTGACTGGATTGGCAACGCGAAATCGGTGACCGCATCGAACGTTTCACCATTGGAAAACGAATCGACAATGGAACCCATCAATTTCTTTATCGCAGCGATGACTTCTGGCTTCTTCGCTCGCAGAAAAAATGGCTCCGTGAGATTGCGATACTCTTTGTGATCAGGCGGATCGACTTCGATCGGCAATTGTCGAACGGACCGCATCTCTTCTTCGGAAGGAATCGGCACACGGAAAGGAGCATCGGAACTGAACTGCTGCCAATCCGCGGCGGCTTTGCGAACGTCATCATGCCGCAGCAACATCGTGATCATCTCGCCCTCGAAGGGGCACTTCATCACACCTTTTTCTTCGCGTGCTTCGCGGAAGGGATCTTCGTTCGGCGTTTTCGGCGGTTGCATTTTCAAATTCGGATAAGGATCTCAACTTGGATTCGTAAACCCCATGATACTTAATTGAATCGATGCTATGTGTGCAGAATGAAGATGCAAAGACAGGTCATCCAGCCTATCAATAAACATGTCCGCAGCTATTTCAGAATACGCATCGAAACGCTGGAGCCTTCACGCAACACCCATTGGCCTTCTTTCATTTGGTTGGTAATTTCGGCTTTCACTGAGAATTCATTGCCCGAACCCTGAATGATTTTTGGACCAATCGAAACGATCTTGCCTTTGAACTCCACCTTTTCGTTGCGAGCCAATTCGACCGTAACGACCACATCTTTCTCAGAAACTTCGGCTGGATTGTACTGGCGATTCCTGATCAGTCCGGTCACGTAAAGCTTGTCCATACGAGCAACCTTTGCCACTGGTTCGCCAGCAGTCACCCATTCGCCTTTCTGTTTGTATCGATCGACAACCTGACCGTCAAACATGGCTTTCACGACATGCCGGTCTATTCGCTCCTGAACTTCACTGGCTCTTGCGTTTTCCAGTTCCGCCTCACCTCGAGCTTCCAACTGCCGCACTTCGGCTGCTTGGAGTTGGAGGAGCGCAACTTCATACTCGTACTTCGCGGTTCGTTTCTCGTCAGCCGAACGAGCGCCCTTGGCCGCTAACTTCTTCGTCGTTTCGTATAGCTGCCGTGTCAATTGGATCTGCTTTTGGGCCGCTTTAATGGATGTTGCGTCATTTGCCATGCTATAGGCATTGTTCTTTCGCACCAACGCTTGGCGAAGCTGATGCTTGAGCAGCGTATCATCAATTCGAGCAATGAGCATTCCACTTGGTATCGAATCGCCTTCCTTGACATTCATCTCCACCAACGCGCCCGTTTCAAGCGCTGGAAAATCGACCACGTCAACATACTCAACGGTACATCGAACCACGTTGGAATCTGAAGATTCACCAATCGATGACTGATTGGAATAGTCTTGCTGCGGCGATCGGCTATTGGTCGAAGGAAAAGTCGACGTGCTGCTCGGATCGCCAAACGAAGGTGATCGACGAGCATCCGTTGATTGCGGATTGAACTTGCTAATCCCCGACGAAGCATTCGGCACGCTTCCATTTTTATACGCCGAACCATTTTTAGTCTGGAAGCTGCCTTGAGCGAACGTGATTGAACTGCTCAATGAAAGCACGCATACGAACGTCAAAAAATGAAGCCAAACGAATCGACGACTTGTTAGTGCAACATTCACGGTTACTTCGCCTCTGTGAGAATGAAAGGATAGCTCTGCCCATTTATCATCGTCCAAAACCAGCGAAACACGACAGTATCAGCCATACAAAATCAACTGGAACGTGATTCACCAAAGGACGTGCTCTTCCCATCTTAAAGCAATTGTGAACTTGGAGAAGTTGCGTTTCTCAGCCACTGGCAAATCAGCCAAAGAAGAAGCCCGAAGATCCGTGGTGCTGGGGCGATTGATCATCCACGGCTAAGAGAGATAGGCGAGCTACTTTGGCGGCTAGACTATCAACGTCTCGGAGAGACGAGCTACTTTGGCGACTATCAACGTCTCGGAGAGACGAGCTACTTTGACACTAGAACCAGAACTGCCATTTCGACTTAACGGTTTCGATCAGCTCATAGAAAAGAGCGTAGCCAATCGGTTGTGTACCACAATGAACTTTACCCGTGACGCGTGTGCCGGACCGAAGAAGTTCCGTCGGAATCACGTCATTTGGAAAACGAACTCGAACCAGTGCCGCGTTGCCTTCGTCAGAGTAAACGTCCAGCTTCTGATCGACAGAAACTAACTCGCCTTCGAATTCTTTTCCTGGCCACGAAAGTAAAGCAAACGTTACGGTCAGCACCTCAGAAGAACCTTCCATCGCTCGAGAGAGATGCGCCAACCGTCGCTCCGGCATTTCCAGTTCGATCAACCACTGCGTGTCAGGTGGCACAACGGTCATCAAATGCTGCCCAAAACGCACGGGCCGACGCAACAGATTTTGTCGGACTTGCCAGTTCACGACTTGGCCGGCAATCGGAGCTCGAACTTCCAGCAGCTCCCGATCGCGGAGCTTGACCGCCAGTTCATTTTCTAGATTGGTGATCGTTTGATTGGCTCTTTGAAACTGAGAAGCGTAAGCCAACTGCTCATCAGCATCACTGCCCTTCGTCTTTCCGGTCTCTGCAATGCGACGTTCATTTTTCGCTTGTGCAATTCGTCCTTCAACGTCTCCGATTTGCAGTTCCAAAGTCGAACTGGCCATCGTTGCCAACAGTTGATCTTTCTCAACCATCGAATCTCCTGTGTTGGAGACTTTGATGTCCGTCAGGATTCCGTCCAGTTGAGCATAAATTTCGTGGCGACTTTCGGGGACCAAGCTACCTCGCGCACCAAGTGAAAACGGATAGGGAAACAGGCTCAGGAATCCAATGACGGCCGCGAGTACTCCTAGAATCGATGCCGTTCGAATCAGTCGACTGCCACGAAACTGTTGGGCAGTTTTCCCGATCGCCTTCCATAGCGGCATCAAGAAAATACTCTGGTGATCGATGCTGTTGGCGAGCGCGGTCTGTGCGTGTGTTGCCACGATTTCGATTCGATCCTTCAACAGCGGAGAAGCTGAAGCCTCGTTTAGCTGTTCGATAATCATCGCACCGACTGGTTTTTCCGTTCCCGAAGGTTGAGCTTGCTCGAACGGATCGTCGTCGGATGCCGATGGCTTTACGTCGAGCAGAGGAATCACGGCGATCATTCGCGCGTGTGATTTCTCAACGTGTTCATTGATGCGTTTTTCGAGACGAGGAGCCAAACCAGCTCTGTCGCCAAAATACCACAGAGGCGATTTGCTTTGTACAACCGCTGTCGCCAATCGACCAAGCGTTTTGACTTGTTCGCTTCGCCGTTCGATCGCATCGAGACCGCTAACTGTTTTGATAACGCATTTCCTGCCTTGCATCGTGGCAACGCTGACTCGATCACAATCGATCAAGCGACGTCCTTCGTTGGCGATCGCGTAGACGGTATCGTTGACATCGAGCTTTCTATGGATCAGCTGAACGAATCGCTCCAGCTGCGTCCACATTTTTTGCTGTTCCTGAAACGATCGCAAACGAAGATTCGATTGGTACTCGCCGGCGATTTCGCACATTTGCAAAACGAATCTCAAGTAGCCGCGCTGCGTTGCGGGACCAGCACCGGGGCGTTGGAAAATTTCAACCAGCCCAACAATGTCGCTGTCGATCTTGATTGGCCCAACGACCAACAAATGATCGGTCGGATTACCGCCCGAATCGGCGGAGTCGCTTCCGGTACCCGGCGGGATTAGAGTTGGCTCGCCAGATTCACTCAAACGTTGAATGAGCTTCCCGTGAATTTTTTGAGCTTGTGCGTTCTCATTGAGTGAAGTTTGTTTCAGATTGACGTGACATTGAAGCTGAATTGCTTTGGTGTTGGCGTCACGCAGCCAAATGGCTCCTCCAACGGAAGCCAAAGCGGTGACAATTCGCGTGAGAAATCCTTCATAAAACTCATCTACACCGCAGTCTTTTTCGGCCAGCTGATGAACTTCCTGAACCAGCTCGCGAATCTGAGCTCGTGTCTTATCAACCAGCGCAGCATCGGAATCCGACAGGTCAACGCGTCGTCGCCCGGGACGCTTCGGAGACGAATCGGTGGTCCCAGTGGACGATGGCGCGAACGCCATACCCTTCACGGGATCGGAATCGTTAGTTGTTGGGTCGTGCGCCATAAAAGAACCGTATACAATTGAGCCAGTTCGGAACTTTCCATGAATTAGGGGGCTTTGGCAAGCTCGATTCCGCTCGCTCAATCACGCCATTTCCCGAGTGCTTGCACTCCACAATTTGCTTGCACTACGAATCCCATCGCGTCAGAAAGTTACCATGAGATTGATTGGCAATTTGCCATCCGAATCCGAAGCCAACACATTTACTGCCTATCTGTTGACTCAGTCTATTGAGTGTCAAGTCGAGTCGGACGGCCAGAATGCGTTTGACGTCTGGGTCAAGGACGAAGACGGATTCGAGCAAGCGAAGGCTGAGATCATTGAATTTCGCGAAAACCCAAAGGCAGAGAAGTATCGCAAAGCGGTGGCCGAGGCCAGCAAGATCCAAGAAGCCTCTGTTGCCAGACAACAGCAGTACCAGAAAAACGTTCGCCAAGGCACGGCCTCGGCTCAGAAAGGAATCTTCGAGACGGCTCCGTTGACGATGGTGATGGTTCTGATCTGTGTGGTTGTTTCTTTGCTGACCGAGTTTGGATCCAGCAAACACCATGACCGCGCCGTCGCGAGGGCATTGCAGTTTGTGTCAATTGACGCACCAAGCCCCGCCTTACAACAGTCTCGGGCGGAAAACCCTGATTCGATGGACGTTCGCTTGGCAAGCATTTATCGCGGTGAACTTTGGCGGACGATTTCACCCATTTTCTATCACTACGGCACATTCCACATTGTCTTCAACATGCTGTGGTTGGTTATGCTTGGCAGAATGATCGAGGCTCGCTACGGCACGCTGAGCCTTGCCATGATCGTCGTATTTTCCGCGATCTTTTCGAACGTTTTGCAAGGAGTGGTTCCTGCAAATATGGGTGGTTCAGTCCCTGTGATGCTCAACAATTTGATGATTTCGATATGCGGCGGCATGTCTGGAGTGGTCTATGCACTGTTCGGATTCATTTGGTTTCGCATGCTGTACGACCCGGGTTCGCGGATGCATTTGCCACAGTCAACGATCATCATCATGATCGGTTGGCTGTTCTATTGCATGCTCGTCCCGCAGATCGGAGGATCATTCGGGGGCTCCGGCAGCGTCGCTAACTGGGCGCACGGCGGCGGGATGGTGATGGGCTTGTTGCTCGGGCTTTCCCCGATCGGAAAAGGATCCGGGAAGTAGCCAATACGAGCCCGAAGCTCGAGCGAGTGAATTGCATGGTTTGGTTTGTCCGTGCAAATCTTAACCCGACGCGTGAGCGAGGTGCGCTTTGGTACCTCGCTTACGCGTCAGGTTATGATTGGCCAGCTGAGCATCGCAAGCTATTTGCGGTCAGGCTGAGCACCTGCTGCCGTCGCATTCATTTGCTGGCGAGGCACCATCTTCCAACCGGCTTCAAATTTTGGCAGGCTTGGTTTCACGAAAGCACCCCAGAAATCCTTTATTTTGGCAAGACGGTCGTTGACCTTTTGATCAGCGAAAGAAATGTAGACGCTGCTAAAATTGTTTTTCTTGGGATTGTACTGCGGCAGATACATGTGCACAGCCTTTGGCAGAAATGGCTCATGCGAAAGAATAATTTCGACCTTCAAATAGTTCTGTGCGTCCTCTGCTCGCTTCGGCCACGCTTCGAGCCAAACTTCGTCTTTCGCACCCGGTGGCGTGATCACGCGAACCCAATATCGCTGCAATATCTGATCCTTGCGAGCACCAAACATGAATGGAATTGGACTGTTCGTGATCGCTCCGTCGCCTCGCATATCTGGAGGTAGTTTCGTTTCGTAGAGTCGTTTCGCCTGGAAATCGAACTCGTAGACAGCCGCACCATCGGTGACCCATTTTTCGCGAAGCTTCGCATCGGTAACTGGTTTGTACTCTTTTCCGGGACCGTCAAATTTATAAAGCGACGTCGTTTCGTAGCTGGCTTTTCCGGGCTTGCCGTAACGAATACTGCCGACGGCAACGCTGTCTGCCGAAAGCTGTTGCGTTTTGGGATCACGGTAGTTCGTTAACGCCGTGTCGTACACGTATCGATTGAACGAACACTCGTAGAGGCTGATTCCTTCGCTTTGCTCCTGCCAAAAGTCGAGCACCGTAACAAGATGTTGTTGCTCGTCGGCTGAAATTTGCTCAAAGGGACGAACCGGTTGCGTGCCTTGTTGTTGAGCGTTGACACGACTACCGAAAGAGCCGCACATGGCAATCAGCGCAACTGCAAACAGTTGATTCTTCAACCCACCAAAATTCATGATCGTCCCTGACAACGAATGGCAATGATCTGTAAGGGCGTGAGTCTATCAAGAGGCCGATCTTCGACCTAGCTCGGATTGGATTGAGAAATGCACATTTCGCTAGCAGCAGGAATCCAAGCCCGAATACAAGCCCGAAGCGCAAGCGAGTGAATATTCCTCGGCATTTCCTCGTGCCCAGTATTCACTCGCTGGCGCTTTGGGCTTGTATTTGTGCGATCAAACCGCTGACGATGCTCTTGAGCTTCGGCGCTGCAACCTGAGCCGCCTCGATGACTTCTTCTCCGGACGTCGATTCGAGCACATCCGGGTTTGCGACGTTGGTGATGATCGACATCGCGAGAACTCGAATTCCGTTCGCTGCCGCCACGTTTACTTCGGGAACCGTCGACATGCCAGCGACATCGATTCCCATTCGACGCAAAAAACGATACTCGGCTCGCGTCTCATAGTTCGGACCCAACATCGCCGCATAGACGCCTTGATGAAGTGCAAATCCAGCGTGCCGAGCAATCGCATGAGCAGCCTCAATCAGTTCAGGATCGTAAGCCTGATCACTTCGAAAGGAAGGACGTTGCATCACGGGAGCGGCCGAGATCTGAGGCGATGTTCGATTCATGAAGTCGACATGGCTGTCGATCAGCATCACATCGCCGCTGTCCATCTTCGGGTTTAGTCCACCAGCCGCATTGCTGACGAACAAAAATTCAACTCCCATCGCATGCATCACATGAATCGGCAGCGTCGCATGATCCACGTCGTATCCCTCGTACAGATGGAAACGTCCTTGCATCGCGACAACTTCATGTCCATCCAACGTGCCACAAACGAGATTACCCTTGTGACCGGTTGCCGTGCTAACCGGAAAGTTGGCGATCGAGCCGTAGGGCAGGGTGGCCTCTGCTTGAATGTGATCCGCGACGATGCCCGCGCCGGTACCGAGCACAATTCCAAAACGTGGACTTCCGTCCCAACGGCTGGCAATCGACTCGACCGATTCGGCGATCAAAGTTTTGAAGTCCGCATTCATGAATGACAGGCTAGGCCGTTTCCATTTCAAGGACTTTCACTACCAATTTTGAAAGCGAAGGTTCTGCTTCGTTGGCAATCTTCACGATCTCGTGCGCATCGGCTGGTTCCAACGCATCGGGGAAGCACAAATCCGTTACCACAGAGAAACCAACGACTCGCATGTCGGCGTGAACCGCAACGATGACTTCTGGAATCGTCGACATGCCAACCACATCGGCGCCCATCGTCCTGAGCATTCGATACTCGGCTCGCGTTTCAAGATTCGGACCGGCGACTGCAACCAGAACGCCTTTATGAGCAACAATGTCTTCGGCGCGAGCGATGCTCAATGCACGATCGACCAAATCTTGTCGGTAAGGCTCACACATATCCGGGAACCGCGGCCCCAGTCGATCGTCATTGATTCCGATCAGTGGATTGTCGCCCATCATGTTGATCTGATCTTCGATGACCATGATGTCCCCTTTGCGGTAGTAGGGGTTCAGGCCTCCGACGGCGTTCGAGCAAACCAACAGATTCGCACCGAGCGCTTTCATCACGCGGATCGGCAACGTCGCCTCTTTCAATGGATAGCCTTCGTACATGTGAGTACGACCTTCCATCGCGATGACCGGCAGGCCAGCCAGCTTCCCGCAAACGAGGCGCCCTTTATGCGAAAGCGCTGTCGACTTGGGGAAGTGCGGAATGTCTCCGTAATCGATGGAGGCTTCCACTTCGATCTTTTCAGCCAACGGCCCCAAGCCAGTGCCGAGAATGATGCCGGCGTGAGGAGCCGTCGAAAATTGCTGCTGGATGACTCCAACCGCTTCCTGAATTTTGTCGTACAAGTCGAGCATTTTGGATCCGTTTACGTTCTGGGTGAATGCCCAAAACGTAAACGATCCAATGCCTTATCTCAAGAGTGTGTAACAGGTTTAAAGCCTGCCTCACAACTTAGCGACGCGATGAAGTTTTCGAATCCGCTTTTCTAGCTGGACGACTTTTCATCTTCCGCGTGGCAGGGCGGGCTCCAAACACCAAACCATTGACCATTTTGCGGTCCGCTGGAAGGAACTCATTCATGATTTCCTTCTCAAGCGTGAAGACAAACGTCAGACGGCGTCCATCTTTGTCGTTGAGATGGTAGTAGAGCCACGAAACAGGCACTCCGCCTTCTTTTCCTTCGACTTCAACCACCAGACCTCTTACAGAGTTCTTGGTTTTGAACTCTTTCGCATCGACGATCGTCGCGACATCATCTGCGGCAATAATTCGAGCGACTTCTTTTTTGTAGTCCACAAGGGCAAGCGGATTGTTCGACGGACGAGCAGGAAGCTGAACGATGTTGCACTGAGCCAGCAAGTTGCCTCCGCTGACGAATCGCATAATCGCGGCCTCACGCTCCGATGCGATCACTCGCCAACGCGGGTCGTACTTGAGCTTCAAGCCTGGCGATTGCCATTGCAAACGCTGCTCAATGACACGACCTTTGGTGAACTTGGCGAGCGATTCATTGGTCAGGTATTTGCATGACTTGTCAGGGGTCAACTCAAGAGCAACACTGCTGGTGCCATCAAAGCCCGGAGCAACCTGTCCTGGCTGACGGATTTCACGCACATTCAATTTCGCCTGCATCAACTCCTGTGATTTGCCAAGCTTGATCTTGATGATGGATGCGATTTCCATGTCGGTGCTGACGTCGTCGACTCCAGCACGAACCTTTCCAGTCACATGAAGTATTGCAGTGCCTTTGCGGGCTTCCTTCAATTGAATCTTTACGTCATTGCGAATGATTCGATCGACTGAAAGAAAGTTAGCCAATCCATCGTTGGATGGCTTCCACGTTCCTCTGACTTTTGCTCCTTTGTGGTTGATCAACGAAGCGATCGCTAACGGATCAACCGGATTGCAAAGCAGTTCAAGTTCATATTGAGCCAGCGTTTCAGAGACGGATGCCATCTGAATTCGCTTGCCGGCCTTCGATTTGACGCGAACCACAATGAGGCGATTTTTGTCTGAGAGGCTGGCGCCTGTTTTGCCTTTGAGGATTTCGAAACGGCCATCCGCTTTGTCGTAATAGCGAATCGCCTGTATGTCGTCTTTCTTGCCAGTGAAACGTTGAGCGTAGCCCAGCTTGGCGGTGGTTTTCATCGGAAGCATGCGGAAGTCTTCTTCCTCGCGTTCCGGGTCTTTCTGCATGACGACTTTGCCTTCATGCTCGAATTGCAATTGGACACGATGTTGCTGGCCGCGCTCAAACTTCAAATTGATATCGATATCTTCGGCTGCACAGAAAGCTGAGAAGCTTGAGAGTGCGATGGCGAACAGCAGGCTTTTTGCCGCAAATTTCATTTCATTCATCCTTGAATTACTCGGCGTTTGTTCCAACTAAACGAGGCAGAAATGCGCTTGGAAATCGGAACTATCCTGAGAATCATCGTCAGAAAACTGTCTCAAAACGACATTCTTGACTTCCAATCCCTAGGTTTTGACATCAGCCACCAACTTCCGAAATTGGGGCTCCTAGGCGTCAAAAACCCTACAAAACGCGTGATTTCGTCAAAATGCGTGCCAAATTGCCGATCTTGGCACCCCGTTTGCAAGACAGTTAGAGAGCAGAGTTTTCTGACATTTACCGAATTTCAGAAGAATCTAGCTAGCGATTTATCGGGTATAGAATAACGAAGCATCCCCTTGCTTTCCACTTCCAAAGCTACCCGAACGTCGCTGAGTTGACGCACCTTACTGTTCGATACTTCGCCAAAACGTAGGATTTTGAACGGTAGGGACATCAACTCCGTAGGACAGTTCAGTATGAAACAGAACTGTTGAGCCATCAGGAAGTTAGTTGTGGAACAACGGAGCAAAAAAATTATGCATATCGATTACAAATGTGACTCAATTCGCGAGCTGCGAGATCAGCAGGTTCGCTTTGCGCCCCGAAATCGACGAATCGAACAATTGGACGCAGCGGAGAAACTGCTCCTCGAGATCAATACAAACCAAGACTACAACTTCGAGTTTGTTTGCTTTCGCATCACGGGCTTTCGAGCCGACGCGGGTCCAATCGTTAAGATTCCCGGAAAGCAACTGCTGCACGATTTGCATCGCTTCATCGAAGACATGTCAGAAGCTTCTGATTTGATGGCTGACGATTTCGGACAGCCAGTCCTCACCGTCGAAGCATTGAGCAAGCGATTCAATGTATCAACCAAAACCATTTCACGTTGGCGTCAACAGGGCCTCGTGAGCCGCAAGTTCATCTTTGATGGCGGACGCAAGCGAGTTGGCTTCTTGCAGACCAGTGTCGATTCGTTCGTTAAGAACAACGAGGCAAAAGTCAGCCGTGGCCAACGCTTCAGCCAACTGACTGACAACGACAAAATTGAAATCATCGACCGTGCTCGTCGACTCGCTCGTGCCGGCGGATGCCCAGCGGAAGTTACACGCCGCATCGCCAAGCACATGGGACGAAGCATCGAGACGATTCGCTACACGATCAAACAGTTCGATGAAAAGAACCCAACGATCGCTGTATTCCCGAATCAAACTGGACCTTTGAATCTGGAAATGAAGGAGCGTATCTACGCTGATTTTTCAGCCGGAAAACCTGCCGAGACGATCGCTGCAAGGTATTGTCGCACGAAGACGACAATCTATCGCGTCATCAACGAGATGCGTGCGACGATGATCATGGAGCTGCCACTCGACTTCATGGACAGCCCCGAATTCCATCGCAAGGCCGCCGACAAGAAAATTGTTGACTCGCCGTTCCCGGAATACGAAAAAGCACCGCGTCGCGTGAAGGCTCCTGCAGGATTGCCGCACTACCTCGCGTCGCTGTATGAAGTACCGCTTCTCAACCGTGAGCAGGAACAATACCTGTTCCGAAAGTACAACTTCCTCAAGCATCGCGCTACCAAGCTGCGTGAAAAGATGGAAGTTTCGCGAGCTCGATCCAATGAAATGGATGAGATCGAACGGCTTTATAACGAAGCAGTCAAAATCAAGAACCGTATCGTTCAGTCGAACCTTCGCTTGGTTGTTTCGATCGCCAAGCGACACGTTCAAGCCAGCGAAGATTTCTTCACGCTGGTCAGTGACGGCAACATGTCTCTGATCCGAGCGGTCGAGAAGTTTGACTACACTCGTGGAAACAAGTTCAGCACCTACGCAAGCTGGGCAATCATGAAGAACTTTGCCCGCACGATTCCGGGCGAATACCGTCAGAAGGATCGGTTCCGACCGACGTCAGAGGAAATGTTCCTAGCAAAAGCCGACGAGCGTACTGATCGAATTATGCTGGAAACAGAACAGGCGATTCGTGAAGAGCAAGTCAGTGCCATCTTGGAAACGCTGGACGATCGTGAACAAAAGATCATCATCAGCCGATTTGGTTTGGACTACAGCAACGAACCGCAGACTTTGAAAGAAGTTGGCGAAGAGCTGGGAGTCACCAAAGAACGCATTCGCCAAATCGAAGCACGTGCTTTGAGTAAACTTCGAGCAGCGGCGACTCAAGACCAAGCGGTCTTTGCAGATTTGATTGATTCGGAAAACTAATCTCTGGAACGAGATGCTAACCCTCAGTGAACCAATTGTGATTCAGAGCGGAGATCTTTCTCCGCTCTTTTTTTGCAATGTCTAAGGACCATCACTGCGAGACTCGGGAAATGCCGAACAGGATCAGCCCATTCGATCTGGGAAGACGACACTCACTTAACTCATCGAGGGCGAAGCGATCGTGTCTGGCCCAAAGAGTTTGAACCCATGGCCGCGTCAACCAACGACAAAATGCTTGATGCTGAGAGCGGTTCTCTGGCTGAGAAGTACGGCGATGGGATTCCACAAAAGTTGGCTGTTGAACTTGAGCTACGGATCAAAGAATATGCCTTCGCCCCCGACATCTCGCGAAGCTGTTCGATGCGAACGAGAAAATACTGGATAGGCGTTTCATCGGCGCATGAAAAAACCGGCTCCCAATCGAGAGCCGGCGATATTCATTTCAATTTGAGGTCGCTCTAGAGCTTCCCACCATCAAGTTCGTCTTGCCAAGCTTGGAGTTTATCCCACTCACCGGCGTGAGCCATTTTCGCTTGGTCAGGCCAAGTCGTTGGGTCCATGGTCGCGATCATGCCACCACCACCAGCCAAGATTTCCTTGATTGCTTCAGGCGAAGTCTCTGACAACTTTTTGAATGTCGGAATGCCAGCTGCGATCAACAGTTCGCAAACTTTTGGTCCGATGCCTTCAACCTTTGTCAGGTCATCTGGCTCAGTTGGCTCAGCGGGAGCAACAACTTTGCCACCGTCGAGTTCATCCTGCCAAACTTGAAGTTTGTCCCACTCGCCCGCGTCAGCCATTGCAGCTTGCTGAGGCCAAGTCGTTGGATCCATGGTTGCGATCATGCCGCCACCACCAGCCAAGATTTCCTTGATTGCTTCAGGCGAAGTCTCTGACAACTTTTTGAATGTCGGAATGCCAGCCGCGATCAACAGTTCGCAAACTTTTGGTCCGATACCTTCAACCTTTGTCAGGTCATCCGGTTCAGCTGCTGGAGCAACGACTTTGCCGCCATCAAGCTCGTCCTGCCAAGCGTTGAGCTCGTCCCACTTTCCTTCAGCAGCCATCGCAGCCTGCTGAGGCCAAGTCGTCGAGTCATGGTTACCGAAAGTGCCATCCGAATTCGTCAGGATATCCTTGATGTCCTGAGACGACATTGCTGCCATCTGAGAAAACGAAGTGACTCCCGAGTTGTTGAGGGCTTCCGCAATCTTCGGCCCGATGCCTTCGATCTTTGTAAGATCATCTGTAGGAGCGGCTGGCTCTTCGACGGCAGGTGAGGCTGCTTCAACAGGCGTAACGGAGCTGGCATCCGGCTCGCGGCCACCAACCAAAACGTCTTGCCATGCCCGAAGTTTATCCCACTCGCCGTTGGCAGCCAGTTGAGCCTGATCCGGCCACGTTGTTGGATCATGATTGACAAAACTTCCACCCTCTTCAGCCAACAGTTCACGAATGCGATCCGGACTGGTTACCGAAAGCATTGTGAAGCTTGCGATTCCAGAGCTGCGAAGAATGTCTGCGATCTTCGGGCCAACACCCTCGATCATCGTCAAGTCATCGCCACCCGTTGGAGCACGTGCAGGAGTTGGAGTTGCAGACGGAGCATCCTGTACGATGCCGGCGTTGGCTTCTACACCAAGTTCAGCACCAAGTTGGCTCATGACATCGGTGCCAGCCATTGCCGCCATCAAGTCATTCGAACCATCAACGACTGGAGCCGCGGTAGAACCTCCACCTTCGCCCGCCATCGCGGCCGCACTATCGTCAAGCAACGGGAAGCTGCTTTCAAGAGTCGCTTGAGGTCGGGCTGCCACTTCTTCCATCGCGTCCATGTTGTACTGAACGTCTGAATTCTGGAACGACTGGAAACCGGTACCAGCTGGAATCAGGTGACCAAGGATCACGTTCTCTTTCAGTCCAACAAGGTTGTCGACTTTTCCAGACAGAGCTGCCTCGGTGAGAACCTTGGTCGTTTCTTGGAAGGACGCAGCCGAGATGAAGCTGGAACTCTGAACAGAAGCCTTCGTGATCCCGAGCAACTGTGTGCTACAAGTCGCTGGCTTGGTTTTGGTTCCCTTACAAGGCTTGCCACCGAGCGTTTCGATACGAGCGTTGGTCTCTTCGATAACAACTTTCGGCACGATCTGACCTTTGACGAAATCGCTTTCGCCAGGATCTGTGATTCGCAAACATTTCGCAATGTTGCCGTTAACTTGCAAGAAGTCGAAGCGATCGCAAATCAAACCAGGCAGAAGATCCGTATCACCAGGCGTTTCGATTTTCACTTTACGAAGCATGCGAGCGATGATGATCTCAATGTGCTTGTCATTGATCTCTACACGCTGGCTTCGATAAACCTGCTGAATCTCGTGAGTCAGATAATCCTGAACGGCTTCCTCACCAGAGACGCGAAGAATGTCGTGAGGAACCAGTGGACCTTCCACAAGTTGCTGTCCAGCCGTCAAACGATCGCCGGCTTGAACCAGCAGACGTTTCCCTGGTGGAACCATGTGTTCGGCTTCCATCTCGCTCTCTTCGTTGGTCACGATGAGCGTACGCTTTCCACGTTTCTTGTCGCCAAGGCTCACGATACCATCGATCTCCGCGAGAACCGCAGGATCCTTTGGCTTACGAGCTTCGAAGATCTCGGTAACACGAGGCAGACCGCCGGTGATATCCGAGATACCAGACGCTTCACGAGGCGTTTCAGCCAGTGCCGTACCAGTTGAAATCTTCTGACCTTCGTCAACAAGAATGTTCGACTGCTCAGACAGATAGTAAACGTCAAGCGGCTTTCCTTCGTCATCCTCAACCACGATTTGCGGATGCAGGTCACCTTTGAAGTCGATGATCGTTCGTCGAATCGTACCGGAGGCTTCCTGCTCGGCCTGCATCGTTTCGCCTTCGATAACGTCTTCGAATCGGACCTTACCAGTTACTTCTGAAAGCACAGGAGCAGCAAACGGGTTCCAACGACAGAGAACGGCACCCTCTTTGACTTCGTCACCTTCATTGACCAACAGTACCGCACCGGCAGGAACCGGGTAAGACTCAAGGTCACGGCCACGATGATCGAGAATCGCGATCTCAGCGTTACGATTCAATACGACACTTTCCTTCTTGTCGTTCACGACGTGACGCATACGCATGTACTTGATCGTACCGGCCTTCTTACATTTCTCTTCGTTCTTTTCCGTTGACGTCATCGCAACGCCACCGATGTGGAACGTACGCATCGTCAACTGTGTACCAGGTTCGCCGATACTTTGAGCAGCGATAATACCGACCGCCATGCCTTCTTCGACCATGTCACCCGTCGACATGTCCATTCCGTAGCAACAGCGACAGACACCAAGAGGAGCATCACAAGTCATCGGACTTCGAACCTGGATTTTCTCCAAGCCAAGCTCTTCGATTTTGCGAGCGATTTCCGGCGTGATCATCTGTGAGTCTTCAACGACAACTTCGTCCGTCACAGGATTCACAATGTTCTGACGCGAAACGCGACCACGCAAAGCCGTCGAAATTCGAACTTCAACTTGCTCACCGCGATAAATAACACCTTTGGAAATACCGCGAGACGTGCCGCAGTCTTCCATGGTGACGACAACGTTCTGTGCAACATCGGCAAGTTTACGAGTCAGGTAACCGGAGTCAGCTGTTTTCAAAGCCGTATCAGCCAAACCTTTACGAGCACCGTGTGTTGAGGAGAAGTACTCCAGAACCGTCAGGCCTTCGCGGAAGTTCGCCTTAATCGGCGTCTCGATAATCTCACCAGAAGGCTTGGCCATCAGACCACGCATACCAGCGAGCTGAGAAATCTGAGCCGTACCACCACGAGCACCAGAGTGAGCCATCAGGTACACCGGGTTCACGTAGCCCATGCCGCCACGATCATCCGCCTTCATGGCGTCCATCATTTGCTTCGTAATCGCCTCACGAGCATGCGTCCAAATTTCGAGAACTTGGTTGTAACGCTCTTTGCCGGTGATAACTCCACGCTCGTAGTGCTTACCGAGCTTGAGAACTTCCTTCTCGGCGTCAGCAACAATTTTCTCTTTGGTTTCAGGCGTAACCAAGTCATCGGTCGCGAACGACAGACCACTTCGCGTACTTTCACGGAAACCTAGTTGGTTCATATCATCGAGCAAGTCAATCGTCGCCCGACGGCCAAGTCCTTGGTAGGCATCGGCAACCACGTTCGCGAGATCACTACTCTTCATTTCGTGGTTGTAGAAGTCCATTCCCTCTGGAAGCATCATGTTGAACATAACGCGACCGTAAGACGTCTCCACAATCTGGCTTGGCAAACGCTCTTCTTCGCTGAGTTTAACGTGGCGATCTTTCGGCAAGCGAACTTTAATCTTCGCGTGCAGATCGATGATGCCCTGGTTGAACGCAGTATCTGCTTCGTCAAGCGAAGCGAAGATCATGCCTTCACCTTTTTGGTTTGGCAAAACCAAAGAGATGTAGTAGCAGCCCATCACCGTGTCCTGAGACGGACTCATGATCGGGCGACCATTCGAAGGAGCAAAAATATTGTTTGTCGAAAGCATCAACGTGTGGGCTTCGACTTGAGCCTCAATCGAAAGCGGCAAGTGAACCGCCATTTGGTCACCATCGAAGTCAGCGTTGAATCCTTTGCAGACCAGCGGGTGCAAGTGAATCGCGTTACCTTCAACAAGCGTCGGCTCGAATGCCTGGATACCCATGCGGTGCAGGGTAGGGGCACGGTTGAGAAGAACCGGGTGATTGCGAATCACCTGCTCGAGAATATCCCAAACCTCTTCGTCCTTACGCTCGAGCATCTTTTTCGCGCTTTTGATGGTGTCAGCGTGCCCCATCTCTTTGAGGCGGCGAATGATGAACGGCTGGAATAATTCCAGAGCAATTTTCTTTGGCAGACCACATTGGTGCAGCTTAAGTCGTGAACCAACAACGATCACGGAACGAGCCGAGTAATCGACGCGCTTACCAAGAAGGTTTTCGCGGAAACGACCCTGCTTACCTTTGATCATGTCGGTCAAAGATTTCAGAGGACGATTGCTCGAACCAAGAACGGGACGCTTACAGCGATTGTTGTCGAACAGAGCATCAACCGACTGCTGAAGCATACGCTTCTCGTTGCGGATGATGACTTCCGGCGCGTTCAAGTCGACGAGCTTACGCAAACGATTGTTGCGGTTGATGATACGACGATAAAGGTCGTTCAAGTCGCTCGTCGCGAAGTTGCCGCTGTCGAGCAAAACCAGTGGACGAAGGTCCGGAGGAATGACCGGAATCACGTCCAGCACCATCCACTCAGGTTTGTTGTCCGAATCTCGGATGTTTTCAACGATCTTCAGGCGATTCGTAAAGTCTTTACGCTTCTGCTTCGAACCGGTCTCAGCAAGGTCAACACGAAGCTGATCGGAAAGCATGACGAGGTCGAGATCGTTCAGCAAATCGCGAACGGCTTCGGCACCCATACCAGCTTTGAAAGAACCTTCGCCGTACTCTGCCTTGGCAGCTTTGAACTCTTCCTCGGTCAGCAACATCTGCTTTTCGAGATCCGTCGTTCCGGGATCAGTAACAACGTAATCTTGGAAGTAGATCACCTTCTCGAGGCTGCTGGTCTTCATCGCCAACAAGTTGCCCAAACGCGAAGGCATCGCTTTGAAGAACCAGATGTGAACCACAGGAGCCGCCAGCTCAATATGGCCCATCCGCTTACGGCGAACTCGCGAGTGTGTGACCTTCACGCCACAACGATCGCAAATCATGCCTTTGTATTTCATTCCACGGTACTTACCGCAGGCGCACTCCCAGTCCTTTTCAGGTCCGAAAATTCGCTCGCAGAACAAACCGTCTTTCTCGGGACGATAGGTTCGATAGTTAATCGTTTCAGGCTTTTTGACTTCGCCCATCGACCAACTGCGGATGTCGTGCGGGCGCGCCAGTGAAATTTTCACGGAAGCGTAGTCATTAATGCGATCGTAGGTGCTCTCGGCCGTTGCCATACTGCAAGCTCCTCAAAGTTATAGGTGTCTGAATGTTTTGTTTAGGAAGCTAGTCGGTGGCATAGGCCTCTGGCCTGTGGACATGTAGAACACGGGCTGAAAGCCCATGCCACCTTTGGTTGACGGTCGTTAACCGCCCCGTCGTTTTTCAAGCTGCATGTTCAATGCCAGCCCACGAATCTCGTTAGTCAAAACGTCGAAGCTGGCTGGTGTGCCGGCTTCGAGCGTGTTCTCGCCCTTGACCATCGACTCGTAGATTTTCGTACGCCCTTCGACATCGTCCGACTTGACCGTCAGCAATTCCTGAAGGATGTAGGCAGCCCCGTAAGCTTCCAGAGCCCATACTTCCATCTCTCCAAAACGCTGGCCGCCGAAACGAGCCTTACCACCGAGCGGCTGCTGAGTAATCAGCGAGTAAGGTCCTGTACTTCGAGCATGAACTTTGTCGTCAACAAGGTGATGCAGCTTCAACATGTAGATGTAGCCGACCGTTGTTTCTTGACCACAAGGTTGCCCCGTACGTCCGTCGATCAGAGTGTGCTTACCGTGTGACGGCAAACCAGCCTCAGCCAACGCTTCGTTGATGTCCTTCTCAGAAGCACCATCGAACACTGGCGTCAACGCTTGGAAACCAAGCTTCGAACCAGCCCAACCGAGGTGAGTTTCAAGGATCTGCCCCACGTTCATACGCGAAGGTACACCCAACGGGTTGAGCATGATCTGAACCGGCGTTCCATCTTCAAGGAACGGCATGTCTTCCACAGGAAGGATCTTGGAGATCACACCCTTGTTACCGTGTCGACCAGCCATCTTGTCGCCGACGGAAATCGTTCGCTTGGTCGCGATGTAAACCTTGACCATTTGCAGAACGCCGCTGCGAAGCTCATCGCCACGCTTCATGCTGTTGACCTTGCGATCGCGAGCTTCAATAACCTTCTCGATGTCCGGCCAGTGCTCCGCGTAAGCCTGCTTCATCTGCTTGACGCGATCCTCGCTACGAAGATCGTTCACGTAAGTTTGCAAGCGGAAAGCATTTGCCTTTTCGGCGATGAACTTTGGATCTTGGTTGCGAACCAAAGGAGTATCATCCTGATCGGTCAAAGTCTTGCCGAGGATTTTCTCCATGACTTCGACCATCTCGCCGAAGACACGAGCAATCTCTTCGTTGCCATCAGCTTCAGCCGCTTTGAGATCCTGCTCGAAGACTTTTCGCTCTTCTTCAGACAGGCTCATACGACGAGAGAATCGTTGTGCGTCGATCACGATACCTTCGATACCAGACGGCACCTCAAGTGAATCGTTCTTCACATCTTCACCGGCACGACCGAAGATCGCGTGAAGAAGCTTCTCTTCCGGAGTCAGCTCTGTTTTCGATTTCGGCGACACCTTACCAACAAGAATCTCGCCTGGCTTGACGAAAGTACCAACGCGAATAATTCCAGCGTCGTCCAGGTTACGAAGTGCTTTTTCGCTAACGTTTGGAATATCGCGAGTGAACTCTTCACGACCCAGCTTCGTTTCGCGAACTTCAACGTCGAACTCTTCGATGTGAATCGAAGTGTAAGTATCGTTCTGAACGAGCTCTTCGCTAATGATGATCGCATCTTCAAAGTTGCAACCGTCAAACGACATGAAACCGACGAGCACGTTACGACCGAGAGCCAATTCACCCTCAAACGTTGCCGCACCGTCTGCGATCACTTCGTTTTTCTCAACCTTCTGGCCAGGCATCACCAATGGCTTCTGGTTGTTACACGTTCGCTCATTGAGTCCAACGTATTTCTTGAGCGGATAGACATCGTTGCCGATTTCAATTCGCGTCGCGTCCACGAAAGTGACTTTTCCGGCACGGCGTGCCTTGATCACCATCGAGCTATTAACCGCAACATGACGCTACATACCGGTACCAACAATCGGAGGCTCTGCCACCAACAGCGGAACGGCTTGGCGTTGCATGTTCGAACCCATCAGGGCGCGGTTCGCATCATCGTGCTCAAGGAACGGAATCAAACTGGCTGAAACACCGACCATTTGAGCCGGGGCAACGTCCATGTATTCCAGCTCTTCCGGATCAGCCAACTCGAAGTCAGCATGGAATCGAGCAAGAATGTTTCCGCCGAGCGATTTCGTTCCGACGATTCGTCCGTCTTTAATTGGCGTATCCGCGGGAGCCACATGAGCCTCCGCTTCTTCGTCGGCACGCAACAAACGAATTTCGTCCGTTACCTTTCCTTTGTTGACCACAACGTATGGCGTCACCAGGAATCCATAATCATCAACGCTCGCACAAATCGCGAGGCTGGAGATCAAACCAATGTTGGTACCTTCGGGAGTCTCAATCGGGCAAATTCGACCGTAGTGAGAAATGTGAACGTCGCGAACTTCGAAACCCGCACGCTTACGGTTCAAACCACCAGGACCAAGAGCCGAAAGACGACGCTCGTGAGCCAACTGGGACAACGGGTTCGTCTGGTCAACAACCTGCGAAAGTTCACCGCGACCGAAGAAGTAATCGATCGAAGCCGAAACACTCTTCGGATTCACCAATGAACGCG
Organism: uncultured Pirellulaceae bacterium; assembly: GCA_938010615.1. Lineage (GTDB taxonomy): Bacteria > Planctomycetota > Planctomycetia > Pirellulales > Pirellulaceae > Mariniblastus. Next base: position 15,861 of record CALLUY010000002.1, on the reverse strand, counting down.
GAGTCATATCATCGACTTCCTTCTGGCTCATTCGCTCCTGAACGGTGCGGCGAAGCTTAAGGAAACCTTTTCGCATCTCGTCGCAAGCCAACTCGTCGATCGTTCGCAGACGGCGATTGCCAAGGTGGTCAATATCGTCGACCATCGCATCCGCACCCGGAGTCGAAAGATCCAAGATGTACTGAATCGATGCCAGAATATCTTCCGGACGCAGTGTCATCTCTTTTTCGCTGACACCAAGATCGAGTTTTCGGTTGATGCGGAAACGCCCAACTTTTCCAAGTCGATATCGATTCGAATCGAAAAACTTTTCGTTAAACAGCGTACGTGCCTTCTCCAACGCAGCCGGGTTACCGGGACGAAGTCGCTGATAGATACGCAGCAGAGCTTCTTCGTGCGAAGAAGTATTGTCGTCAATTAGAGAATTGAAAATCAGCGGTGACTTCACCGGATTCATGATCTCGCAAACCTTCACACCTGCAGTGCAAATAAGCTCCGAGTTCTCTTTGCTGATCTTGTGGCCACATTCGACAATGATTTCGCCAGCACGCTTTGAGCCAGCAGGGTAGACGATGTCATCAACGGCCATCTTGCCTTCAAGTTTCGCAGCACTGCGACCGTCGACAACTTTGACTTTCATCGTATCGTAGAACGCACGAATGATGTCCGAGTCTTCACTGAACTTTGGATCCATCGCCCGCAAGAGAGTCAACGCAGAGAACTTACCGCTCTGGTCAATCCGAACCGTCAAAGCATCCTTTTTGGTTGCGTTGATCTCGATCCAACTTCCACGCTCAGGAATCACTCGGCAGCTCGCAAGCTTACGATCAGACGTCGTGTCCGAAGCCATCACGAAGTCGATACCCGGCGAACGGTGAAGCTGACTCACCACGACGCGCTCGGCACCGTTGATGATGAACTCACCGCCACCCATCATGATTGGGATGTCGCCAAGGAACACTTCCTCTTCGACTGGTTGCTCTTTCTCAAGACGCAACCAAACGCGGAAAGGCTGTCCGTACGTCAGACGCAACTGACGACATTCCTCCGGCGTATAACGTGGCTTTCCAAGCTCGTATCGCACGTAGCTAAGCGAGAGCTTTTTGTCATAGCTTTGAATCGGAAAGATTTCGCGCAAGACACTTTCGATGCCTTGGTCTTTCCGTTTCTCCGGATCAACATCCTCTTGCAGTAAAGCTTTGAAGCTCACTGTTTGAATTTTTGTCAGATCGGGCGGCAAGTGGTAATCCCGTCCACTGCCAAATCGTCGAACATCTTTTGGGCGTAAACGTCGCTCTACTGGGGTTGCCATAAGCGCAAAATCTCCGGATCAATTGTCAGGCAAAAAGTGCAGACACAAGTCCACACCGGTACTGAAGAAACAAACCACCTGCGCAAGACGTTGCAACAGGTCTGGGATACATATTGTCCAGGCGTGCGAAATGAACGCATGCGGTTCCTGATTGAGTTCTGCTCAAACGCATTAATGAGGGCGAATCATCAAAAACGTTCGGCGAATTAAAACTTAATGTGGTCTTAAGGCTCTCTAACGCTGTACCGGTAACGCAATCAAATAGCGATTCCGAAAACGTTAGAAACATCGGGCACCAACCGACGAAAGCTTCCCTGCGACCACACTGCTCAAACCAACTGGGCATAGTTTCTGCTGCATCTTGGGTTTTCACAACCCCGAAACACCGCACCTTTGCCAATTCTACAAAAACGCCGAGATTTTGGCGAATTCGCCTCCCGCCGCCCTAGAGATTTCTCTGACGCTGACAAGCCCCATAAATAGGGCAAAAACAGCGAGGTTTGAACGAAAACAACGGGCAGACGATAAATCGTTCTGCCCGCCGTTTCATGTACGCATCAATAGCCTTCGAAGCAGTCGAAATCCAGCATCTCGTCAAATGCACACCAAATCAGGCGAGCATCGCGACAGGAACCGATTCAACTGCTAGCCGAACATCGACGAACTACTTGAGCTCGACGCTACCACCAGCAGCTTCGACGTCCGCTTTGATTTTGTCGCAATCTTCCTTCGAAGCGCCTTCTTTGAGCGTCGCAGGGCAAGCTTCGACCATTTTCTTGGCTTCCATGAGTGAAGCACCTGTGATTGTCTTTACGACCTTCACAACGTCGAGCTTCTTGTCGCCGAATCCAGTCAGGATTACGTCGAACTCAGTCTTGGCTTCCGCAGCAGCTTCGCCACCGCCACCACCGCCACCGGCCATGACAACCGCGCCGCCAGCAGCAGCTTCGATCTTGTGCTCTTCCTTCAAGTACTCGCTCAACTCTTTAGCTTGCTTAAGCGTCAACTCAGCGATCTTGTCGCCAAGTGATTTTGCTTCTGCAGAAAATTCGATTGTTGCTGTCTCGTCTGACATTCCTCTACCTTTCAAAAATTTGCCGGCTTGCACGAGGTATTGCTCGCCAGCCTTCGAAAACTAATTTTGGCTTTTACAGGGCCATTGATGAAGTAACGTTGCCGATTCGCGAATTCAGGAATCGCAGGAGCCGGCACCCATGTTTCGTGTTTACTCTTCGCCTTTTTCGACGATCGATTTGACTTGACCTGCAAGCTGCGAGCCAGGGCCATTGATCTGTGCAACCAGTTGTGAGCCAGGGCCGAGAATCTGGCCGACCAACATACTGAGCTGCTCATCACGAGAAGGCCATTTGCTGATCTCAGCAACCTTCTCAGAAGTCAGCTTCTCGCCATCCATGACGCCACCAAGCGCCTTGAAGCACTCGAGCTCACCTTCTTCTTTGTCCAACGCAGTCACTTCTTTGACCAACGTCACAAAGTCAGATGCACCCCAAACAACCGCAGCGTTTCCAGTGAGCCCCTCAAAAGCTGGCCCCAATGCAGTGCCTTCGGTTGCCCGAGCAGCAAGAGAATTCTTCACGACCATCAGGCTGATATCCTTCTCACGCAAACGACGCCGCAGCGCTGTTGTCGTGTTGGAATCGATCCCGATGACGTTGGCGACCACGCAATCTTCGACACCCTCAAGACGAGAGGCCAGATCCTTGGTCAGCATGTCTTTTACAAATTTACTCATGGAATCGCTTCCAACAATGTTACAAAAATGACTTGTTTAACTTGAACGACTCGCAGCTTAAGCAACGACTCGCACACCCGGGCTCATCGCAGCAGTCAGACACACTGACTTCACATAGGTTCCCTTGGTAGAGATCGGCTTTAGCGATTCGATGTACTTAAGGAACGCCGCAACGTTCTCTTCAAGCTTCGCTTCGTCAAAGCTGACCTTCCCAACAACCGCGTGGATATTGCCACCGGTATCGTTGCGGAACTCGACTTTACCCGCTTTGTATTCTTTAACTGCTGTCGCAACATCCGGAGTCACCGTGCCGGCACGTGGCGAAGGCATCAAGTTACGAGGACCAAGCACACGACCAAGACGCCCAACGACGCCCATCATGTCAGGGCTGGCGATGCAGACATCAAAATCCAACCATCCGTCGGATACTTTCGCAGCCAGTTCTTCCTGACCGACGAAATCTGCACCCGCTTCTTCAGCTGCCTTGGCGTTTGCGTCTTTGGCGAAAACCAAAATACGCTGAGTCTTGCCGATACCGTTTGGCAGAACCAGTGAGCCACGGACGATCTGATCGGCCTGCTTTGGATCAATGCCAAGGTTCATGTGAATCTCAACCGTTTGATCAAACTTGGTCGTGCCAAAAGTCTTAACCAACTTGACCGCATCCGAGAGCGCAATCGGCTCTTCGGTAACCTTTTCGGCGTGAGCTCGGTATCGTTTTGATTGTTTAGCCATATCTATAATCCCGGATCGCGTTGATCCAAATCCTGTTTTGGTAGCTGGAGTCGCAAGACTTCAGACTTCACTGACGAATTAACCCTCGACAACGATGCCCATACTGCGAGCAGTTCCTTCGATCATCCGAACGGCGTTGTCCATTTCAGTTGCGTTAAGGTCTTTCATCTTCTTGTTGACGATGTCCTCCAACTGAGCACGAGTCACCTTCGCAACCTTGTCGCGGTTGGGAACCCCCGAGCCTTTTGCAATCCCGCAAGCCAACTTCAACAAAGCAGCAGCTGGAGGACTCTTGGTCTCAAACTCAAATGATCGATCGTTGAAAACGGTAACAACAACAGGAATCGGCGTTCCGTTGAACTCTTTTGTTCGGTCATTGAACTGCTGGACGAACTGCCCAAGGTTGATACCGAATTTACCGAGGGACGTACCGACAGGTGGAGCCGGAGTCGCTTGACCTCCGGGAACCTGAAATTTCGCTTGTCCTGTAACCTGTTTAGCCATGATTTTGTTCCGCGTGTCGCAAACCGGGCACTTCTGGGCCTGTTAGTGAGGCCAATAAGATACTCAGGTTTCGAAATTTGAAAATGTTGAACTTTGGATAATTATTGATTTAGGCCTGAATTCCAGGCATTTTTGCCAACCGCACCCAACCAACTCCCGCAAGCCTGACAATCTGGGCTGCAAGTGAGTCGCTGGCACAGAAAACGCTACTTGACCATCTCGACGTGCCAGTGCTCCATATCGACCGGATTCGGACGACCGAAGATGTTGATCAAGACTTCAATTCGACCATTTCGCTCGTCCACCGCAGAGATATCACCCTCGTAGTTCTGGAAATAGCCTTCTTTTACACGTACTCGATCGCCAACCTTGAACGGGATCGTGGTCTTGATCTGGTCTTCCACATCCTCGCCCTTAGGAGGACGTGCCGCTGCGATGATTCGATCAATTTCTTCTTGAGAAAGCGGCGAAGGACGACCCGCAGCACCTGCAAAGTCACCGATTCCGCTGGTGTCTCGCACCAAAAACCAAGACTCATCCGTGATCGCCATATTCACAACGATGTAGCCCGGATAAAGCTTCCGCTTCGTAATCTTTGGCTTACCAGCCTTGTTGAATTCGCGAACGTCTTCGGTGGGCACAAGGATATCGCCGAAGAAATCCTGCATTCCGGCAACGCGAACCGAACGCTTGAGCGTCTCACAGATACCCTTTTCGCGGTTCACCTGAACCTTCAGGATGTACCAGTTCATCTCAAGGTCAGAAGCTTTAACTTCCTTGACGGGCTCAACGAATTCCTCGATCGGTGACGCATCCTCGTCATCGTCTCCCCACTCGTCGTCCTCGTCGGTGATGATTTCATCAGCAGAAAACTCAAGATCTTCCGGCGAAAGCTCAACCTCTGGCTTCGCAGAAGCATCCTCAGACGAACCATCCGCATCATCAACGACCTGAACTTCGGCTGCCGACTGTTCGGCGCCGTCGACAGGAGTTGTCTCTGCGTCTTCTGGCAATGATTCTTCGTCTGACATCTATACGACCAACAAACAACTTCAACTGAATTAGTAACTGGCAACCCCAAGCCACCGCCCCGGACTAAAAGCCAAGGAAACCACGCAACTTGGACCACCACGAATCGGAATCGGAATATCGAATTCCAATCATCTCGAAAACGGCCGTCCACAAAATATCAAAAAGGAAAAGCAGAACCGCCATCGCGAAAATCACAAAGATCACAACAACCGAAGCACGATAAAGCTGATCTCGCGTTGGCCACGAAACCTTGTTCATCTCCGCTTCGACAGCGATCAGGAAATCCGCAAACACGGGATAGTTCACCAATCGATAGGCCGACCAAATTCCGATGCCAGCCAACGCAAAAGAGAACAACATTTTGACAATCTGAGGACCAGCAACTTCACCCTCAACCGCCGCAGCGTTAAGGAAGTTAAACCAACCCGATGAGTGCAATTCCCAAATCGCCAGACAAGCCAGCAACGCTACCGAGAAAAAAGTAACCTGGCGCACAATGCGTCCCTGCGCCGGCTTATACAAGCCGAACCGGAACAATTCAGGGAAGAACGAGCCTCCCGAATTACTGCCACCTTGATTTACAGTTGCACTCATTTAATGAACCTTTAATTTACCGCCACGCCAAACAAAGCGTCGCGTAGCCGCACATTCCATTGAACGGACAGGCCAACCACGCGGCACGATTCGTCGAACCACCGCAATCAACCAAACAAAGCAGGGGCGGAGGGACTTGAACCCGCAACCGCTGGTTTTGGAAACCAGTGCTCTACCAATTGAGCTACACCCCTCCAAACCAGCAACCTGCTCGCCCACACCATCAAAAAAGACAGCAAGGGCCACAAACTGCTGGAAAGCGGCAAGCGTATCAAAACACCTGCCGCTTCCAATTTTCTCCAGCAATGGAGGCCGCAATCATTCGCGACCACCATGCCAAACTATTCGATAACTTTAGTAACAACACCAGAACCAACGGTGCGGCCACCTTCGCGAATCGCGAAACGATTTTGCTCGTCCATCGCGATCGGCTTGTGCAACTCAATCGTCAACTTGACACTGTCGCCAGGCATGCACATTTCAGCATCAACCAAGTTCGCAGTACCAGTCACGTCAGTTGTACGGAAGTAGAACTGAGGACGATATCCACTGAAGAATGGCGTGTGACGACCACCTTCATCTTTGCTCAAGCAGTAAATCTCTGCCTCAAACTTGTGGTGAGGAGTAATCGAAGATGGCTTGGCAATAACCTGACCACGACGAATTTCTTCACGCTTAACACCACGAAGAAGAAGACCAACGTTGTCACCAGCACGTCCTGAGTCCAGGATCTTGCGGAACATTTCAACGCCAGTACAAGTCGTCTTCATTGGCTCAGCTTCGAGACCGATGATCTCAACTTCGTCACCAGTATTGATAACGCCACGCTCAACACGACCAGTCGCAACAGTACCGCGACCTTCGATTGAGAAAACGTCCTCAACAGCCATAAGGAATGGCTTGTCTTCTTCACGAGCTGGCTCAGGAATATATGAGTCAATCGCTTCCATCAGCTCACCGATGCAGGCGTTAGCTGTTTCGTCTGAAGGATTGTTCAGAGCTGGAAGAGCAGAACCGCGAACGATCGGAACATTGTCGCCGTCGAAGTCATACTTGTTCAACAACTCGCGAACTTCCATCTCAACAAGCTCAAGCAACTCTTCGTCATCGACGAGGTCACACTTGTTCAAGAAGACAACGAGTGCTGGAACGTCAACCTGACGAGCCAACAGAACGTGCTCTTTAGTCTGAGGCATTGGGCCGTCAGCTGCAGAAACAACCAAGATCGCACCGTCCATCTGGGCGGCCCCGGTGATCATGTTTTTAATAAAGTCGGCGTGACCCGGGCAGTCAATGTGAGCATAGTGACGGTTTGGCGTCTCATACTCAACGTGGGCAACCGAAATCGTAACGGTCTTTGTGGCGTCACGAACGGTACCACCCTTGGCGATATCCGAATAAGCCTTTGCTTCAGCCAAGCCTTTAGCAGCCTGAACAGCAAGAATCGATGCGGTCGTGGTCGTCTTACCATGGTCAATATGCCCAATGGTTCCAACGTTCACGTGAGGCTTAGTCCTCTCAAATGTTTCCTTGGCCATACGTCTGTTTACCTGTTATCTCTCTTAATCAACTAAGCTGAAAAAAAATCGACCCGAAAGCCGACCACAACAAAAGCTACTGATGGGACTTGAACCCATGACCTCTTCCTTACCAAGGAAGTGCTCTACCACTGAGCTACAGCAGCAAGTTCAAAATCCGGTCAGTGTGTATCTCATCAAATGAGCGGGTAGAGGGAATCGAACCCTCACCACCAGCTTGGAAGGCTGGAGCTCTGCCATTGAGCTACACCCGCTTTGTTCGAAACAACGGTCTCCCGCCATCTCGAATGACCGGACAATGTAACAAATTCGCGACATTGACCAATGGACAAACGAACAATTTTGACTTCAAAACCAAAATTCCGAGTCAAAAAAATTCTAATCCATAGTACGGATTCTGCGACAACCGCCTATTTCCTCACATCGAGGCCACAAGCAAATCGCAAACTCCACGGACCCGCAGCGCAATCCTAACGCAAAACCATTTGGAATTTGCACCAGAAGAAAGCCAAGCGAGGCCCAAGAAGCAAAAAGTGGGGGGAGCAGGATTCGAACCTGCGAAGGCAGAGCCAACAGATTTACAGTCTGTCCCGTTTGACCGCTTCGGTACCCCCCCGTTTTTGGACAATTTTGAAACGTCCATTTCTGGACACAATCGCAATTGACCGATTCTCAGGGTCAAGGTGCGGTACCGATAGAACAATCAAAGCGATCTAGCTTTCACCAAATCGCCCCTCGCGTTCTTTGCGACGCACCTCTAATTCAAGAGCCAGCGGAGGGGTTCGAACCCACGACCTATGGTTTACAAAACCATTGCTCTGCCAACTGAGCTACGCTGGCTGACTTTGAAGTTTCGGTAATATATTCAAATCGAGTTTGGTCGCAATACGTAAATTGACGCGACAGCCCTCTATTTGGTTCGCGATTTCTCGCAAACCTGCTTCAAACCGAAACAGACCCATTTACTTTATAGTAAGACCCTCAATTTTTCGACTTTCGACATGGGCAAGTTGAGCCATTCTCGCAATTTCGCTCAATTGCACCTTTTTGGCAGCGATAATTTACTCAGTTCATGAATACCTCAAATCCAAACATCTCCAAAAGCTCCAGCTGGACGACCAAGACAGTCTTGCTGATCACCTTCCCAATCCAGCTGATACTGATACTTCTGGTCTTTAGGCCGCTTTCACATTACGACTACCCAAGCAATCTTTTACTCAGCGATCCCGAAGGCATCACGCCGCGAATCTGGTTGTACATGCTGGCTCTGGCCGTCGGGATTGGAATAGCTTGCTGGCAAAAGCATTGGCTGAGCATTGTTGTTCAGCTCGCTCCGCCAATCTTACTGGTCGCCTACTTCTATAGACCGATCGCTCATTACGAAGCCGCCGAATATCAACATCTGGTGGGCAGAAACATTTCAGAAGTCCGAAAAGAACTGGACACTCGACTCTCAGTAAGCGGATATTCGTCTACCAATGGCAAATCCATCGGACGGCTTTCGGTCCATGGAATGGAGATAATCAGCACCAAAAATGAAGGGCGAATCATCGAAGTCCGCCCCAATCAACGCTAGTCGATTACACTGGAGCCGATCGCAGGTAGCAGCTCAGTCTCTCCGAGACCGTGATTTGCAATGCCGCGAGCCAGGACTGACTCGCCTACTGGGCTTTAAAACTGCTCGCATGAACTGCTAAAGGCGATATTGGAATTCGCGTCACGAAAGACCCTCTTACACAGCCACCAAACCAATGATCGTCGCCTCCTCTCTTTCCCGCCATTACGGTTCTGGCAACGCAAAAGTCACGGCGATCGATGACCTCTCCCTGGAAATCAAAAAAGGCGAAAAGATCGCGATCCTTGGCCGGTCCGGATCCGGCAAATCGACACTGCTGAATTTGATCGCCGGCTTGGACACGCCTTCATCGGGCGAACTTTCGGTCAACGGCAACGAAACCGCCAAGCTGGACTCGCAAGGAAAAGCAAATTATCGACTCCACGAAATCGGCGTCGTCTTTCAGTCCTTCCAATTGATCCCGCAGCGAACCGCCTTTCAAAATATCGAATTGCCGCTAATTTTAGCCGGCGTCCCGCTATTGAAACGCCGCAAGAAAGTCCGCGAATTGCTCAAACGCATCGGTCTTGAAAAACGAGCACGTCACAAACCGAATCAACTCTCCGGCGGTGAACAGCAGCGTATTTCAATCGCCCGCGCCATGGTGAACGACCCGCCGGTGATTCTTGCGGACGAGCCGACCGGAAACTTGGACTCTCAAAACGCCGTCGATGTCATGCAGCTAATGCTGGAGATGATCGATGCTCAAAACTCGACGCTGTGTCTGATAACGCATGATGAATCTTTGGCCAGCGACGTCGCGGATCGAGTGATCAGATTGCGCGACGGAAAGCTGGTGAGTCCATGAATCGATCTGAACTTTTCATGATGGCGATTCAGAATCTGTGGGCTCGAAAGTCCCGCACTGCCTTCAATATTTTTGGCATCGTCGTCAGCTGCTCGATGCTACTGCTTGTGTTCGCCGGAACGCGAGGAGCCCGCGACGGACTCATGAACCTTTTCGGTCAGTCTGACTTTTCCAAACAGTTCGCCATCGTTCCCGGGCGAGCCCAAACCGGCCCGAACTCGAATCCCCCAAAGGCCGCCAGCAACGAACTCGGCGACGGAATCTCGCCAGACCGAAAGGAAAGGATCGGAGAGAAACTCGAAAAGGCGTGGGCAACCAAAAATCTGCCTTCGGTACAGGTATCGCTGGAAATGCTGGACGAACTTCGAGGCCTGAAGCAGATCGCATCCATCTTGCCGCGGCAGGACCTGCGCGGACAGCTTACCATCGGCGACCAAGAAATCGCCGCACGAGCGACCTGCTTTTCAACCGAAACCAGTGGCCTCGACGCTCGCATCGTCGCTGGGAGTGCTCCCGAGTCCACTTCTTCCAGCGGCAAAATCTGGATCGACGAGTACCGCGCCTGGCGACTGGGCTACAAAACAGATCAACAACTCGAAGAGCTCATCGGGACCAAAGTCAAACTTCGATTCAGCGTCGCAGCAGCAACCCAGTCACCGAAGATGAAAAGACTTGCCGGCTTCTTCGGCGTCAGTGGTTTTTCAGAAACAGAACAGCTGGCCGACACCTTCCGCAATCTATTTGCCGAAGTCGAGCAAACCAATTTGAGCGAAATTGAAAAAGAAACGATCCGCCAAGTCGCCACGCGAATGGGACTCGATTCGCCGAAGCCGACGACTGAACAGGCCGACGACGCCAATCAGTTCATCTACCGAGAGTTCGAAATTGCCGGCGTCGTGAAACCAAAAGACACAACTGCGACCGCGCTTTTCAGAATGGCTAGGGCCAACGGTGGATCGGACTTGCTGATTGACTGGCGAGACTATCACGCGATCGATTTGGCAACGCACCCTGAACGCATTTACTACTACAGCCTCGCTTCGGTTGAAAATTCGGCAGACCTCAGGGCAGCCGTGGATCTTGTCGAATCAAAGGGCCTCGAAACTCGTTCGGCACTCGAGATTCTCGAAAAAGCAGAATCAGAATTGGGGAAAGTCCGTTTGATCGTGGCTGCGATCGCGTTGGTCATCCTGTTGATCGCATCGGTGGGCATCATGAACACAATGATCATCGCCGTGATGGAACGCACTCCCGAATTTGGAATCATGAAGGCCATCGGGGCGAGCGACTCCGACATTAGCCGGCTCATGCTGATCGAAGCAGCTCTAACTGGAATTCTTGGCGCGTTAGTTTCGTTGGCGGTCGCGCGATTGATCGATTCGGTCATCACCGGGTTTGCTCGCCAATACATCGAAACCCGAATTCGCGACGACTTCGATTTCGCCGTCTTTGTTTACTCGTTTGGCGACGCCTTGGTCGTGACAGCGATCGCCATCACGATCTGCATGCTCGCCAGCCTGCTACCATCGCGCCGAGCCGCAAAACTGGATCCGGTTGTCGCGATGAAGTAAGTGCAGAGTTACTTGCCATTTCCAAGGACCAGTCGTTGGCGAATCCTGCCAAGTCAGACGGCTTCGAGAGAACATCAACAATAACTTCGGACCGATGTCCATTGAGAGGGACTTCGACGACTGTTCGAAAACTCGAAGAAAAAATAGTCGCTTGCTATTTGCAGTGAGTAAAGTCGCGAGCGTAATATAAGATGAAGTCGATCATGTGGATATCACATATTGACTGCTCAAGCGTTGCTGTTGAATCGACTTGGGAAAAAACAATTTGGAAAGAAAGCACTTATGAGGAATTTGTCAACCACGTGCCAAAAGTATCGCAATGTTCTCCTTCGTTTTCTTCAACCGTGTTTTCGAATCGAAGAAAAGACTTCCTGTTCAACAGGGCTAGTCGTTGAGACATTGGAAGACCGAACACTGCTGTCCAGTGTTTTGCTTGTCGACGGCACACTCAGGATCGTTGCCTCTGCTACCGAAAGTGCAAATTTTGATTTCAATGAAACGATTGACGGGACGGTGAATGTCACGAGCAGTTTAAATGGTGACGTCCAGTCGTTTGCTGCTGATGAAATTCAAACCATTCGCTTCATTGGACGGAAATTTAATGATTCTTTGTCGTTGAGTTCTGATGCGGGTGCGAACACTCAATTGACACAATTGACAAATATCCTGTTTACCGGTTCCGATGGAGACGACTTGCTGGACTACACCCTGACAGAGGTGAACGTTGAATTGGTCGCCTACGGTGGCAACGGTGATGACACGCTGGAAGACAATGCAGTTCCGATTTCTAGTGAGTTCAAGACCAACTCGCAGCTCTATGGTGGAGTTGGCGACGATACTTTAAGGGCCGGCAATGGCAACGATCAGCTTTACGGAGGTTTTGGCGAGGATCGACTTCACGGTGGTCTTGGTAACGATGAGCTGTATGGTGGCAGGCAAGATGATTTCCTGTTTGACGTTGGCGGTATAAATCTTTTTTCAGGTGGAGCGGGAAATGATACGGTCAGTTTGTTTGGGCTTGAGCGCAGTGCGCCGAATCCTGGCCCTTATGTAAACAACATCTGGGGCGGAGCTGGCAACGATACGATTTACTCCGGGTACGGGGATGACGTGATCTATGGAGGCCTTGGTGGCGACCGCATCTATGGCGGTGACGGCGATGACACGATCTATGGAGGAGACGGAAACGACAGAATTGAAGGGGGTGCTGGTGCTGATTTGATTCTTGGGCAGGACGGCATCGATACAATCGATGGGCAGCAAGGCAAGGATCGACTTATCGGAGGCGCTGGAAGAGACACGATCAATGGTGGCTTGGGGGCCGACATCATTAGTGGAAACGGCGATGCAGATCGGTTAAACGGCGATTCAGGTGAAGACTCGATCTTTGGCGGCGATGGAATTGATCGCATCAACGGTGGGCGTGGTGATGACTTTATCAATGGAAACAGCGGCGGAGACATTATTGATGGAGCTCAGGGCGATGACCGGATTTATGGTGGTGATGGCGATGATACCATTCGAGGCTTTTTCGGCGACGACAGGATATTTGGAATGGCCGGCAACGATAATCTTATTGGCGGCGACGGGGATGATCGACTCAACGGAGGAGTTGGTGACGACAGGATTGAAGGCGAGGCGGGAAACGACCTGCTTTATGGGGCTGTAGGGCAAGACACTTACGTGGGCCCGGATGCTGGCGACAAGGTCGCGGGGTTTGAAGAAGGCGTCGACAGAGAATCTGTCGTTGACTCGCTCTCAAGTTACTTCGGCTTGACAGCGCAGCAAGCTCGTGACAAAGCTCTTGCCGAGAACCGCAAGTACACCATCAGGTTGGAAGATGGCGTAACGGTTTGGCGAGACAACACACTAGATCTAAGTAACATTTCGATGACGATTAGAAATGGAACGGTTTTCATTGTAAACAACGTCCAATCGCCCAGCGGAGAATTCTATCGAGGCCTCGCGCTGGATGAGGCGCTGGAGTTGGCCGACCGCTACGGTCGTGAAGTTCGGCTATTCGAGATTGGCGTGGATGAAGCGTTGGCAGAGGAAACTGTTTTTGGTCGTTTGACTTTTGCTTTTCATGACGGTCGAGTGCTCGCTGTGGGGGACAGTTTTTCATCATCTACTTTTGGGCCAACATTCTCGGATCGATTTTATCAGGCAGGCATCAACGACTACATTTCGTTAACGGAAGCAGCAGCAAGTCAGTTAGCTGGTCTTGAGCAGAATGTTAGCCTGACTATCCTAAGCCGAGATGGCGTTGTCGATTTCCCCTTCTCTCAATGGGCCGGCTTTGGAGTGGACTTGGTCGATGGAGTTGTGGTTCGGGTATCCGAGTCTTCTCCGCTAAATGGCAGAACGGCAACGGCCGTCGATGTGGCCGACGAACTTCGATAAATCAATCACGATTATCGAGAACAAGTTCCCCGGTCGATGTGACCGAGACGGTTTTGAAATTGGCGATTAGCCCGGACGGCGAGACATCAATGCAGTTATTCTCACAGGTACTTTGGATCATATTTAGCCTCATGATCGGCAAGCATCTCAAGTACTCTTTCTATGGCGATGCCTATTGAGGGTGTGTGACTCTGCACCACATGCCCAAACGAGCATCCCAATCGCCAGATAAAAATTGAGTGTTTGACTTCGCGGGTGCGGCGGAGTGAGTTTGGTCTAGGCGATAATTCTCTTTGAATGTTCGCATGGGGTGGCTCTTTGGGTCCCGCCGGAGCTCAAACACTTTGTTCAAGAAGCCCGAATTGGCTCTGACGCGTTCCAATGGCTGCCGTTTTGTGTTTTGATTTTGACCACCGCGCAGCATGAAGACTCCTTGCTACTGGACGCTTCGAAGATGTTTATCGGGTCAGTGAAATTCCATCGCGGCTCCGGCGCGACATGGTGAAATTTGCACAGTTTGCCGAACCAGATCTCCGCCCACTGATTTTTTTCAGGTTTTCGCTGACCTGAATATCTGCCTGAGCTTTTGGATCGTGCGGCCGTCGCGGCTAATTCTCGGTTCAGCACACTCTGGGAAATCGTCGTCATTGCTCACTCCAGTCACAGCATAGGCAGGCGAGCCAGCCTTGGCGCAGACCTCGATCCATCGGCCAACTACAACCACGCATGCCCTTGTCAAATTTTTTCTTGAGGGCGGTACGACTCATGGGAAACAGGATCACCCCCAGGCATCGCAAACCAGCCATTTCGCCCAGCTTCCACGGCCCTCGATTGCTTGACTCGGCGATAATTATCAACCACACTGCGATAAGTCTCGGCGATAAGTGGAAAATCTGGACTTACCACGTGTTCATTCGCCGACAATTACAAAGTTATGTCGCTTCCATGATTAGATTCCAACTCCGCGACTTGCTTTCGCTGACATTTGTCGCCGGTGTTTTCATGGTCTGGCTTCTCCATGTCAATCAAGGCGTTTCGGCAGATGCTTTGCTGGACGCCAAACTTGCTGCTGACAAACTTTCCCTGCCCGCATCTACAATGAACCCGTTGCCGCCGATCACCGACACTGAATTGATCGAAAAATTGGGACTCGACGATTGGGTGGAGACTCCTGAGTGGGTCGGTAGTCCATTGTCGCCCTACCGAGGGCAGGATATCATTATCGACGTGTCTTGGCTCGAAGCTCCAGTTGCGATTTACTGGAAAATGGATGCTGGCGATCCCAATGTGCAAATAGTGTGGGATGCCGACTGGGGACAGATCAAAACCCGACGTGATTTGATGCGCAAGGGGTTTTTGCTCCGAGTGATCTTAACCGGGCTTGCAATCGCATCTCTTGCGTGGCTGTACAAACCACAGAAAATCGCGACATAACAATTAAGAATTTGACATCGCGTAGTGAGGCACGAACGTAGCCGATGTTCAAGTTCTCTGTTCAAGAAGGCCGAATGCGACAAGCGGCTTTCTACTTCCGCCCCTCTTAGGGATTTGCTTCCCGATTCCTCGACGCGAGACGCGGCTTGACGATGCGATTCCTGAAGCGCAACACGCTGAAGAGGACAATTCACTTGACCAAGGGATACACTCGGACACGGCGTTTCGGAGGCTGGTGCAATATTCACCGCGAGCAATTCCTAGAGCGTTTCGCGATGCAGTTGCAAGCGACGGACGTTCCGCTGTCACCGACGGCGATGAAGTTCGGGCCTTTCGAAGTTGATTCATCGAAGGATGATCTTGACCCTGAGCTTGCAAATCAGGGTTCATCTGCTTCACATGGTCAGTGTGAATCTTGCGTCGGTCGATTGATTCCGCATAGAGAAATCCCCAAACCAAGTTGGGACCGTGTGATGGCGTCGCCTTACCGCCCAAGCTGGTACTGACGATTCTGACGCTGGAAGTTCTCTATCAACTCAGCTAAAATAACGCTGCACCAAGT
>CALLUY010000001.1 GCA_938010615.1 uncultured Pirellulaceae bacterium | reverse complement strand
TAACCCGACGCGTAAGCGAGGTGCGGAATGCATTTGCTTACGCTTGGATTTGACAGGGGCAGGATTGGTTTGAGTGGAATCCCAACCCAACGCGTTAGCGAACCGCCGCTGATACCTCGCTTACGCGCCGGGTTGTGATTTGCAAGGAACCCTAACCCGACGCGTAAGCGAGGTGCGGAATGCACTTGCCTACGCTTGGATTTGACAGGGGCAGGATTGGTTTGAGTGGAATCCCAACCCAACGCGATAGCGAACCGCCGCTGGTACCTCGCTTACGCGTCGGGTTGTGATTTGTAGAGAATTGAACATTTTATGGCTATGAAACTACTAGATGCCGATGCACCTCGCTTACGCGTCGGGTTGGGAATTTGACATGAATCCAGAAAAACTATCACTCCACGGACGCAGCCTGCTCAATCGGCGAAGCTTTCTCCACACTGCCGGCCTCTCGACGCTGGGCATCGGGTTGACCAGCCTGCTGGCCAGTGAAGGTTTGCTCGCCAACGACGATGCGCAAACGGTCAGCGGCAAGACTCCGATACGACCAGAGTTCAACGCGAGCGATCCGTATGCGGCTCGTCCGGCCCATTTCGAGGCGCCGGCGAAACAGGTGCTGGTGATCTACTGTCCCGGAGCGGTGAGCCACATTGATACGTTCGACTACAAACCTGAACTGATCAAAATGCACGGCAAGAAACCGCTAGGCATGCCAGCGGTGACTTTCGAAGGACCGTCAGGGAACATTGCCAAACCGTTTTGGGATTTTAAGCCGCGTGGCGAAACCGGCAAAATGGTTTCTGACTTGCTGCCAAACCTCGCAGAGCTGACGGATGACTTTTGCTTCTTTCATTCGCTGCACACCGAAACGAGTGCTCATCCGCAAGGCGAAAATTTTCTCAACACCGGATTTACGATGGAGGGCTTTCCATCGTTTGGAGCTTGGGTAACGTATGCACTTGGGACCGAGAATCAGGAACTGCCCGCGTTTGTGGCGATCAATGATCCGCGTGGTCTTGCACGAAGCGGAAAAAATAACTTTGGCAGTGGCTTTCTTCCGGCGGCTTTCCAGGGGACCGACTTTAACGCGAAGAATCCGCCATCGAATTTGTTCCGACCGAAAAAGTACACCAGCCAAACGGACAAGCGAACGGTTGACTTGCTTCAACGGCTCAATGCAAGCCACTTAGAAAAGTATCCCGGCGATGCAGATCTCGCGGGACGGATCGCAAGTTACGAACTTGCTGGAAAGATGCAGACTTCGGTTCCCGAGGTGATGGACATTTCCGGTGAAACGAAAGAGACGCTCAGGGCTTACGGCGTTGATGAAGGTTCAGATCTGAAAAAAGAGTATGCAAAGAACTGCATCCTTGCTCGACGGCTAATTGAAAAAGGCGTCCGCGTTGTGCAACTGTTCAACGGCAGTGATCCTGCTGGCGGTAACGGGATCACGAATTGGGATTCACACTCGAAAATTGCCGAAACGCACGCGATGCAGGCCGAGATTATGGATCAACCAACGGCAGCGTTGATTGCTGACATGAAGCAGCGAGGATTGCTTGAGGACACGCTGATCGTTTGGGCAACCGAGTTCGGTCGCATGCCTTTCTTACAAGCCAACGGTACGGGCCGTGACCACAATCCGGATGCGTTTACTTGTTTCATGACCGGTGCGGGCGTGAAGTCTGGATTCAGCTACGGTGAAAGTGACGAGTTTGGCTTCAAGGCCGCCGTCGACAAGGCTTCGGTCTACGATTTCAATGCAACACTGCTGCATTTGATGGGCTTGGATCATGAACGGCTGACGTTCTATCACAACGGGCTCGAGCGGCGGCTAACGAATGTGCACGGCGAAGTGATCAAGGACGTGTTGGTCTAGTTGCTTGTGGGTTGGGTGTTAAACGAATTGAGCGGCACATTTTTGCCAACAATGCTATAATTTCGCGGTACAGAAATCCGCGAAGACTCCCAACTCAATTCAAATGGCTGAGACCGATTCAAAAAAGCGAGACAAGGTTGTACAAGACGTTGCTTCAAAAAAAGCGTCTGACTTTGTTTTTAAGTCCAATCTGACGGGCCCAATTTCGGAGCTTTCATTCCTGCGACGATCGCTACTGTTTGCGGAAGTTTCGATGATCTCGTATCTGTCGATTGAGGAATGCAACGTCGCTGCCGGAAAGCTTGGCTTCACGAACGGTAAATTCTTCGACACCGAAGGTGCTCAGGCCTATTGGTTTCACAATGAATTCGACAGCGTTGTTGTCTGCCGTGGAACCGAACCGCATGAGTGGGAAGACATCAAAGCGGATGCCAACGCGCTTGCGGCGATTGCTGAAACGGTTGGCAAAGTGCATCGCGGGTTCAAAGCCGAAGTTGATCGCGTATGGCCACACATTGAAGAAGCTCTCGAAGAGAACAAGAAGCCGCTTTGGTTTTGCGGCCATTCACTTGGCGGAGCGATGGCCAACATTTGCGCGAATCGCTGTGCACTGTCGTATATCGAAAGCGATCCTCAAGAGTTATACACTTACGGCAGCCCTCGAATTGGCTGCAAGAAATACGTCTCGCATGTCGAAATCAAGCACCATCGTTGGGTAAACAACAACGACATTGTCACACGTATGCCGCCGGTGTTTATGGGCTACCGCCACAATGGCGTGGAGAAATATATTGATCGCAATGGTCGCTTGGTCAAACTGAATGGTTGGAAGCGAGTCAGTGATCGGATCCAAGGATTGATGAGCGGCTTTCGTCGGTTTCGGCTGGACTATCTGTCTGATCATTCGGCGCCTTTTTACATCGATCAAATCTTTAACATTGCTCGAGCAGACGAAAACGGCGGCAAAGGAAAGAAGTCCTGAGCCATGACGGATTTTGATCTTGATGCAATCACGGACGAACAGCGCTGGGAGTCTCGTTTTCGTAAGTCTCATGACGATCGAGTTGTGTTGGCTCGTTTTCTGGCAGTCTGTTTGGTTGTCATTGCGGTCGTGAATGTAGTTCCAGCAGTTGTATACTGGTATCGCTGGACGGCACTCGATCAAGTCACTCCCCTGCCCCGTTGGGTTTACCTCCAGATTTTCGTGGCTTTGTTGCACGTCGTTTACGCGGTCTTTCTGCTGCAAGTTTCTGATTGGGCATCGCTACGAGCGGTTTCGTTTGCGATGTTGGCGATTGCGATGGCGTTTGGATTGCTGTCGGTTGGCTTGATCTTTGGTGATGGGGGTGATTTTGTTCCGCAGTTTCTTGGGTTGGAAGCAGCGATGATTCGCCGAGCGGGTTTGTGGTGCGTGGCAATGTTGTGCGTCGCAACGTTGGCCAGTTACCTTGGCGGACGTGAGTCGGCCAGATGGCAACGTGCAGAGAAGCTGCTGTTTGGAATGCGAAATCAATCTCAAGAGATGTCATGAGTGAAGCGAAACGCGAAATCGGACAGACAGGAATCTTTGTTTCACCCGTGGCACTGGGCTGTTGGCCGATTGCTGGCATGACCAGCCTTGACGTTAACGACGACGACTCGCGAGCTACGATTCGCGCGACGATCGATTCCGGGATCAACTTTTTGGATACGGCACATTGCTATGGTGCTGATGGGGAAAGCGAAGTCTTGATCGGCGAAGTGATTGCGGGTTGTCGTGACGACGTCGTGATCGCGACCAAAGGAGGCATTCACTGGGACAGTGATGTTGTCCGGCACAACGATGGTTCGCCAGAGCGGATCATTAAAGAATGCGAGATCAGTCTGCGGCGGATGAAGATCGATGTGATTGACTTGCACTATTTGCACTCACCAGATCCAAACGTTCCTGTCGAAGAAAGTGCAGCCGCGTTTGTGACGTTACTGGAGTCCGGAAAGATTCGCAGTGTTGGCGTTTCAAATTTCAATGTTGATGAACTGGAACGCTTTCATTCCGTTTGTCCTATTTCAGCATTTCAGCCGCGCTACAACATGATTCAGCGAGGCATCGAGGCGGAGTTGGTTCCGTGGTGTGAGCAGCATGGTGTTTCGGTGATTAACTATTGGCCTTTGATGAAAGGTTTGCTTGCCGGCAAGATCCGCCGTGGCCATGAATTTGATCCTGCCGACAAAAGGCTGTCCTACGATGTGTTTCATGGTGAAGCGTTTGAGGAAGCACAGCAGTTGGTGGACAGGCTCGATGTGGTTGCTGAACAATGTGGCAAAACGGTTGCTCAAGTCGTCGTAAATTGGACGATGCAGCGAAAGGGGATCACTTCGGTTCTGTGCGGCGCGAAACGAGCTTGGCAGATCGAGGAAACCGCCGGTGCGATGGGATGGCGGTTGAGCGATGAGCAGTTGAGTGAGTTGGAGATGTAGACCATCGCGGGCCGATGCAATGGTTGAAACACAGGGTCACAGAGAGCACAGAGATCAAACAATTTTCGTTGAAATCACTTCTGGCCCTATCAGTTGATTGGATCGGATCGCGATCTTGAACAGATGCTGGCGGAGCGAAATGCGTTTGATCTCTGTGCTCTCTGTGACTCCGTGTTTCAAAATCCGAGCTTGTCAGTTTCTTATTGAGCAGATTCGCGAACCTTAACCTTGCGCGTTTTTGAGTCTACGACTAGCGGTAAGTTAATACTGTCTCCCGGTTTCAAAGTTACTTCTTGTGAAAAGAGAGCGTCTCGCTGGTCCTTTAGTTCCAAAGTGTAATTTCCAGCTGGAAGCTCACTAAAGGAAAACGTTCCATTGTCCTCGCGTTCAAGAGGCATGCTGAAATACTGATTGTCTTCACTGGTCAAAACAACACCGAGACCTTCGAGCGGCGTTCGGGATTTATCCACTACCGTTCCCGAGACAATCGATTCGGGTTGCAATGAAACAGCGAACTCTTGCTGTCCGTCTCGCCAGCCGAAACGGTGCCTGGCAAAGCCTTCGGCTTGAACCACGATGGTTCCTTCGCTCTGAACCAGATTCAATAATTCCAAGACACCGTCGGAGCTTGTGCGGTGCACTTTAAATCCTCGGTCATCGAACCCCCAAGAAAACTGACCGGTGTCGAGGTGCATGTCATCATTGACGATTCTGACGTTCGCTTGCGGAATTGGCGTTCCATCCTGATCGGTGACTTTGATTGTCAAAATATTTGGAGCAGGAAGTTGAAAAATATATTCCTTGGCGATGTCAACTTGATCGGAAGTTGTTGTGGTTACGCGATCGATAAAGCATTCTCCATATCCTTCTGCGGTCACGTTGATGCGGTAGACAGCAAGCGGCACGATTTTGCTGCCCATGAGAAACTTGCCGTCAGGGTGAGAGAACGAGTTTCCGATCCGCTGCATAACGATATCAAAACCACCTGATTCGATATCCGTTGGTTCGGGATTCCTTGGGAAGTCAAGTTTTACGACGAAGTTTCGAACGGGGTTGCCATCCATGTCGACGACTCTGCCGCGAAAGGCGCCGCGCCCGTCGAGTTGAATCGTCTGCTCATTCGAATTCAACTCGAGTGTTTGGTTTCGAAGTTCAGTCATCTTGTCGTGCATGAAGTCGAAGCGAACTGGTCTGTCCGATGGTAAGCCTGTAATTTGAAACTTTCCCTCTTTGTCAGTTTCAGTCGCCAGTTCACTTAGCCACAGCGGATTCATGAGCGATCGATCTGGAGACTGGATTAGCGGCACTACCCGAACGCCTTCAAGCGGTTGTCCTTTGGTGTCGACGACTTTGGCTCCGGCGGTGGAGCCTTTGGAAAGTCCGATTTCTATTTTTCTTGTTTTGCCTTTGCGAATCTCGTAGAACTTGGGCGACATGTTTTCCGCAATGACGGTGATGAATCCGTCTCGATCAGGAACTTGCGAGAGTTTGAAGTTTCCTTGAATGGACGTTTTCTGTTCGCGGCGAACCTCTTCGTAGAGCGTTGCGCCCCAGCGAACGATGGCGCCGGCGATTGGATTTCCATCCGGGTCAACAACTTTTCCCGAGACATCACGCAGGGGAAGTTTGGTAACAGGTTTCGAATCTGTGTTGTTTAACGTGGAAGTGTTTGGATTCGGTTTTCTGATGCCAAGATCTTTGAGCCGAAAAGTGACCTCTGCCGGTTTGTCTCGTCGGACCAAAGGGCCTCGAATGCGTTGCGATTCAAATCCGTCTTTTCCGGCAGCGAAACTGTAAGTTTCTTGATCGTAGTTGGCACCTTCCCAAATAAAGTTGCCGTTTGAATCAGCGACGGTTAGTAGGCCATCCAATGCCATCGCTGTTCCCGAAGCGGGCGTGTCGATCCAAGCGAACGGGATCGGGGCTCCGTCTGCGTCAGTGACTTTTCCGGTGATCTGGCCGGCGGCAGCTAGGCCAATGTTGAGATCGCGATTAATTTCACTGGTGTTGTCGAAGGCGAGCCGTTTTCTCTGCAGGCCAGAGGCAACGACAACGGCCCGATGGTTGTTCCGGGGTAGACCGCCGATACGGATTTGACCTTTTTGGTTGCTGATCAACACGCG
Source organism: uncultured Pirellulaceae bacterium (assembly GCA_938010615.1). Taxonomy (GTDB): domain Bacteria; phylum Planctomycetota; class Planctomycetia; order Pirellulales; family Pirellulaceae; genus Mariniblastus. Next base: position 26,561 of record CALLUY010000001.1, on the reverse strand, counting down.
TCCATCGCCCAGATACAATCGTGCATTTTCGACGGGCTTTTGAGTTTCAGCTTCGACAATGGTGCAAAGTGTGGTGCTGCGTTTTTTGAGTCTGGCGACGGCCGGTTTCGGTTTCACTGGAGTTTCTTGCTTCAGCCAATCGAGGTTGAAGTCGATCTTGGTTCCACTACTTCCACGATACGCGGTTAACATCCAGCGGGCACTTTTCTGGTCGAGCCGAGTCAGCGGCAGGGAAAACTGACCTTCGGAGTCAGTCAAAACCATTTCGCGTCGCGGCGGCTCCGCAAAAACGCTTGCGGCCCAAACTTGAACCGCTTCGGCAGGATTTCCCTCGCTGTCGATGATCCTTCCCTGGACTTCTATCGTGTCGGATCTCGGGACCTTGATGGCGGCGATGGAATCAAGTGTGCAGCTGACGACATTGTTCAGGTGCGAGCTCGTTTGTCCGAACGCGTGGCTAACCATGCTGAACGTTAGCAACGAACAAATGATACAGGCTCTGATGAACGTTTTCTTCATGTCCAACTTTCTGAAGATACAAACCCAAAAATTTGAAACACAGAGTCACGGAGAACACAGAGAGTGCACGCAATAAGTTCCAACTAACTGATCAGCTCGCGAAGTTGTTGCAAGTGTTTTGGGATTTCTTCAAACGGGTTTTCTTCTTCGAATTCAAGCGTCACGTAGCCACGATACTTTGCATCTTTGAGAATCTTGATGATGCGAGGAAGGTCAGCCGGTTGCTTGCCTTTGTGGTTTGGGTCGACGCAAACTTTTATCTGAGCGTTGACCGTATACGGAGCAATCGCCTCAAGGTCGCGATAAGGATCGTCGGTGCGGAAATTGCCGCTGTCGAAGTTAACGCCGAACCATGGAGAGTCGTCAACTTTGTCGATGATGCTGAGCATTTGTTTCGGTGTGGCCGTGATGCCGCCGTGGTTTTCCAACGCCAAGAAAACGCCTTTGGTCGCGGCGTACTCGAGGCTCTGATTGATGCCTGCGACGCATCGTTCAATCGAGGCTTCCTCACTATCACCTTTGGGAACGTTGCCAGCGAAAATTCGAATTACGGGCGCGCCCATCGTTGCTGCGTAATCGATCCATTGGCGACATTCGGCCAGTTGAGCATCGCGAGCATCGCCTTCGGGCAAGCAAAAATTGTTGCCGATCGCCGTTCCGGAAATTTCGATCCCGAGTCGATGGGTTAGTTGCTTGAGTGAAACCAGATACTCGGGCGTGACGTCTTTTGGAAAGTAGTATCCAGTCAGTTCTGCAGCGCCGAGTTGTTGCTCCGCACAGTAAGCGATGAACTTCTCCAGTGACATTTTCGCGGCGGCGATCTGTTCTGGTGTTCCGCGACGAGCGAAAAAATTGTTGAAGCTGTAGGCAGCCAGGCTGAGCTTCATCATCGACGGCTGAACGCGAATTGGCGGATCGGCAGCGATCGCCAAAGGGGAACTTGTGCCGAGGAGCGTTGCTGCTGCCGCGGTGCCCGCGAGGAAATGCCGTCGGGATTTCATGAAGTTCTTTCGATGGTATTATTGCGCCGCGTTGAAGTCGCTGTCGTGATCTTGCTCGGCTTTTTCATTTTCTTCGTCGTCATCTTTAATGATCACGTTGGTGAAGCTTGTGCCTGGAACCAATAACGGGCCGGGAGAATTTTCGTCCATGATGTTTTTGAGCTCATCGGAGTCGACAGACTCGACTTCGATCAAGCGATCCGTTAACGCAACCAAAGCCTGTTTGCGAACCTTGAGCATTTCGCGAACCTTCTCAACCGCCTCTTCGATGATGCGGCTAACTTCCATGTCGATCTCGCGTGCGGTAACTTCGCTATAAAGTTGTCCCGAAACGTGTCCGCCCGAACCGGCAAGGAACGGACTGCTGCGATCTTGCTTGAAATTGACTCGTCCGAGTGAACTCATGCCGTACTGCATCACCATTCCGCGAGCGATGTCGGTGGCTCGTTCGAGATCGTTCGACGCACCGGTTGAAATGTCTTGATAGATCAGTTCTTCGGCCATCGTTCCGGCGACCAGAATTTGCAACTCGCTCTCGAGTTCACTTTTGGTCATCAAGTAACGATCTTCCGTCGGACGCTGCATCGTGTAACCGAGTGCTGCCAAACCGCGAGGAATGATGGAAACTTTGTGGACCGGATTTGTGTTCGGCAAAACGTAGGCGACCAGCGCGTGACCAGCTTCGTGATAAGCGACGCGATGTTTTTCTTCCTGGTTCATGACGCGTTTTTTCTTCTCGAGGCCAGCGGTCACGCGCTCGACGGCTTCGTTGAAGTTTTCCATCACGACTGTGTTCTGTTCTTTACGGGCCGCGAGTAAGGCTGCTTCGTTGACGAGGTTGGCCAATTCCGCACCGGCGAATCCCGGGCTGATTGCGGCTACTTTTTTCAGATCAACGTTCGGATCGAGTTTGACTTGTTTGACGTGAACTTTGAGAATCTCTTCGCGTCCGCGAACGTCGGGGCGATCGACAAGCACGTGACGATCGAATCGGCCAGGACGCATCAAGGCTTGATCAAGTGTTTCCGGGCGGTTGGTTGCTGCCATCACGATCACGCCGCTGTTGGAAGAAAAGCCATCCATCTCAACGAGTAGTGCGTTGAGCGTTTGTTCGCGCTCGTCGTGGCCACCAGCAGGTTGACCGCCGCGAGTTTTTCCAAGGGCATCAAGTTCGTCGATGAAGATAATGCAAGGAGCTTTCGATTCGGCTTGTTGGAACATGTCTCGAACACGAGCTGCACCAACGCCGACGAACATTTCGACAAAGTCACTTCCGGATAGACTGAAGAATGGAACATCCGCTTCACCTGCGATTGCTTTGGCGAGAAGTGTTTTTCCTGTCCCCGGAGGTCCGACGAGAAGGACGCCGCGAGGAATCTTTCCGCCGAGGCGCTGATATTTTTCAGGTGAGCTCAGGAAGTCAACGACTTCGCGAACTTCTTCGACCGCTTCATCGATACCGGCAACGTCTGAGAAGCTGACGCCAAGATCTTCTTCCGCGTAGAGTTTTCCGCGGCTGCGACCGAACTGCATTGGGCCGCCAGCACCGCCGAGTTTTCGAAGCATGAAGTAGAACAGGCCCAACGTCAGAGCCATCAGTAGCATCAAGCCGCCGTATTTATCTAAGAAGTTTTCCTCGAGGAAGTCCGACTTAATGTTGCTGGCGGCGAGCAGTTTGTTGATCGTCTCTTGCGTCGAATCTGATTTGTCTTTCACGACGGTGAAGTTGGTCCGAGTTCCGAACGGCTGACCGTCGAGCGATTTTGCACGTTCGTAGTAGTAGCACGTACCCTGAATTTCGGTGTCGCTGAGCTTCAGATCGTTGGGTAGTTGAACGACGTACTCTTTCGGTGTGCGTCCACGCGTTTTGATCGTGATCTTGCCGCTGTATCCATCAGCAAGCTCTTCAGTTGAGCTGTCGACGTACTTGGTGGCTTTGAGCAAGTCTTGGAAATCACTGAACGAAAGTTTCTTGCGGTTCTGTGACAGGACAAGGAACAGACATACTGCCAATGACGCAACAATGATCAGTGCGAACCAAGTCGTTGAGCTGTTCTTCGGTTCCTGCGGTCGTTTTGAGTTTTGGTCCATAATTTCCGGTTTCGCGTTTGGTTGAAGTCGGGCTCGAGCAATGTCTGAGTAGCTGAGGGGCAATTGCCATATTCTTCAACTTGCAGATCCCGCGCCACAACACGGGAAACTCAATGTTATCGTTCGGCGGATTGCCGTAAACCGCTGGCGCCCGAGTATCGACCAATGGGGCATGAATCGGGATAAATAACCCTTACGATTTGTTCATCTTGTGATTTTCCGCGGGGATTCGTAGAATTTCGAGCCGCTACCGGACTCTTATTGGCTGACCGTGAAAGATGCTATTTTCCAACATGCGGAATCGGTGATGTTGAGTTTATGAAACAAATTCAATACGAGCCCGAAGCGCGATAGGAAATTGCATGGTTTTGGTTTGTCTCCGCAAATCTTAACCCGAAGCGTGAGCGAGGTACCAGCTGCACCTCTCACGCGTTTTGAAGTTGCACATTTGAGACACGATTTCGCATTCTACTCAATAATACGCGTGAAAATTAAAAAAAGCGAAGCGTTCCAATACAAGCCCGACGCGCAAGCGAGGGATCCGGAAATCCTCGGAAAAATTCGCTCGCTTGCGCTTCGGGCTTGTATTTGTGCAACTTCAAAGCTCACGCGTTGGGTTGTGATTGGCGTATCAACTTCCGTAACTTCCCGAATGACGCGTATTGAACCTTTCCTTAAACTTGCCCAATCCCGTCACGGCTAAGCTGAAACATGAATCCCAAACGAATCAGCATTCTTGGCGCGACGGGAAGTATCGGGCAGAGCACTCTCGATGTCGTACGACAAACTGACGGGCTTTCGGTTTACGCGATCTCCGGACATTCTCGGTTGGACATGCTTGTCGAAGCCGCCAAAGAATTTCAGCCAAAGTACTTGGTCGCTACCTGTGAGAGTACGGCGGGTGCGTTTGACTTTTCCGGTGTACCGGATGGGACTGAAGTGCTGATCGGTCAGAGTCACGTCGATGAAATCGCGTCGGATCCGGAAGTTGACGTTGTGGTTGCGGCGATCGTTGGCGTCGCTGGCTTGCCCGGCACGATGGCTGCGGTCAAGGCCGGAAAGACGGTCGCTTTGGCCAACAAGGAGACGCTGGTCGTGGCCGGGCAGTTGATCACGGATCTGGCGGCCAAAAGTGGAAGCAAAATCCTGCCCGTCGACAGCGAGCACAGTGCGATCTTTCAGGCTCTGCAAGCAGGCAAACCGGGCGAGGTGTCTCGGCTTATTTTGACTGCCAGCGGCGGTCCGTTTCGGGATTTTTCGTCTCAGGACTTGAAAACCGTCACTGTCGAGCAAGCATTGGCGCATCCGACGTGGCAGATGGGTGATAAGATATCGATCGATTCGGCGACGATGATGAACAAGGCTCTGGAAGTCATCGAAGCTAGGTGGCTCTTTGGGATGCCAGCTGACCAAATCGAAGTCGTTGTGCATCCTCAGTCGATCATTCATTCGATGGTTGAATTTGTGGACCATTCGACGGTTGCTCAGTTGAGCCCGCCGGATATGCGGCTGCCGATTCAGTATGCCCTTTCGTGGCCGGATCGAATCGCCGGAGTCAGTCCAAAGCTGGATTTGAGTCGACCACAAACGTTGGAGTTTATTCCTCCGAATGTGGATCGGTTTCCGGCACTGGCGTTGGGATTCGAAGTCGCGGCCAGAGGTGGGACTTCGGGAGCAGTTTTGAACGCAGCGAACGAATCCGCGGTGGCTGCGTTTTTGAACAGAGAACTTTCGTTTACCGATATCGCATCAGCGTGTCGGCAAATTTTGGAACAACATGAATTTATCGCGAACCCGAATCTGGAGCAGCTTATGGCCTGCGATCAGTGGGCTCGCCAGGAGTTGAACAGGTGGATTTCAGTCTGATCGTTATTGCTGAAGGCAATTATTGGCTACAACTGGAAAACTGGTGGGCAATCGCTCAGGTCGTGCTGGGCTTGGGGTTTGTGATTTTCGTTCACGAGCTGGGACACTTTTTGGTCGCTAAAGCTTGCGGCGTGAAGTGCGAAAAGTTCTACGTCGGTTTCGATGTCCCAATCAAGATCTTCGGTCGTCAGATTTTGCCGGCCACGCTGTTCAAAAAACAGATCGGCGAAACGGAGTACGGCATCGGCATGGTTCCGTTTGGTGGCTACGTGAAGATGTTGGGACAGGACGACAATCCCGGAAATATTGAACGGGAGATCGAACGTTCTCGCAGCGAGTCGGCAGCCGATGGAGCAGCCGAAAGCGCTGGCTACGTCGATCGCAATGAGCTCGACCCGCGAAGCTATCGCGCCAAATCTGTTCCACAACGGATGGCGATCATTTCGGCGGGAGTCATTTTCAATCTTGCGTTTGCGGTTCTCTTTGCAGCGCTCGCGTTTCGAGCTGGCGTGGACTACGACCCGGCGTCGATTGGTTCCGTTGTCGGTGGCGGACCGGGTTGGGAAGCGAATCTGGCCGGTGCTGAGCTTTATCGTGTTGGCAAAGAACCTGTGAACAAGGATCGCTATTTTTCTTGGGGCGATATGGCACAGGAGATTATCTTCTCTGCCGATGAAGGGCCGGTTGAGTTTGAACTGCAGCGCTACGGTTCCGATAAAAAAGAAGTGGTAGGGGTCACTGCACTGAAGGGAATCCGTCGCGATTTGCCGGACCTTCCGATGCTGGGGCTGGGGCCCAAGATGATTCCCGTGGTGGGTTCCGATGACGCGATCCCGGGGAATCCAGCGATGGAAGCAAGTCCTCCATTGAAAAAGGGCGACTTGGTTCTGGCGGTAAACGGAAACGAAGTCGATAGCGTGGCCGCGCTGCGGGAGCAAATGTTTATTCACTCTTCGAAGCCGATTGAGATGTTGGTTGAGCGTACCACAGGCGAAGCCGAAAGTGAGTCGAAAGAAAAAATCAAAGTCAGCATCGACGCGAATCCTGCTCGTGAAATCGAATTTGGAATTCAATGGGATGTTATCACCGGCGTACAGGTCGGCTCTCCTGCCGTCGCTGCCGGATTCAAAAAGGGTGACTTGATCGAGTCCGTTGTTGGATTCGAAGACGTGGGTCCACTGACCTTCGATTACGAAATGGGACGGCATCTTGACGGTGGCGGTGGAGAAGTTGAGTTCCTGGTAAAACGAGGTGGCGAAGATGTTTCGGTCAAGGTCACTCCCGTACCGTCGACGTCGAATTCAACGATCGGTTCGATGGGGTTGTTGGCGCTCGATTCAATCGGAATCGCCGTCAAGGTCTCCAACAAAGTCAGCCAGATTTCGTCTGGAAGTAAGCTCGCTGCAGCTGGCGTTCAGAACGGCGATCAAATCGTTGGTGTGACTTACTTGCTTTCTGAGCAAGACCGCAACAAAAAGTGGTTCGAGAAGATGCACGAGAAAGAAATCGATCTCGTGAGCTCCGAAACCAGCTTCGCGGAAATCTTCAAAATGGTTCAGCAGTTTCCTTATGGGACCGAATTCAAAATCGACTTTAAGAATGGAGAGACCGTCAAAACGGCGACGATCCAGTCAAAGAAATCGGAACGTCATTTTTTGGCGACTCGAGGATTTCCACTGAAGAGCTTGCAGTGGCACTACCAGTCGAAGACTTGGGGAGACGCGTTTAGTAACGGCGCTGGCCAAGTGAAGAATGATGCGGGACGTGTTTGGAAGTTTCTCAAGAAGTTGGTGACTGGAAAACTTTCGGTGACCAATATGGGCGGGCCTGGAATGATTGCCGTTGCGGCGACTTCCGAGGCATCGCAAGGCACTGGCCGATTGTTGCTGTTTCTGACATTGCTAAGTGCAAACCTTGCGATTGTCAATTTCTTGCCGATTCCGGTACTCGATGGTGGCCACATGGTGTTCCTTGCTTACGAGGGGCTATTCCGGCGTCCTGTCAGCGAGAAGGTTGAGATTCTACTGACCTACGGAGGGCTGTTCTTTATTCTCGGTTTGATGATCTTTGTTTCGATCATGGATGTGAGCCGAATTTCGAAGTTGTTTTTCTAATGGTTGAAAATTGGGACAGGTTATAATCTTGTCTTATGCCGTTGAATCCTTTCTGACAAAAAAAGGTGACGCGGAATTTTGGCTTTTTGTTTAGACATTCGCTCGCCGTCTACATAATCATTCAATTACTGATGCGCACTATGGTTTTCTGGAACAGTACGAAAGTACACGAGTCGTTATTAGCGATTGTGTTTTTCGCGCGATGAATCCGATCCATTCGTTGACTTTGTTGCCGGAACAATGAGAATATCGCGTCTCCCGTTATCGTTGGAGCATCGTTTTCTTTTTAGTTCCGTCGATGAATAATCCCCTTGCAAACAAGACGCAATCCGTCACGCGATGGATCGACGAGCTCCAGAAGGGTGATGGGGCAGCCGCCAACTTGTTGTGGCAGTTTCTTAAATCCAGGCTGATGGCACTGGCAACTCGACAAGTCGGTTTTTCTGTTTCCTACGACAAAGATGACGTTGCGTTGGATGCGTTTGCAACTCTTTGCGAGGGTATCCGTCAGGGCCGCTATGAGATCGAAGACCGAAATGCGCTTTGGAGCTTGCTCGGCGTGATTACGATTAATGGGGCGAGAAAGCGGTCAAGGAATGAAAAGCGGTTGCGGCGCGGTGGCGGATTCACTCGATCCAAAAAGAACAACCAAGCTTTAGATTCAATTGCCGCCAGTGAGCAATCGCCAGCGGGTTCGTTTTTTGCTCAGGAGGAATGCGAAAGGATGCTTTCAATTCTGCCTGATGACAATTTAAAAAAACTTGCCGTACTAAAAGTCGACGGCTACACCAACGAAGAGATCGCAGAGATTCTTGATTGCACGCGACGTTCGATTCAGCGTCGCCTCAAATTGATCCGCGAAATTTGGACTAAAGAACTCGATGAATGATCGCGGATCAGAAGAACAGAACGGGTCCAACGCGGAGGACCTTTTAGCGTTAGAGGCGATCTGTTCGGAGTTTGAGTCTGATTGGTCTTGCGACTCTATTTCGCGGATCGCAGATTTGGTGATTCATTCTGAAGATCACCTGCAGACCGTGCTGGTTTCTGAACTGACTTCCATTGATCTGGAATTGAGACAGTCAAATTCCGAGCCGATCAATCCAGAAGAGTATCTACTTCGGTTGCCCGGGTTTGCTGATGAGATCAATGCGACGATTGAAGACTTTCGACAATCGCAATCCTCCATCGATGTGACTCGACAACACAAATCAAATGGTGGGCTGATTGGTAATGACGAGTTTGAGGCTGAAGGTCACAGTTCAAGTCTTCGGTCTGCACCAAGTCGAATCGGTGACTACCAAATTGTTCGACGGATCGGCAGTGGTGGCGTTGGCGTAGTCTATGAAGGAATTCAAGAAAGTTTGGGGCGACGGGTTGCGATCAAAACGTTGTCCCAAGGCCACTTGAGTAGTCAAGTTTCGCGATTTCGGCGCGAGGCCAAAGCGATCGCGATGTTGCATCATACGAACATTGTGGAAGTGTTTGGTTCAGGGATCCATGACTCAACGCCATACTTTGCGATGCAGTTGATTGACGGACAGAATCTTGCTGAAGTTATTGATGCTGCTAAAAACGACCATTCCAATTCGGTGGGAGTTCACTGTCAAAGAGAAGTTGCCAAAATCGGCGTCCAAGTCGCACGGGCACTGCAGCATGCTCACGAGCAAGGTGTTCTGCATAGAGACATCAAGCCTTCCAATTTGTTGCTGGATGAGAACGGTACGACTTGGGTAACCGATTTTGGGATGGCAAAGCTCGCGGATGACAAATCGAAACATGCAAAAACCGCGGGTGTGGTTGGGACGATTCGCTACATTCCCCCTGAAGGTTTTTCAGGACAGTGGGATGAACGAAGTGATGTCTATTCGTTGGGGCTTACTCTTTACGAACTGCTTGTCTTGCGGCCTGTTTTTGAAGGTGACGACTTCAATCAACTTGTCAAAACGATTTCCAGTGTCCATTCTCCGACTCATCACGCTGGAAGAATTGAGGGCGGAGCGCGGGATTTGGAAACGATTATCTTCAAGGCGGTTGAACGCGAGCCACATCGACGGTATTCGTCAGCCGGCGAGCTTGCCGATGAACTTCAACGATACCTTGACGGAGTTCCAATCAAGGCGCGGCCTGTATCGACAATGGAGAAGACTTTGCGATGGGCAAAGCGAAGTCCAGCGGCCGCAGGGCTGTCCGCACTTACCCTGTTGGTTGCCTTTGTAGGATTGCCGATCGTGCTCTGGCTTTGGTTGCAGTCCTCTTCGGCATTGAGGACGGTTGAAGCACAACAACAATCGATCGAAGATGGGCGTCGTGACGCGGAGGCGGCCCGCTATGGGAGTACCACTTTGCTGGTGCAAAACTACATCGACCGAGGCATGGCTCAGCAAGCCACACGAGCTTTGGATGGACTCATCGAAAATAGCGATGGCAACGCTTTAAAGGAATCATGGGAATTTAAGTTCCTGCAACAGACCCTTGATACATCGCAGAAGACGTTTCAAGACGATGCATTGGTTAAGAAGGAGTTTCGTGTTTGGCAAGTAGTTCCTCGACCTGATGACAGTCAGATCGCCACCCTTCATTCGTTGGGACCAACGGAAGCGGCGGAGGGTAAAGTCATACTTTGGGATACGAAGACAGGTGAGCAACTACACGTTCTGGCTGATCACGGATCCAGCGTCTTCGGTTGCGCCTACAGCAATGATGGTCGCAGACTGGCGACAATTGGATTTGTATTCGACAACCCGAAAACCCGCGGAACGTTGTGTACGTGGGATGTCGAAACGGGGAAGCGCATCAGCAAGGTTGATTTACCCGGCGAATTCGATTTCAAATTGATACATATGTATAGCTTTCCGAGGCTTCCGGGAGTCGCGTTCAGTCGCGATGACAAGCTATCGGTGACTTGGCCCGGTCCGGTTGAAGTTCGCAGATGCCAAACACAGGAAGTGGTTTGGAATTGCGAGGGTCGGTATGCGTTGGTCTTGCCTGACGATCGGTTGTTGGTTTACACGGGTAGAGCGATCGAAATTCGTGAACTTTCATCTGGGGAAATAGTCGACGAGTTCTCGGATCGTAGATTGCACAACCTTGCCCAGTTCAAACTTTCGAAAGACGGCAAGCACCTTTCATGTGTGGGAGTTGATCGGATGTTGGTTTGGAATTCAATTGACCGATTGAATGAATTTCAGACGACTGCCGTTCCTGGGATTTTTTGGGGCACGATTTCGCCCGCGGCAACTCACATCGTGTACAGCGCCAGAAAAGGCGAACTTACGATGAAAAGTCTAGACCATAGTAATCCAAGCCCGCCCAGATCACTCTTAGGCCATCAAGGAACGGTCAATCACGGTTGCTTTAGTCGCAGTGGAGATATGCTTTTAACGGGTGGCGTGGATGGCTCTGTCAAATTTTGGCCATTGAACCCCAAACAGCGAGTGGCGGAAACCGTGCTGAATTACGAACAGATGTCAAACTTTTGCTTTAATGCAGGCGGCGATCAAATCCACTACGTTGGCCGGCGGCGACTAAACCCAAAGGGGAAACTGTTCAACGCGGGGACGATCATCACAAAAGATATGAAAGAGTTTGCTAAAAAGGAAATAGAAACGACGTATCGTGCTGACTGGCCGCGAAGTGATTTTGCCTTTAGCCATGATCGAAAGTTGATGGCAGCTCCAGTTTCCGAACCGGGCTATCCCGCTGAAATACGCGGTCACGCACAGGTTGGTAACGTCGGGATCTGGGAGTGTGAATCGTGGGAGAAGGGAAGTACGATCGAAGCCGGGTTTTCGCATATTCACGCAGTTGGGTGGCATTCGAGCGACGAGCTAATCGCAATCGCGGGTGATAGCGATGGTCGGAACTCAGTCAAAATTTTCAGCACTCAATCGGAAGATCGTTCACTCGTTGGGGAGCTTGAAATTGAAGACGTGATTGTCACCCTCGCATTTGATGAATCCAGATTGGCCGTGTCGAGCGGCGGCAAGATTTCAGTTTTTGCATTTGAGACGATGCTCGAAGATTCATCGGCAGGATCGCGAATTGAATTTCACAAGTTGTTTGATTCAAAAGAGATGGGCGAATTCGTATGCCTTGATTTCTCTCCCGACGGAACGCGTCTGGCATCCGCGGACAAGCAGCATGACAATTTAAATGTCTTCGATGTTGAATCTGGACTATGCCTTTATCAACAGCCAGGGCCGCGCGCGTTTTGTTGTGTCAAGTTTAGTCCTTGCGGCAATCGTTTGGCTTTGTCCGGCTACGATAGCATTGTTCATCTCTGCGACGCGAACTCGGGCTATCGGCTTTTACAGCTATCGGGTCCCGATCCGGCGCCGGGGACAGCAGCGATCAACTCGCGCGTTGTCTTTAGCCCAGAGGGAAGGCGAATTGCCACAAACACTTGGCAAGGAAAGATTCGATTTTGGGAAATCGAAGACGTGCAAGTCGAATAAGAGCTGCTGCTCCGATGACGACACTTGCGTGAATTCTTTCGCTAACCCGTTTGGTTCTTTGTTGTTTCAGGTGATTTTCCGCCAAATGGAAATTGCAGCCGTATTCTGCGTCTCTTTTTTTGACCAGATGGGCCTTCGGTTTATGTGGACAGATCGAAGTCTGTTGTGGGCTTCGTGATCTTTTTTCGCGTTCTATTTGTTTGAATGTCCCATGCCAAAAATTATTCGCTATGACTCTGGTACTTGCGAACTATTTGACAGTAAGTCGCGAGCGGTATTGGATTCAATCCAACAACATTTCCCGATCGTCGAAATTGAAAATTCAGAACGAGGAAATTCCGATCAGTGGTTCGTGCAAATTTACCGCGAAGGCAGTGAAGGGCCTGAAGGCTTTTTTGGGAGCACAACTTATGAGGCCGCTTGCCGTTTAGCGAACGCTTTAAAGATTCCTATTTGAAACCGATTCGCGATTCAGCGTCGTTGAATATCCCTCTCGCTTCGGTCACAAAAAAGAGAAACGCACACGATTGCGACAGCTCAACATTCGCGATTGGGATACGCAAAACGAGCCAAATAGAGCTGGAAGTAGTTGAAAATCGGTTGTGCTGTGGCCCGGCACGGTTCCAGAGGGTGACATATTCGACTCCCAGGGGTATCTTCACGGTTCTTGCTATGCAGTTCTGACCGCGACCGGAGATTCAGTTGACCCCCAAAGAAGTACTCGCCTACTGCCGCGAAAACAACGTCGGTGCGGTCGATCTGCGTTTCACAGACTTTCTCGGACAGTGGGCCCACACGACCGTTCCTGTTTCCATGTTCGGCGAATCAGTCTTCGAGAAAGGTATCGGATTCGATGGCTCGAGCGTGCAAGGGTGGCAGCGCGTCGACGAAAGCGACATGTTGTTGGTGCCGCAAGCGGATACTTGCTTTTTGGATCCGTTTACTGATCTTCCAACATTGAACATCATTTGCAACGTGGTCGATCCAATCACGTTTGAAGACTACAGCCGCGACCCGCGATTCATTGCCCGCAAAGCGGTGAACTATTTGAAAGGTTCCGGAGTCGCGGACAAAGCGTGGTTTGGGCCCGAAGCAGAGTTCTTCATTTTCGACGACGTGCAGTTCGATCAGACTCGCAACACGGGTTACTATCACGTCGATAGCGAAGAAGGGCCGTGGAATCGAGGCGCTGACTTGGGTCCAAATTCGGGATACCGTCCGCGATATCAGCGAGGTTACCTTGCGACTGCGCCGGTTGACAAGCTGATGAATGTTCGCAACGAAATGATGCAGACGATGATCGACTGCGGCATGACGGTCGAATGCCAGCATCACGAAGTTGGTTCGGCTGGCCAGTCGGAGATCGACTTAAAGTACGACGAACTGGTGCGAGCCGCCGACAACATCATGACGTACAAGTACATCGTGAAGAACGTTGCAGCGAAATATCAGAAAACGGCGACTTTCATGCCGAAGCCTCTCTTGGATGAGGCCGGATCGGGGATGCATACAAACCTGTCGCTGTGGAAAGATGACGATCCCGTCTTTGCTGGTGATTCATACGCGGGCTTGAGTCAAACGGCAATGTATGCCATCGGCGGAATTTTGAAACACGCCGCTGCACTTTTGGCATTCACCAATCCAACGACCAACAGCTACAAACGATTGATCGCTGGATTCGAAGCACCGATCAATTTGGCTTACTCGCAGCGAAACCGATCGGCGGCTTGTCGGATTCCAGTCTACAGTAACGATCCGACGACGAAGCGAGTTGAGTTTCGCTGTCCAGATCCTGGCGGCAATCCGTATTTTTCGTTTTCTGCTATTCTGATGGCAGCTCTTGATGGAATCGAAAACAAAATCGATCCGGGTCAGCCGCTGGACAAGGATATCTATGATTTGCCACCGGAAGAACTGAGAGACGTTCCGCGGACGCCTCGTTCACTTGAAGAGGCGTTGGCATCATTGGAAAACGATCACGAGTTTTTGCTTCGTGGCGATGTGTTCACACGCGATGTTGTGCAGCACTGGATCGCATACAAGCGTGAACATGAAGTCGAAGCGATGCGTCGTCGACCTCATCCTTTCGAGTTCTGTCTTTACTACGACGTGTAGAAAATTAAGTTGTCCAAGGAAATTGAATTGTCTAGTACACCAAAGCGAGTCCTCATCCTCTGCACAGGAAATTCCTGTCGTTCGCAAATGGCGGAAGCCATCTGGAATCAGTTAGGCGAAGGCGAATGGGAAGCTGTCTCGGCCGGTTCGAAGCCCGCGGGCTACGTCCATCCAATGGCACTTGAGTTATTGAAATCGATCGATCTGCCTGTCGACGGACTGGTTAGCAAGTCGGTTACCGAATTTGAAAACCAGAGTTTTGATCTGGTTGTGACGGTTTGTGACAATGCGAAAAGTGACTGTCCGTTGTTTCCGGGGGCGGCGAAAACACTTCACTGGCCGTTTGAGGATCCCAACGAGGCAGAGGGCAGTGAAGAAGAGAAGATGAAAGTCTTCAAAAGCGTTGCTGAGTTGATTCGTGCACGGATCGGTGCGTATCTTGGGAAGTTGAAAGGCGATAATTGTGTCTAAGCTCTCCAAGGAAACTGTCGCCGATGCGTTGAAACTGATTGAGTCTTCTTTGACTGAGGATACGGGTTCATGTGACCTGTTGAAGGGGATCGACTGCACAACAGATGCCGTGGTTCCCCATGACGCCGTCGCATCTGCGGCTTTCGTAAGCCGAGCGTCTGGAACGGTCTGTGGTGTCGAAGTCTCTAGAATTGTCGCTGAAAAGTTTGCGCCCCGCGTGGAACTTTCTGATGCGATCGCAGATGGTGAACGCGTCCAACCGGGGCAAACGATCGCCACACTTTCTGGTCCGGCTCATGACATTTTGACGATCGAACGCACCTGTTTGAACTTCATGTGCCGTCTTTCGGGCATCAGCACGTTGGCTCGAACTTTCGTCGACCTCGTTGAAGGCACCAAAGCTCAAGTGCTCGATACACGTAAGACGACGCCCGGATGGAGGCGATTGGAAAAGTACGCCGTTGCTTGTGGAGGTGGAACCAATCACAGAATGGGTCTTTACGACGCGGTAATGCTGAAAGACAACCACTTGGCGTTTTATCGATCGCAAGTCGATGACGGTGCGAATGTGATTCCCAGTGCGCTTCAACAGGCGAGGAAGTGGATCACCGATAACGCATCGAAGTTACCCAACGGTGAGAAGACGATTCTGCAGCTCGAAGTGGATACGATCGAGCAGTTCCAGATTGCGATTGGTGATGCCAACGCGACTCGGCCCGATATCGTCTTGTTGGACAATATGTCGACGGAGCAATTGACTGCGGCGGTGCAGATTCGCGATGAGCGTTCGCCATCGGTGCTGTTGGAGGCAAGTGGAGGCGTGAACCTCGATACGATTGCCGGGATTGCAAAGACAGGTGTCGATCGGATCAGCGTTGGAGCGTTGACGCACTCGGCAATGAATTTTGATATTGGGCTGGATTGGATTAGTCGCAGCTAGTCGTGCAGGGACGGTCAAATAAAAAAGCCCCGCTCAATTGAGCGGGGCCTCGGATCGCGGGATACTGTTGGATTCGATGTTGGTTCTACTTCGAGAGGAAGTTCAACCAGCTCTTCTTTTCTTTTCCGTCTTCTTCAGTCTCAGCGGCTTCTGCACTGTCACCAGAGAATTTTTCTCCGAGCTCACTGATCTGCTGAGTGATGGCAGCTTTCGGAGCCTGTTCTAGCAGAGAGAGACCGTTGTTGCGGCATTCGGAAATGACGGTGTAGTTGTTTGAGATGCGAGCGAAAATTTCGCCACCGATCGTCTGCTCCGCCTTTTCGTGACTGATCTGGCTTCTTTCTAGACCAGCACGATTCACGACGACCTTGACTCGTTCTGCAACTCCTTCGTAGCGTTCAAAAGAAGCCAAAAGTCGAACAACGTTTCGTAGGCAAGGCAAATCGAGTTGGGTCAGCAGAAGAATGTAGGTCGAGGCTTCCAACGCAACCATGTCGAGTCGATTGTAAGACTTCGAAAGGTCAACGATAACGTGCGAGAACGAAGCTTTCAAAAGACCAAGCACTTTGCGTAAATCATCTTCAGAGATCGATGCGTTGTCTTCGATTTGAACTGGCCGCGGAAGTAGGTAAACACCAGAGTGATGTTTCGTCAGTGACTTTCGCAGCAATGCCAAGTCGAGGCGAGAAATGTTCTGCGCGACGTCCAACAGCGTGTACTCAGCCATCAAGTCCAAGAAAATGTCTGCATCACCGAGCGCCAGATCCAGATCGACCAGAACGACACTTCGTTCCGGGTTCTGCGCGAGTGACACTGCCATGTTGACAGCGATCGAGGTCGCGCCAACTCCACCCGATGCGCCCGCAATCGGGATGATGACGCCGGTTTTTGACCTTTGTCCACTACTGGATCCAGATGACGAAACCCGATCAAGTGCTCCCATAAGCTCGTCCAACTGGACGGGCGAATTCAGGAACTCTCGAGCTCCGCTTCGCATTGCTTTCAGAATCAGCTGACCGTCGGTCTGCGTACTGGCAACAATGACGCCGCAGGTAGGGTGTTCGCGACTGATGTCTGCTACCAAAGCCAAGGCTTTATCGACATCAGAATCGATCGCAATGATTGCGACGTCAGGTGTCGTCTCTCCCACAATTTCCCGAAAGAATTCGTAGCGAGAGCAGTCCGCCTCGAGCCATACCTTATCCATTCCAATGAGGAACTTCTTAAGGCTTTCTCGTGAGGTTTCGTCCGGGTCGCAAATTGAAATTCGCAGTGTTCCGCTCATTTCGATTCCGTTTCAACAAGTGTCAGTTTCGTAGATGATCTCTATTGTGTATCGCCAAGGCAAATATCAGTTTTGTTGATCAGTTGGCCATGCGAATCCATTTCCCGTAGCTTGTGGTCGAACGCTATCGTTAGGTGCTCCGATTCCGATTCGCTGTAGGAAATTTTTCTTCGTACCGGCTCGTTGTGAAGCTTGTTGAGCAGCTTCCTCGAATGAAGCCGGCAATATGTTGCTTGCCGGAGCTTTGGTCATCGCCTGTTGTACCTGACGTGAGCTCGGGTAAGGACTCAGGTTCGGCTTCGCACTGCTTCCCATCTGTGGGTAGCTGGCTGGCATTGTTTGAAAGCCGTTAGACTGGAATCCTTGATTGCTGAACTGGTTTTGAAGTCGCGTCCCTGATTCGTTGATTGCACAGTCATCTGCACAGCGAGGAACTTCCAAGTAGCCATCGATCATCAATTCGCGAGATGAAGGAGGTGTCGTCATCTGGCCAGGACCAAGTTTCGGGGCAGCTGCTGGATCAACATCGCTAATGAAGCGAGGTGTGATCAAGAATACCAATTCGGTTTCGTTTGCTTCGTCTTCAACGTTACGGAACAAAGGACCAAACACTGGACTGTGCATCAGACCCGGGATACCTCGTTTGGTTGCGGTGTGGTCTTCGCGGTAGTCTCCAGCCAAGGCAAGCGTGTGGCCCGCTTTCATCTTTACGCCAGTGTTAACACGTCGCACACGGAAACCAGGTGTTCCGTCAACGGACGCCAGATCCGCAGCGACTTCAGATACTTCCGCACGAACTTCCAAAGTAAGTTCGCCGTTACCGTGAACGATTGGAACCATGTCGAGCTTCGTACCGAAAGCACGGAATTCAACCGTTGTTGATCCAAGACCAGCTGGAATCAGAATTGGAACTTCACCACCAGAGAGGAATTCAGCAGGGCGACCGTTTTGAGCAACCAAGACTGGCTGGTCGAGCAGTTTCGCAATGCTGTGCCGCTCAAGTGTGCGAATAAAGGAATCGAACTGAGTTCCGCCGTCATCGACCACGCCGAAAGCAAGCGTGTTTCCACTTGCTGTAACACCAGCGGTAGCATTGGCAGCTTGAATGATTTGTGAAACGCTTGAAATGAGACTGAAATCAGGGCTAATGTATGACCAGTCGATTCCAAGCTGTCGAAGTTTCGTTCGCGACACTTCATAGACCTTGACTTTGATCGCAATGTTCTGGTTACCGTTAACCTGAAGATTGTTGACAACGTTGGTCGGGAAGAAGTCACGTGCCACCATCATGATGTTGGCGACTTGATCGGCGCGGGCAACGTGGCCGGCGAGGATCACACCCGTTTGAAGCGGGTGAACTTTGATTTGTGAGTCAGGGAAGTAATTGCGGAAAGCCATTTCTAGCTTTCGCGTATCGACCTTCACTTCGACGTTAATCATCTGCAGGTTTTGATCTGCATCGCTAACGGTCAAAGTCGAGATGCCAGGCTTGAGGCCTGTGATCAGAACTTCGTTGGGAGACACTGGAATCGCTTGAAGGATTTCAGGGTTCTCGACCACCATTTCTGGAACGTCGTACTTAAATTTCAAACGTCGAGCCGCACCAGCGATAAGCTCGAGCTGGTCAACAGAATCGTCTACCTGAAAACGTTTCCCAAAGTTTACTTGGGCTGACAGGGACAGTCCTGAAGAAGTAACAGTGATAAGGGCGATCAGCAGCCCCAAAAACAAGTTGCAATTCAGATGTTTCTTCATCCTTGATCCCCGAGGTTAAACCGCTAGGTTGCGGTCATGAGTCGATTCGCTGTTGAATTCCGTTTCAACAGTGCCCCGGACCACCGCATCAAAAGCGTCAGTCCGGGAATAACGTGTGTTACCGCTACAGGTAGTAAAAGCGGACCACGCAGTCTAAATCGAACCTATTCACCCCGATATTGATCTTCTTCCATACCGTCAGTAGCGTCATCGGAATCGTCAAAGTCTTCGTAGTCTACCTCGGGACTCTCGCTTTCCCCGCCGCTAGGCATTCCCATGATTCCGACCTGAGATCCCATGCTATCGCCACTCGATGGCACCTTGACCTCGTTACCGTCCTCGTCGAACCAAGTAACGGTAGCTTGATCACCAGAGTAAACTTTGACTTTGCGTAGCTTGCTCATGTCAAATTTTGGCTTTTTGGGGCGATCGAAATCCATTCCCAGGCGAGGCTGGGCCTCAACGTAGGTTGGCTCAGGCTCTTTCTCGTTGTCCATGTTGAATTCAGGATCTTCTTCCGACTCGACCATGTCGCCGATGAGGGCCAAGCGGATTTCGCCGTTTTTGCGAGCCCAAACGATTTTCTCAGATTGGCTTTCAGTTACGAGAACTCCAACAATTGAGCTTACTGCGTTGCCCTTATTTTTTCTGGTGTCTTGAGCAGATGTGCTAGAACCAATGTTGAAGATGCGAATTCCCTTCAGAAACGTCTTTGTTTCCGACTTTTGCTCACCACGGTTGCGAGTGTTGAAGACACCAATGATGTCAACGCGGTCGCCAGGGCTCAACAGGCCACCAAGAAGATCTTCTGGTGGAACTTTGATATTGATCACTTTGTGTCCCGGTGGAATTGCAAGCCCCGGAATTTCGCTGCGGTTAAAGACATCTTCAAGAATGACGGCCTGACCGCTTCGAAGGCGAGTCGTGATGAATTTGCCTTTAACTTCAGCCAAGTCAGTTGCTGCACCCTCTGGAATGAGGTTTAAAGGCCAGTTTTCCAGCCTGACGTTCTCGTCGTTGAGTTCAGCTTTGTGATCCATGTGAGCACTGGCAACCAAAACGGGACCGTGAGGAATCTCCGCAGCAACGTCGCCGCCGCTTCCCATCGCCTGAATGATGCCGATTGCGGACACAAGGCCGCACAAAAGTGCGATCGCGATTAATACTAGCTGTTTTGATTTCATCTTACTTCCTCAGGAATGTGAAGTTCTCTTGGTGTAGTTGGAGCATCCATCCTGATTGCAACAATTTCCGTCCTGGAGTGTCTTTGCCAGCAACTTGCTAGCGATGCTTGATAGCATTCTTGGATGTCTATCGTCATCGACTGTTCAACTCTCACTTAATCAATGATTGTTGAGCGGGAAACATATCCGAAGTGACCGTACTATTTGGTATTTTCAGAATTATGCGATCGGCCGATAGCGTTGTCGCTATCGGCCGCCGCAAAGACGATTCATAGGCAGCTGTGGGTCTGCGAATTAGTCATCAGACAAGCATTCGTTCCCAGGCAAGGTAGATTACCGTTCCGATAGCCATCGGAATGCCGTAAGGAAGTAAACGCATTGAGCTTTTTCTCTCAGCCGCAATTTCGCTGAGCTTTTCCGGGTTCTGAACCGAGGTGATCTCATTGATCAAGTACCAGAACTGGTCGTAATGTTTCTTTGCTTCGCCAGACATCAGGATCATGACAACAGCGATGACTCCGCCAATTGCTGCTCCAAAGCAGAAAGACATGAAGACGATGGTTACGTGAACCCAAGCTCCGATAGCGGCCATCATTTTGACGTCGCCGGCTCCCATGCCTCCGATCGAGTAAAACGGAAGCAGTGTCATTCCACCAACGAAGGTTCCGATCAGGCTCCACATCAAACCGTAGTACCAACCGTCTCCGGCAACACCGTAAGCGATCATGCTGTAGATCCATCCCGCGAAGATCATCGGGAATGTGAGTTTGTTAGGAACGCGAAGTTCCTTTCCGTCGATGTAAGCTGCGACGACAGCAAAAATGGCAACAACCCAGTAAACCCAGTTATCAGCCATCGTGGCAAAAATTTCGCTCATGTTGTTCTCCTGTACCTTGTCGTATTGCGACTGTTTGCAGTCGGCTTTTGTCTTTTGTGTTATCGAATGACTGAGCGGCGTCAAGTTTGCCCGCAAGCGGGACTTCAATATGTTTCGTTTGCACTAGATGGGTGGTCTAGCTTCGCAACGTAAGAACGTAGCTCGCAAATACCGCGATGAGCGTGAAAAAACAGCAGATCATCGCAAATCCTTGCTGACACATATCTGGTGAGATTGAATATGGCATGCCTCTGTCCTTCCTGCCGGTTTTGGCCCGACGTTAAATGTAGAAAACGCCCGCACCGGAAAACCGGGCGGGCGATATTCTTCAGCAGTTGCCCGATGCAAAAGCACCGGACCAGAGCAAAACTAGTTAGTTGGAGTAGCCAACTGATTAGAGATGTCTGTGAAACGTGCGCTGGCGTTAGTACCAACTGACTGGATCGCTGCAAGGCAGACGATAACGATCAGTGCAAGCATGATGGCGTACTCAACAGCTGTTGGGCCATCTTCAGACTTCAAAAAACGCTGTACTTTAGAAACGATATTCTTCATAGGATTTCCTCCGACGGAATGGATGCTCCATGACTGGAGCTGAACCTAAGTGGTTCAATAAGTAAAAAGGACGGTCTGATTCAGACGGATGAGGTCTGTCCTGCACACATCAGATGCCCGACAAATTTGACTCACGAGAGTCTTCGCAGGAAGGAAGCAGAACGCTTCCAAGTCGATCATGAAGGATTCATTCTCGGCTCGATAGAAACTTATGACACAGTGGCGGATAGTCAAACTTTGCGGGTCAATTAAACTGAAAAAAGTTCAACGGACGTGTCGATATGGCAATCCGTGCTGCGAAATCGTTCTGGCTGTGACGCCTGTAACGATTGCAATCGTTAGACGGCGCAGTTCGCTAATTGAGAAATGCCTGGCGGCGCGCGATGCCTTGCTTCTTGCGGCGATAGTATTTCAACCCTGCCACAAAAAAGCAGCCCGCAGAAACGAAACCAAAAACGATCATGTCGCAATCGGGTTTCAGCATCATCACGATCGCGGTAATGAACATGACGGCGGCATGAAGGTAGAATTGGCCTGATATAATTCCTGCCTTCACCAAAAACACCATCGCCGCGACTAGGGCAAGAACCGGCGCCAACTGAAGGACTTCCAGTTTTAAAGCCCACTCAAGCGGAAACAGGAACATCACAATTCCCATTGCCGACGCCCAACCGTGAGCCATCTGTCGCTCAACGAAGGTAACGGGACCCATACGACGACGAATCATCCAAAAAACGACGGCCCAAACGCCAACGCCGGCGGTCCACATCAGCACGTAAGGCCAGCGATACTGACGAATGTCCAAGTATTCATGAAAGCCGTAAGTCAGCAGGCTTGCGACCAGCAATACCAAGCTGTGCCACATCCATAGCAGCCCCCAGTTTTCGAGAATTTCCGCATGGTGAGTTTCCCGAAACAGATTCGAAGCGATCTGAAAAAACCGCCCTTCCCTTGCACTCACGGACTTGCCATCCATGAATGCACGCAGGTCATCGCGTAGCTTTCCTGCCGTCAGATAACGCAGATCTTGAGGCTTCTGCAAGCATCGCAGCGTGACCATCTCGAGGTTTCGGTCGACACGATGGTTCAACGTTCGTAACGGAATCGGGGATTGCTCGATGACCATCAAAACTGTTTCGACAGATGTGGCCCCGATAAACGGAGCACGTCCTGTAAGCATGTGATAGAGAATCGCACCGAGGCTGTAGATGTCACTTGCTGTTCCGACATTCCCACGAGAGCCGGCTGCCTGCTCAGGCGACATATATGACGGAGTTCCCAATATCGCACCGGTACGAGTCAGCGAAGCGCCGCCCTGAGGTGCAATCGCTTTTGCCAAACCGAAGTCGGCAAGGTGAGCGACCCCGTTGTTGTCGAGGATGATATTGGATGGCTTTAGGTCGCGGTGCAAAACTCCCTGCTCGTGAGCGTAGTCCATTGCGTCGCTGATGCTGGCCATGATTTCGGCTGCCTTGCGCGGCAGCATTGGGCCTTTGAGAAGCTTACTGGAAAGGGTTTGGCCCTCGATCAGCTTCATGCAGAAATAAGGAAGGCCTTCATGTTCACCCAAGTCGTAGATCGGAACAATGTTTGGATGATTCAGCCGACGTGCAGCTTCTGCTTCGGCGCGAAAACGATCCTTCTCTGTCTTCGTTGCAAAGTTTCCTTTGAGGATCATCTTGATCGCAACGACTTGTCCGTCTGTTTTGCGTAGGGCTTCGTAGACGATTCCCATGCCGCCGCGCCCGATTTCGTTTCGCAGCGTGTAGTCGCCAAGTTCGAATGGCAGCTCCAGTCCAGCGAACTGGTACTGGTCGTCTTCTCCCGAGAGGATATTTCTCTGGTGGTGGCCGGCGGCCTGCGTAACAACCATTACGCCCCAAAGTTCACGAATGTCCGACTCAAATTTTGGATTTTCCTTAACTGCATCTTCGAGCGTCAAGTCTTCGCCGCCGATTATGCGGTCCGTATAACCAGACAGCAGATTTGCCAACTCCTGATCGTAGACTGAATCCTCAGCTTTTTCGGAAGTCGCTACATCTTTCATGACTGCGACCGTTCGTTGGCGTCCTCCGAGCCTTGTTCTTCATTTTGCATCAGCGTCTTGAGTCTTTTGATCGCACGCAAGTAACGCATGCTTGCCGCCGGTTCGGTCAGCCCAAGCACTTTTCCAATCTCCTGATTCGTGAGATGCTCATAGTGTCGCATCGTGATGATTTCACAATCCTTGTCGTCCAAATTAGAAATCGCAGCTTCGACTTTTGCCGCCATTTCCTTTTGTAACGCTGCCGCTGCAGGAGTCAGTTGACCATCACCCAGTAGTGAAGCCAATTGAATCGAAGAGTGATCATGCCCGCGGGGGATGACCATTCCTTGCTCTCGATCGACCGAACGCTTGGCAGAAACGCGATGTCGCCGATGGGCATCAATGATTCGGTCTTTCGCGATTTGACGCAGCCAAAGATGAAACGGCATGATCGGATTGCCGATGTAAGTTTCCAGTCGACGATTGGCTTCGACAAGGACATCTTGGATGACATCACTCACGTCGACACGTTTCTGGATTCGTGCATCGAGTCTCATGCGAATCAGATGTCGCAATGAGTTTCGATGGCGATCCATCAGTTGATTGACTGCGGAATCGTTTCCGTCTTTCGCTTTCGCGAGCAGTTCTTCGGTCGGTTTTTGTTCTGGCCACATACTGCCATTATCACCAAAAAAGCGGCCTACGGCTATCTTTGAATTGCGACAAAACAGCACGGACTACGAAATCAATTTCTTATCTAAATTCTGATTTTGAGCTCACGAGCGAGAAACTCGATTTGGTCAGGAGTGTTGTAAAGGTGACATGAAACGCGGATCCACCAACGTCCGTTGAGCTCCCAGACAGGGACTTCAATCGCTTCCTGAACCCAGAGCTCGTCCTGCAATTTTGACCAGTCCCCTTCTGGCAATGGCAAATGTGCCATCGATCCGTACCAACCGTCGCTTCGGTCGGCGATTGGCTCAGTCCCAAATAGTTCCGATAGCTGTTGCTCTGCCAGCGAGGCGAGATGGCTCAATCGCTGTCGTGCGTTTTCGAATCCGATGTCGGCAAAGAAATCGATTGCTTCAGGGATCGCAAGGCAGTTCGTTTGGTTGCGAGTGCCAAGCCAAATTTGTTCTTCCTCCCAATCGTTAACGTCAGAAACATCGAGTCGCCCCCAACCGGTGATCGGCGCGTTCACGATTTCTCGATGGTCGGCTCGAACAAAAAGGAATCCAGTCCCCAGTGGAGCGCATAGCCATTTGTGGAGGCTGGCGGCGTAGAAGTCGCAACCGAGCTGGTTTAGCTTCACATCGATTTGGAGAGGTGCATGAGGCCCATCGACGCAGCTCAGAACATTTTTCTTTCTTAGGGCAGCACAGATTTCTTTTGCCGGAAGAATCAACGCGGATGCAGATACGATGTGGCTGAAAACGACCAGTTTCGTTTTCGAATTAACTCCGCCGAGGATTAAGTCGATGACTTGTTGCTTTGACTCAATTTTCTCCGGTAGCGAAACGAAAGATAGCTTGATGCCAGTTTCTCTGGCTTTCTTTTCCCACATTCGCCGCACGGCACCGTAGGCTTGATCGGTGAGCAACACTTCGTCGCCTTCGGCCAGCGGCACGGAATTGACAACGACGTTCATGCCGTAAGTTGCATTGTCAACGAAGGCGAGGTTTTCCGCTTCGGTGCCAACGAATTCCGCAAGTCGCTGTCGAGCCTTTGTCAGTAGCGGCTCATACTTTCGCAAGTAAAAATCCATCGGCTGCATTTCCAAGTCACGCAGCAAGAGATCGCGGCGATGCCGAACGCAATTGAGAGCGATTCCGAATGAGCCATGGTTCAAATAAACGGTGTCGCTCCGAACGCGGAACTCATGGAGATATTTCGCCCAATGATTTTCGTTCGTCGGATCGAGCTCTGTTTTTGCCTCAGTTGTCATCAATACCTTTCCCGTACCAATCGCCAGCAGTATAGAATAGCAGGATCATGGTCGTGGTATCCAGTCGCACGGCCCTTCAGCTTGCGATTCGAAACGGAACCAACATGCTCTCATCTGAAACCAAATGGCTAGTCTTTTCGATTATTTGTGCGGTGGGAGTGATTCAATGCGGTTGCGATTCGACGCCACAGAGGAAAGAAGCTGACGTCGCTCAAGCTAAGTCTGCCCAGATCGAGACAGCAGACAAGAATGGGCAAGTCGAGTCCGCCGAAAAAACCGGCCAGGTACCGGACGACGCCGAAGACGCAACCTCTTTGTTTGACGGCGAAACCCTCGATGGCTGGGACGTTATCGAATTCGGCGGTGAGGGCGATGTTGAAGTTGTTGATGGCGCGATTCAAATGATGTCGGGTGACCCTCTGACTGGAATTTGTATCGCGGAAGGCACAGAGCTTCCCAAAGCCAACTACGAAGTCTCACTTGAAGGGATGAAGTTGGAAGGCAGCGACTTTTTCTGTGCGATTACGTTCCCTGTCAATGATACGTTTTGCACAATGGTCGTTGGAGGTTGGGGCGGCAACCTAGTTGGACTTTCGAATCTTGATGGACGGGACGCGTCTGAAAATGGAACCAAAGTCACGAGGAAATTCGCGAAAAATCAGTGGTATGCGATTCGAATCCAAGTGCTTCAGGACCGAATCACTGCCTGGATCGATGATGAAAAGTTGATTGACGAATCGATTGTGGATCGGGAAGTGTCCATTCGCAATGACGTGATCACGACAACGCCGCTGGGCATCACCAACTTTATTACTGTTTCTGCATTGCGTAATATCAAAATTCGAAAACTGGACTGATCGTTGCCGTTCGCTACCGTGGTTGCCCTCCAGCGCAGCGACTATACTTGAGGTTCCTACCGCCTCGGAGACTTTAATGCTTATCGAAATGCAATTGGCTCGCATCATCATCAGCGAGATCAACGACAATCAACTTGTGTTTTTAAAAGAAGTTGGTGGGGAACGTCAGTTTCCGATCCTGATCGGGATCTTTGAGGCGACCAGCATTGAACGCCGAGTCAAAAACACGAAACGTCCTCGCCCTTTGACGCACGACTTGCTCGTCGGAGCCGTCGAAATGCTGGGCGGTGAACTGGAGTCAGTGGTCATCAATGCGCTTCGTGATCACACTTATTTTGCGAATCTTCGCGTCAAGCAAAATGGTGAGATGTTGGATCTTGATGCCCGGCCGTCAGATGCGATTGCAGTTGCTGTTACGTGCGATCCACAGCTGCCGATTTTCATTGAAGAAGAAGTTCTGGAACAAGCGATGTCGTCGCTGTAGGAGATCGTGGTTGCGGCTT